>NZ_JANJEP010000003.1:0-453508 GCF_044778325.1 Acinetobacter sp. BD54 | reverse complement strand
GTCCTCTAAAGAGCCGTTCGAGACTAGGACGTTGATAGGTTGGATGTGGAAGCATAGTGATATGTGAAGCTGACCAATACTAATTGCTCGTGAGGCTTGACTATACAACACCCAAGCAGTTGTATATGAAGCATCAATCGATTCTTAAATATGCAAGACAACTTGATTTAGTTATACCTCTAGCTAAAATGAACAGATAAAGTAAGATTCAATTCAGCCCAGTCTGTTACAGATTTGGAAAACGCTTCGGCATCAAATAAGACCTAAGCAAGTATCCATAAACAGTTGTGCTGGCGACCATAGCAAGAGTGAACCACCTGATCCCTTCCCGAACTCAGAAGTGAAACCTCTTAGCGCTGATGGTAGTGTGGGATTACCCATGTGAGAGTAAGTCATCGCCAGCTCATTATTCTAAACACCCCAATCTCAAAAGAGGTTGGGGTGTTTTTTTATATGGGAAATCAAAATATTATGGAAGTGTTGTGTTATAAACAATAAGAAAATTACATATTTAAATATGCAGAATAACGGGGTAAGTACCTATGATAATCTATGGTGATGTAGATTCAGGTAATTGTTATAAAATCAAACTGTTATTATCCCTATTAAATATAAATCATAGATGGATTCATGTTGATATTTTAAATAAAGATACTCAAACAGCAGAGTTTCTATCTTTAAATCCTAATGGGAAAATACCTGTCTTAGTTTTAGATGATGGACGGGTTCTAAGTGAGTCTAACGCTATTCTAGGCTACTTGGCTGAGGGAACGGAATTGATTCCTGCAGATCCTTATATGAAGGCAAAAATGTACCAATGGATGTTCTTTGAACAATATAGCCATGAACCATTTATTGCAGTTGCTCGTTTTATTAATAAATATCTAGGTTTACCGCTAGAAAGAATAGAGGAATATCATAAATTACAACCAAAAGGCCATAAAGCGTTATCTATTATGAATAAAGCTTTAGTAGAGCACGACTATCTTGTTGGAAATAAATTTACAATTGCTGATATTGCTTTATATGCATACACGCATGTAGCTGAGGAAGGCGGCTTCGATTTAAAGTTATACCCAAATATTCAAGAATGGTGTCAACGAATTCAAAAATGTCCAAAATATGTGAGTATGGTTGAATAAAAAAGAACTCTTATAGAGTTCTTTTTTATATGGGGAAGATCAAAATTCTATTTTAATTTAGAAATGTGCTTCTAAGCCCACATAAGGCCCTTTAAATTCAAATTTAAGGTCATTGTTATCGTAATCATCTAAATCGATATTGAGGATACGATAACCAGCTGTTAAGCCTAAATCGATTAATAAATTATCGGCAAACTTATACTTTGCTTCTACTAACGCATCTGTAATTTTTGCATCATCAAAGTTTGTATATGTTGCTTCACCTTTAGCGCTTAACCCTGTAAATGGAAGTTTTACTTCACCTGATAAATAAGCAATCGGATATGTCTTATCAATATCTACACGTTTACCGGTATAGGCAGTAATATCTCCATTTAGTACAGTTGCACCAAGACCTGCATCTACACTGACAATATTATCTAGTAACTCATAGTAGAGAATAAAATCACTATGATCTAAATCAACGTTATAGTTAGCTTGACCCAAAGTTTCTGATTTAGTTTGAGTATCTAAATTAACATAACGAATTTTTGCATTTGGAATAAATGGGATTGGGTGCTCAAAAGCTAATGAAAGTTGAGCACTACCTTTTCGGTCTAGATCTTGATCTTCAGGAGATTGTGAAGACATATTAGCTTTGCCGTCATAAAACCAGTAGCCAACGTCTCCTTTTACGCCTATAAAATCTGCTTGTGCGAATCCGCTAAGACCCATCCCGAGTGCTAAAAAAGACAGTTTTAATATTTTCATCATCAATCCTAAAAAAGAAAATCTTTGAACGCATGATATAGATATCTTTGCAGTTATGCATTGATGAAAAATGGTGAATATAAAGCTTCTATATCTTCAATTTTTAATATTCTTTTATTTAATTAATTTTAATATAAAAATTAATAACTTATAGTGAGTTGAGTTTTGGAGGTTTTAGTATAAATTTTGTGTAAGGGATCGATAATACTTTGATATTTTACTCATCTATAAATTAGTTGATATATCTACTTTATGGATGGGAATGAAATTTTAATGGTAGAAAATATCATTGAATGTAAGAAGGTAATAATATGCTTTAAAACAGGAATATTAGCTAAAAAATAACCAATCTAGATAAGAATCTCTAAAAAAACGTAAATTTTCAGACGGAAATTACAGTAAAAAGAAATAAAAACAGGTATTGTTCAGCTATATAGGGGCAAAAAATGGACAAAAATCTTTAAGGAAGAATTTTCTATTTTTGCTTGTTTGTTAAGGGAATAAAAATACTCAAAAGGTGCATTTTATTTTCTACAAACACAAAAGTATTTTTTGGTTCTTTTTTTGCATGCGGAATAACAATCAACAATAGCAGTAAAAATAAGTAATCTTTTAACATTAGGTGTTCTATGACAGATACTCGTGAAAACTGGACGTCACGATCTGGTTTTATTATTGCAGCCGTTGGTTCGGCTGTAGGCTTAGGTAATATTTGGCGCTTTCCATACGTTGCGTATGAAAATGGCGGTGGTGCGTTTCTTATTCCCTATCTATTAGCACTCATTACTGCTGGTTTACCGTTATTATTTTTAGATTATGCGGTAGGCCATCGTAGTACTGGTTCACCTCCTAAGGCATATCGTGCCTTATTTAAAGGTGGTGAAACATTAGGGTGGTGGCAGGTTTGTGTCTGTATCATCATTGGTTTGTACTATGCAAGTGTACTTACATGGGCTGGTAGCTATGTTTACTTCTCTATTGGCCAAATGTGGGGAAGTGATCCGGAAGGTTTTTTCTTTAATACCTATTTGCAGACCACAAAAGCAACCGGCTTTGATCTACAGTTTGTAGGTCATTTATTCTGGCCGATTGTTGGGATTTGGGCACTTACTCTCATCATTCTTTATGGTGGTGTGAAAAAAGGTGTGGAATTATCAAATAAGATTTTCATGCCTTTATTATTCATTCTCTTCACTATTTTAGTTATTCAATCATTACGTTTACCAGGTGCGGTACAAGGTTTAAATGCATTCTTTACACCGAACTGGTCTGCAATGATGGATTATAAAGTTTGGTTAGCTGCCTATGGCCATACTTTCTTTTCACTCTCAGTTGGTTTCGGGATCATGGTCACCTATGCATCCTATTTAAAACCAAAAACGAATTTAACTGGTTCTGGTTTAATCGTTGGTTTTGCAAATGCATCAACAGAGATTTTAGCGGGTATTGGTATCTTCGCAGCGCTTGGCTTTATGGCACATGCCGCAGGTACTGAAGTTAAGGATGTTGTGAGTGGCGGTATCGGACTCGCATTTATTGCTTTCCCTAAAATTATTTCAAGTTTAGGTTCTGGTGCTGATCTATTCGGTCTTTTGTTCTTCTCTTCATTATTTGTTGCTGGTATTTCTTCAATGGTCAGTATTTTGGAAGTGCCTATTGCAGCAATGCAAGATAAGTTAAAGTGGGGACGTAAGAAAGCGGTAACGATTATTGGTGGTGGTAGTGCACTGGTTTCAATTATTTTATTCTCAAGTGTAAACGCAATTAAGCTCGTTGATATTGTTGATCACTTTATTAATAACATTGGGATTATTGGTGGGGCTTTATTATCAATTATTAGCGTAGCTTGGTTTAAACGTTCAGCACTTAAAGAGCTTCGCGACCATGTAAACCGTATCTCAACCATTCAATTGGGTAAAGGCTGGGACTTCACTTTAACAGTCATTACCTCTTTAATCTTATTAACAACACTCTGTATGACTGTTTTTAATTTGATCAAAAATGGCTATGATACTTATAGTATGAGCTTACAAGGTGTCTTTGGCTGGGGCAGTGTGATTTTCTGTGCAGTCGTTGCTATCGTGTTAAGTAAAATGAAAGATCGCTAGGAGGATAAAATAATGAATACTTCGGCAATCGTGATGTTAATAATTTCGATGGTATTTGTATGGGGTGGATTAGCACTATCCATCTTACATTTAACAAAGCATCCTGAAGAGTTAGATGAAGTTTTAGAAGAAGTAAAAGATCAGCATACGCTTTGATATTCTGATCTAGTAAAAAAGCAGGCATAACGCCTGCTTTTTTTATGTAATCTTTTGAATTTTACAATAATAAAATCCATCACCAGATTGTGCTTCTGGCAACAGTTGTCTGCCATGAACTTGTTCAATTCCCCAATCTGCCTCGATTTTCACTTCTTTTGCATCAGGATGTTCTGTGAAGAAGTTAATCATCTGCTGTTCGTTTTCAGATTTTAAAATTGAGCAGGTGATATAAAGCAATGTACCGCCAACTTTGAGTTGCTGCCACATGTGCTCTAAGATCTGCTTTTGTAGCTCAATGGTTTGGGCTATGTCACTAGATTGGCGCAATAGGCGTATGTCAGGATGACGTCGAATCACACCTGTCGCAGAACAAGGAGCATCAAGTACGATACAATCTACAGGTTGAACAGGATTCCACTTGGTTGCATCGGCTGCCAAAATTTCCGTGTGGCTTTGATCGAGTGCTAAGCGATTTAAGTTTTCAGTCACGCGGACTAAACGGCTTGGGTCCTGATCAATGGCGATGAGCTGTGCTGGTTTAAACTTTTCAAGCAAATGAGCCGTTTTACCCCCTGGGGCAGCACAAGCATCAATAACCGTTTTATTGTTTAAATCAGGCAACAAGGTGGCACATAGCTGTGCATGTTCATCTTGTACAGAGAACCAGCCTTGTTCAAAACCCGGTAACTGAGTGATTTGTACAGATTGCTCAAGGACAATACCAGCTTCGGAAAACAAACACGCACGTGCCTGAATGTCTAAACTTTGTAGTTTTGCTAAATAAGCATCTCGACCAATATGACGCTGGTTCACCCGTAAAGTTAAAGGTGCGGCTTGCTTTAACGATTGGCAGAGAGCTTCTGTTTGTTCTTCCCAATCCTTTTTTAACCGTTTAAAAAGCCAACTTGGTAAGCCATGTGCTTGCTGTAAACCTTGCTGAAAGTCATCAGTTTCACGAGTTGCTCGACGCAAAATTGCATTAACAATACCACTGAGTGCAGGGAAACCAAGTTGTTTAGTCGCATCGACTGTTTCCGAGATGGCAGCGTGCGCTGCAATACGCGTGCATAAAACTTGGTAAAGGCCAACGTATAGGCAGGTTTCTACTGTCTCATTGTTTAAAGGTTTGCTGAGTAAAGGCAGGCTAATTGACTTAAGTGCGAACCATTGGCGCAATGTACCTAAAACAAGTTCATGAAATAATGCACGATTACGCTCTGCTACTTGATTCAGCTGTGTATTTAAAATACTAGCGAGCGATTGACCTTGCTGAACTTTTAGCAAGGTCTGGACGACTTGAGCGCGCAGGTTAAAACGTGATGAATTTGAAGTAACCTGACTCATGGCAGAATCTGTCCTACGTGAAGTTTTTGAGTTTGTGCAATTTGTTGAGCATTTAATGCTTTACCACCCGGCCACTGCACACTCGTTAAACAAATAAATGTATTTTCACCGCAAGCGACATGTACACCCTGTTTATCGATTGCAATAATTTCACCAGCTTGAGCATCTGCTTTGTTTTGATTAGAAATTGTTGAATTCCAAACACGCAGCGCATTATTTTCATCAAGTTGAATAAAGGCAACAGGCCATGGGTTGAATGCCCGGATATTGCGGTCAACTTGAACTGCATTCATAGACCAATCAATACGAGCTTCTGATTTCACGAGTTTATGCGCATAGACTGTTAAGCTTTCGTCTTGAACTTCGCGTTCTGCTAAATATTTTTGCAGAGTTTCTTCTGACTCAAGTACCGCACAAATTGCTGTTGCACCTTGAGCTGCAAGTTTGTCATGCAACGTCGCTGATGTATCTTCGGAAGTGATTGGGCAATAGGTTTTATACATCATATCGCCTGTATCTAAACCCGCCGCCATTTGCATGATGGTGATACCAGTTTCATCGTCACCTGTTGCAATTGCACGCTGAATCGGTGCTGCACCGCGCCAGCGTGGTAATAATGAGCCGTGAATATTTAAACAGCCATATTTAGGTGTATCGAGCACAGCTTGTGGAAGAATTAAGCCATATGCTGCAACTACCATGACATCAGCGCCTAAAGCAGCAAGTTCTTGTTGAGCTGCCAAGCCTTCTTCAGTTGAAGCTTTGAAGTGAAGCGGTTGATAAACAGGAATATTATGTTCCAGCGCAAGCTGTTTTACAGGAGACGGTGTTAGTTTTTGTCCACGACCTGCTTTACGGTCTGGTTGAGTATAAACCGCGATAATTTCATGGGAAGTTTTTAGTAGAGCCGCCAATGCTGTTGCAGCAAATTCGGGGGTGCCAGCAAAAATAATTTTCACAAATGCAATCCAAAAAAAGTTTAACGCTAGTATACGTGAAAAACGATTGAAGCCCTAAATCGAGGTACAAAGGAGAGCTAAAGCCATAAATAGTGAACAAAAAATTATTCAAAAACTTTTATTGATAAAAAAAGGTTATAAAAAAATAAAAAATTATTCATGTAAGTTTTGCTAAATATTGACTGAGTATTATCGTTCTTGGCTTTCCCAATATTATTTGCTTCTATAGAATGGAGAATGATCAAATTATGATGATGAGTCAATATTCCGACTGATCTAACGCTATATCAGTATCATTCAGCCAGAGTGGAAGTCATTTCACTCAAGCACAACTTGTTGGAAACACAAATGCCTGACTATCGTTCAAAAACATCGACACACGGAAGAAATATGGCTGGCGCACGTGGCTTATGGCGTGCAACAGGAATGAAAGATGAAGATTTCGGCAAACCGATTATTGCAGTGGTCAATTCATTTACCCAATTTGTTCCGGGCCACGTCCATCTGAAAGATTTAGGACAGCTTGTCGCGGCAGAAATTCAGGCAGCAGGTGGTGTTGCTAAAGAGTTCAATACAATCGCGGTGGATGACGGTATCGCAATGGGGCATGATGGCATGCTTTATTCATTGCCATCACGTGATTTAATTGCGGACTCAGTTGAATATATGGTGAATGCACATTGCGCCGATGCGATGGTGTGTATTTCGAACTGTGACAAAATTACTCCGGGAATGTTGATGGCTGCGATGCGTCTAAATATTCCTGTGGTGTTTGTGTCTGGCGGACCAATGGAAGCAGGTAAGGTTAAATTCCGTGGTGATGAAAAAGCAATTGACCTTGTAGATGCTATGGTTGTTGCAGCTGATGACAGCTACACAGACGAAGAAGTTGCAGAATTTGAACGTTCAGCATGCCCAACTTGTGGTTCGTGTTCAGGTATGTTTACTGCGAACTCAATGAACTGTTTAACAGAAGCGCTAGGTTTATCGTTACCGGGCAATGGTTCTATCGTTGCAACGCATGCAAACCGTAAAAAATTATTCTTAAAAGCAGGTCAGCTTATTGTTGAATTGGCCAAACGCTACTATGAGCAAAATGATGCAAGTATTTTGCCTCGTTCAATTGCCACTAAAGCTGCTTTTAAAAATGCGATGACACTTGATATTGCAATGGGTGGTTCAACCAATACAGTTCTCCACTTGTTAGCTGCGGCAAATGAAGCTGAAGTTGATTTTACGATGGACGATATTGATGAATTGTCACGTCGAGTACCAGTGCTTTCAAAAGTAGCACCAGCAAAACAAGATGTACATATGGAAGATGTACATCGTGCAGGCGGTATCATGGCCATTTTAGGCGAGCTTGATCGTGCGAATCTACTTGATGTATCTGTACCGACAGTACATGAGAAAACATTAAAAGATGCGTTAGATAAGTGGGATATTATCCGTACTGAAGATCCAGATGTATATGAGTTCTATCGCTCATCTCCGGGTGGTGTTCCAACTCAAGTTGCATTCTCACAAAACCGTTACTACTCAACTTTAGATGGCGACCGTGAAAAGGGCGTAATTCGTAATGCAGAACATGCATTCTCTAAAGATGGTGGTTTAGCTGTTTTATACGGCAACATCGCACTTGATGGTTGTATCGTAAAAACTGCGGGTGTAGATGAATCTATTTTAAAATTCACTGGTACAGCACGCGTTTTTGAGAGCCAAGATGCAGCTGTAGAAGCAATTTTAGGCAATGAGATTAAAGCTGGCGATGTTGTTGTTATTCGCTACGAAGGTCCACGTGGTGGTCCGGGCATGCAAGAAATGCTTTACCCAACCAGCTATCTTAAATCTAAAGGTTTAGGAAAAGACTGTGCGTTGGTTACAGATGGTCGTTTCTCTGGTGGTTCATCAGGTCTTTCAATTGGTCACGTTTCGCCAGAAGCCGCTGAAGGTGGTGCGATTGGTTTGGTTGAAGATGGCGATACCATCGAAATTGATATTCCAAATCGTACCATTCACTTGAATATTGATGATGCGACTATGGCGCACCGTCGTACAGTTCAAGAAGCGAAAGGCTGGCATCCGAAAGAAGAACGTAAACGTAAGGTATCAAAAGCGTTAAAAGTTTATGCAATGCATACCACAAGTGCAGCAAAAGGAGCTGTACGCGTTCTATAAAATATTCAATTTTAATAATTGAGTAGGAAACATGCACCCATTAACACGATGAATTGTTATCATGTTAAGGGTGCATTTTTTATGTCTGGTAAAAAAAATCCGCTTGTAGAAAAAGGTGGTTTCAGATCATTCTATGGGTTTGCCATAAAATGGTGATAAAATCTTCACCTACGCAGAAACTCGCGAAATAACATGACATATTTTCTGCGCGAACTCAGGTAGTCATTTTTCCATCTCGACTACTGTTTCACCTTGCACTATGATCAAAATAACTTTTGATCTCGCTTAGGATTTATTTTTAGAGGCACTACTCATGTCACTGCTACGCCGTTGGTTTGACCCTATCCGATCGAGCTGGTTTTACCAAAAGCCTTCTCGTCAAGCGGTGTTACCCACGGAAAATGGTTTAAGTATTTATTTACGACTTGATGATGTGTATAGCTATCTGGCTGTTCAGCAATTGTCTCAGCTAGATGAAATTTTAAGTGATGAACTTAAACCTTTAAAAATTATTATTTCCCATACGGCTTCTGAACCTCCAAATAGCATGACGCATGAGGAGTGGCAGCATTATTGTTTAAATGATGCCAAAATTTTAGCAAATCAGCACCGGTTTGCTTTTGATGAGTTTCCAGAAATCCCAAGTCCAGAATCTTTAAAACAAGCCGCTGTCATATTAAAAAGAACCCCCCTACAAGGTCAGAACTTCTTACATTTACTTGAAGATATCTTTCACATGCTTTGGCAACAGCAATATGGAAAATTGCGTACTCTACATGCCATGGCAGTCAAGCATCAGGTTCCTCAGCATTTTCCAGAACGTATTTTTACCGATGAACCTGTTCGAGCGGCATACTTTGAGTTTGGTGGGCGTAAATATCATGCAGTAGATGATTTATTACGTTTAACCCGTCGTTTAAAACAACAAAAGTTACTGACAGGTAATCCGATATTTTTAATTAATCATATCGAATGGCGTGAACATTTGATTAATGATGCTGAGGCGTTAAATGAAATTCAGGCTTTGCATCCTGAACTTGATGTATTTATCGCTTTAGAAGACCCGATGAGCTGGTTGTTGCTTGCCTATATTAAAGAAGAGCTCGCAGACTATTATGATATTCAGCTAAAAGTTTATCCTTTGAGTTATCGGGGCCGAGACTGGTTTGACTGGAGCTTGGCAACACGTGTGTCTAAACGTACCGAGGTTGCTTTTACACCTTTTTGCCGACCTACAGAAGAAAGTACGCTTGGGATGGCAAAGCTTTTCTATAGTGTGCCGGAAAATCAGCAACTTGATACAATTTTCACTATTTTGCAGGCTGTTTGGACGAAAGGAAAAGATCTATCTTTCCAGAAGCATTTCCAACAGTTACAGCAGCAACTGGGTATTGAGCAGTTAACTGAACAGGATATACAGTCGGTTTTAGCGCAAAATGATGCACTTTGCCAAGACAAGCATCAACCTGATTTGCCGGTTTTAGAGTTACGTATCGATGGGCAAAGCTATGTATTTAATAGCCTGTATCGGGTTTGGATGATTGAAAGTATTTTTAGCAATGTTTTAGAAGAAAAATACAAAACGGCCTCAACTTCTAATTGAGGCCTACTCCTAAAAACAAGAATAGGGCAAAGCCTGTTTTTTCCGTAGCATAACCTTGTAGGGAATCGGAGATAAACAGTGACATTTCTAGCAATTATTATGATGGTGTTTGCCTTTGCGGGCATGATTAAAGGCATGATCGGCTTAGGCTTGCCTGCGGTATCAATGGGCTTACTCACCATCGCAATGAGCCCTTTTCAGGCTGCATCTCTTTTAATTGTTCCTTCAATGGTCACCAACGTCTGGCAGCTTTTTGCTGAAGGACATGTCTGGGCTTTTATTCGCCGTTTCTGGACGTTGCTCGCAGGTATTGTGGTGGGCTCAATATGGAGTTTTCTACCTACCTTAAGTCAAAGTCATGGTCAAAGTAGTGAAATTTTATTAGGCTGCATGTTGGCCTTATATGGGCTTTATGGTCTATGCGTAAAGAAACTTCCGCATTTAGGAAAGCATGAGCGTTGGTTATCACCCATTATTGGATATATCGGCGGGGCAGTGACTGTAGCAACAGGCGTCATTATTATTCCTATTGTGCCGTATTTACAGTCTTTGCATTTAAAACGTGATGAGTTGGTACAGGCTTTAGGATTAACCTTTACGGTCTCTACCATTTGCCTTGCTGTGTTTTTACACCATAACCCGATGTCAGGGATAACACTGGACTATCGTTTATCTTTCGCTGCGTTGTTAGCTGCGCTCATTGGAATGTGGATCGGTAAAAAAATCCGCTATCGACTGAATGAGCAGATATTTCGCCGTATCTTTTTTATAGGCTTGATGTCATTAGGAATTTATATGATTTTACATTAAGTTAATTTTTAAGGACGATGCTGCAATAAAAAGTCTGCAAACTGTTGGTAACTACTAGGCAACTGATTGAAACTTTGTGTGGCCAAAAGTAGTTTACGGTTTGCCCATGCGCCTAGCAGTTGAATTGAATGAAAATCATAGTCCGATTGTAGGCGCTGTGCGGCACGGGCAGGCATAATCGCAATTCCCACACCTTTGGCGACTACCTCGGCAATTGCGCCAAAGTTAGGTAAGCGCAACCGATACTGGATGTTAAAACCTAATAATTTGGCTTGGGTTTCAATGGACTGTTGTAAAGAGTGATGCGATTTGAGTCCAATAAAACCATAGCTTAAAGCATCTACTAAATTTAGCTCTTTGCAGCGGGCTAGCTCATGTGTCACAGGGCAAATAAGAACTAATGGGTCGCTTGCAAACTCTTTAGTTTGTAAATGTCGGGTATTGAAAAAACTCGAGACTAGGCCAAGACTTGCAATCCCTTGGGTTAATGCATCTACAATTTCTGAACTCTCTGCTTCATGCAAATCGATATTCATTTCGGGATGAAGCACTAGATATTGCGGTAATAACGTAGGTAGATATTCACTTTGAGCGGATGAGTTACACCAAAGTGTTAATGCTTCTGTTGTCGGCTGTCTGAACCGCTGCATTTCTTGTTCGAGTTGATCTTTTTGAGCTAAAAGCTGACGAGCATGTTCTACAAATGCATGTCCAGCAGTAGTGAGTTCTACGCCTGTGGTTTGTCGAATAAATAAGGGGGTCTCAAAATACTGTTCAAGTTTTTTTATACGTTCACTCGCCGCCTGAAGTGAAATCGCAGAGCGGTCAGCGCCTTTGGTGAGGCTACCAGTCGAGACAATATGAAGAACCAGCTGTAAATCAAAAAAATCAAAACGCATGATAGGAACGTATTGAAATGCAAAAATTCATCATACTAAATCGGAATGAAAAAAGGCAGCTTGCGCTGCCTTTTAGAATTTAGGTTTTATCTTTTAAACTAAACAGCCAGTTTAAAATAATGGCTGCAAACGTTGCTGTACCAATACCACCTAAATTGAAATTACCGAACAATAATTCAAAGTTTCCAGCACCCAAAATAATGGTTACTGAAGCCACAATCAGATTTTTATTGTTAGAAAAATCGACTTTGTTTTCAATCCAGATTTTTGCACCAGCAATGGTAATTAAGCCAAATACCACAATAGATGCACCTGTAAGGACTGCACTTGGAATGGTACTAATGACAGCGCCAAATTTTGGTGATAGACCTAAGAAAATAGCAAAGATGCCTGCAATCACAAATACAATGGTTGAGTACACACGAGTGACTGCCATCACACCAATGTTTTCACCATAAGTTGTCATCCCTGGCGCGCCAACACTACCAGAAAGTGTCGTAGCTAAACCATCAGCGACAAAGGCTTTGCCTAATTGTGGAGTTAGGTTTTCTCCAGTCATTGCACCTACTGCTTTGATATGGCCTAAGTTTTCTGCTACTAAAATCAGTGCAACTGGTGCAATAATTAAAATAGCCTTGGTATCAAAAGTAGGATGTGAAAAGCTTGGAATACCGAACCACGAAGCTTGTGAGATCTGGCTAAAATCGATCGGTTTACCTAAACCTAGACCGTTTGTCGCAATCGCATAGATTACATAAGCCAAGATCAAACCTACCAATAGAAGTAGACGCTGCAATAAGCCTCGTGTAAAAACCGCAATACTGCCCATACAAAGTACAGTAATTAAGGCCATCCACATTTCAAATGGTTGGCCTGCAACGCCTTTAATGGTAACAGGGGCAAGGTTGAGACCAATAATCATCACAATTGCACCAGTCACCACAGGCGGCATAAGTTTTTCAATCCAGCGTGTACCCGTGAGCATCACAATAAAACCGATGAGTGCATAAAAGATACCGCACGCTACGATCCCGCCCAACGCAATAGAAAGATTTGGATTGGCCCCTGAACCTGTGATATGCCCCGTGGCTGCTGCAACAACCCCAATAAAGGCAAAACTCGATCCTAAATAACTAGGAACACGACCACCTGTAATTAAGAAGAACAGGATGGTACAGATACCTGACATTAAAATAGCAAGGTTAGGGTTAAAGCCCATGAGTAAAGGTGCTAAAACAGTTGCTCCAAACATGGCAAATGCATGTTGGATACCTAAAATAGCACTTTGAACTGGAGGGAGATATTCATTGGTAGAGACCGGTCGATGGTCAACATCACCTTGGTAAGGCTGCCATTTGGGAAACCAGTTGGACATAAAATAAGCTCATTATTCTTTAATTGGTGCAATGATACTCTTTCTTGTAAAAGCATTTAATCTCTTGTATTGAATATGAAAGTGAAAAGTAATTATTTTTTAACGATCGGTATAATTTTATAAATTCTAAATATAAGGAATTAGGTGTTTTTTTCTGATAAAAATTAATTTTATGATTTTTAAAAAATATTCTAAAAAATGAAAAATCGAGGAAAATTTGAGAAAAACAAGGAATTTTGCAAGTAAAAAGCAGCACATCCGAGATGCACTGCTTTAAGAAAGTAGTTAGTAAAATGAGCTTAGCCTGTATTACGTAAACCAGCAGCAATTCCGGCAATACTTACCATAAGTGCATGGTCAACAGGGGTATGCTCTGCCTGACGTTCAGCAAGATAATCACGGCGGCGTTTCATGAGTTCAGCTTGTAAAAGATGCAAAGGCAGTAAATACGGTTTACGAACTTGCATAGACTGATCCAAAACTTCATTGTCGCTTAATAGTTTTGATTCATCTTTTAACGCAAGCAAGGTTTCCACAGCATCTTTTAGACGTTGGCGTAACTGATTGCCCAGCACTTTTAAGTCTTCATCTTCAGTCAAATGAGACTCGTAGTAGAGTGCAATATTGGCATCGGCTTTAGACAATACCATTTCCAGCATATCAATGAGTGTCTGGAAATAAGGCCATTGCTGAAGCATTTCATCAAGCGTTGCTTTTTGCTGATCAGCAATCACTTCATTAATCGCCGCACCTGTACCTAACCATGCAGGTAACATCAAACGGATTTGTGTCCAAGCAAACACCCATGGAATGGCACGTAAAGACTCGATACCGCCACTTACTTTACGTTTTGCCGGACGTGAGCCTAGCGGCAACATTTGTAATTCAAGCTCAGGAGTGACAGTCCGTAAATATTTCACAAAATGCGGGTTTTCACGCACTGTTTGACGATAAACCTTCACAGAATGATCTGTCATACGGTTCATAAGTTCACGCCACTCAGCCTTAGGCTCTGGTGGTGGTAATAATGTCGCTTCAAGCGTTGCTGCGGTATAGATTTCAAGGTTTTGCATGGCAATACCTTCTAGCCCGAATTTGAAGCGGATCATTTCACCTTGTTCTGTCACACGAATTGCACCAGAGATTGAGCCCGGCGGTTGCGAAAAGAGAGCCTGTTGCGTTGGAGCACCACCACGGCTAATTGAGCCGCCACGACCGTGGAACAGAGTCAACTGTACGCCGTGTTTACGAGCAATTGCAGTCAGCTCTTCTTGAGCACGGTATTGAGCCCAGTTGGCAGACATGAAACCGGCATCTTTTGCTGAATCTGAGTAGCCGATCATCACTTCGTGTTTACCCTGAATATGCTGCTTATACCAATGCATATTAAACAACGTATTCATGGTAGTTGCTGCGCCATCTAAGTCTTTTAAAGTCTCAAATAAAGGCACTACACGTAAAGGATGCTGAATACCGGCTTCTTTTTGCAATAACAATACAGCTAAAACATCACTTGGATATTCAGCCATAGAAATAATATAAGCCCCTAAAGACTCAGGTGGTTGGTCTGCCAAAGTACGCATGGTTGCAAATACTTCTTGTACATCTGGGTGACCAATCAAACTACCTTCAGGTTCATTAATATATTTCGGTAAAAGTGGGCGTTTACTTTGTAATTCTTGAATGAGAAAGTTTTGGCGCGCTTGCTCAGTCCATGACTCAAAATTACCTAAACCTAAATACTCAGTAATGGCTGAAATGGCTTGGCGATGACGACCTGACTCTTGGCGAATATCGAGCTTAAGTAGTTCAATACCAAAACAGTTCACACGGTAGATAAAGTCGAGTAGTTGACCATTCGCGATTTCAGGTAGATTACTGTCAATTAGAGAGCGATAGCACAGCAATAATGGTTGTAACAGTTCATCTTTGCTTTTAATGACATTGCTGTCATCAGCTTCTAAGCCTTGTAGGCGCTGAGCTAACCAATGACGAGTTGCTTTTAAACGCTCTCGTGTTGCACGTAAATACTCACGATAAGGCTCTGGATGAGGGCTACCAATGGCTTGAACCATTTCTTCGGAACAAGACTGAATTGATAGTTCCCAACGTAAGTTTTCGATATCTCTTAGATAGAGGTCGGCAGCTTGCCAGCGTGATAACCACAATACTTCTTGGGTAATTTGATGAGTAACGTTCGGGTTACCATCACGGTCTCCCCCCATCCAAGATGCAAAACGTACCGGAGCAATATGAAGTGGTAAGTTTTGTTGGCAATTGTCTTGAACCAGTTCATTTAGCTCACGGATAAATTTAGGAACAGCATTCCAAAGCGTTTGCTCAATTGTGGCAAAGCCCCATTTTGCTTCATCTACCGGGGTCGGGCGGTGCTGCCTGATTTCATCTGTTTGCCAAGCCGAACTAATTTGTTGTTTTAAATTGGCAAGAGCATTTTGTCGTTCACGCGGAGTAAGTTTTTGCTGATCAAGTTGTGATAGACAAGCATTGATATCGTCATATTTTTGAATCAGGGTACGACGACTCACTTCTGTTGGATGCGCCGTAAGTACCAATTCAATCTTAAGATCACAAATTTGCTGGAACAGTTTTTCTGTCGAAATATTTTTATCTTTAAACTTTTTAAATAAGTGAACAAGGGGATTCGGGGAGTTTGCATCCGGATCAAACTCTGCCTGTCTGCGGCTACGTACCACATGATATTGCTCAGCAATATTGGCAAAATTGAGGAAGTGAGAAAAAGCGCGGGTAAGAGGCAATAGCTCTTCATCGGGCAATTCTAAAAATAATTGTTCTAATTGCTTTTCGGCTTCAGCTTGACCATCACGTGCACCTTTGGCAAGAGCACGGATTTGCTCGATCTGATTAAACAGTTCTTGTCCTGCATGCTGTTTTAGGGTTTCACCTAATAAATTGCCAAGTAAGCGGACATCCTCACGCAGTGGCGCATCGATTTGCTGAACCATGCTATTTTCTCCTGTTCTTATTCTTTTCGAATATAGCGCGATTAACGAACATTCCAAGCTTTGAGCGTAAGAAAATGTGAATTTTTGCTTAAAAAATAACATTTAAATCGCTTATAACGCTTTAAAAGTCGACATGCACCCGTTGCAAATTTTGGCAATCGGACTTTGGTTTAATGCCGATATCTGAGTAGAAATAAATCAATAGCATCCCGAATAAACCGATCTACCTCTTGAGCATTCGGTACAGGAATAATTCTAAGTAGAACCTTGTGATGGCGTACACCAAGCAATAAGGTCAAAAGCAGCTCTGTTTGATATAGCGGATCATCGGCTTGAATAAAACCTAATTGAGCAGCTTTTTGAAAAAACTCAACTAACTGATTTTGCAGACGAGTATGGGAGGCATTAAAAAACTGTAGGGCGAGTGGACTTTGCTCTGCTGCAAGTTCAAATAATACATGCTCGAGTTTAAGTGCTTCGGGGGAATAAATAATCTGCAAGGCACGTGAACACACCATATAAAGTGTTTGATAAAAGTCTGCCGATGCATCTAATTCAAATGGTTTAGTGCCTAGAGTCTCTTCACAAGTTTCTGTAATGGCACAGATAAACAGGTTTGCTTTATCTTGAAAGTGATTATAAACCGTGAGTTTAGTAACGCCTGCTTCCTGTGCAATCAGGTTCATGCTGGTACCGTGATAACCGGACTTTAAAAAAATAGCTTTAGCGGCCTGTAAGATACGAGCACGCTTTTCCAGATCTTTGGGGCGACCACTTTGATTAACTGTTTGCACGAAACCCTCTAATAAAACTACATAAAAATAAATACTTATAAGTTTTTCTTTAATTAATGTACCGTCGGGTATATTAATTAAAAAACAAACAAACTATGATGCAAATATATTGTGCCTTAAAAAACCAGTTTGAATAAGAGCGATAAGATATGAATCTGTTAAAACCTCTCATCATGAGTATGATGATTGTTTGCATGGTCACATTAACGGGGTGTAGTAAAGAGGCTCCTAAAACAGAAGAAATACCCTATGTGATGGTGACCCAGCCTTCAACCACACTTCACGAACAAAAAAGCTATGCTGGAGATGTACAGGCTCGACAACAAACTGCCTTGGCATTTCGGGTGGGTGGACAAGTTACGGCTCGCTATGTGGATGTAGGCGACCGGGTTAGAGTTGGGCAAGTATTAGCAAAACTCGATGTGGCGGATGCACAGCTACAATTAAATGCTGCCAAAGCTCAATTAGAAAACGCACAGGCAGCAGCAAAAACAGCCTCAGATGAGCTTAAGCGGTTTCAACAATTATTACCCATAAATGCCGTAAGCCGTTCGCAATACGATACGGTAAAAAATCAATATGATGCGGCTCAGGCAGCATTACAACAAGCTCGTTCTAATTATGAAGTTTCTGCCAACCAGACTGGTTATAACCAACTTGTTTCTAATAAAAACGGGGTGATTACAGCGCGTAATATTGAAATTGGACAGGTGGTTGCAGCAGGGCAAGCGGCTTATCAACTGGCAATAGATGGTGAACGTGAAGTGGTCATCGGCGTACCGGAACAAGCAGTTAGCGAGATTAAAGTTGGCCAAGCGGCATGGATAACTTTGTGGTCTAAACCGAACGAACGATTTGCTGGATATGTACGCGAAGTTTCTCCAGCTGCTGACCAGTCCCGTACATTCACAGTTAAGGTGGCACTCAAAGAAGGTCAGTCTGCTATTCAGCTTGGGCAAAGTGCACGTGTATTTTTTAGTTCGACTCAAACTAATGTCATGAGTGTGCCACTTTCGAGTGTATCTGCAACAGATAACCAACCTTATGTATGGGTGGTGAATGCGAATCAGACCTTACGTAAAGTGCCTGTAACGATTGGTGCTTATGGCAGAGATAGCGTGCCGGTATTATCGGGTTTAACACCAAATGATTGGGTTGTGATTGGTGGTGTGCACTTGCTGCGCGATAAACAGAAGATTCACCCGATTGATCGTGAAAATCGTGCAGTGAAAATTCAGGGAGCCAAATAACCATGAAATTTAATCTCTCTGAATGGGCACTGAACAATAAAGGTATTGTCCTTTATTTCATGCTCTTGCTCGGCATTATTGGTGCAATTTCTTATTCAAAACTCTCACAAAGTGAAGATCCGCCATTTACCTTTAAAGTCATGGTCGTACAAACCTACTGGCCAGGCGCGACAGCCAAAGAAGTTTCTACTTTAGTTACGGACCGTATCGAAAAGGAACTGATGACCACAGGTCAGTATGACAAGATTATGGCGTATTCCCGTCCAGGCGAGTCGATGGTAACTTTTGTTGCTAAAGATTCTCTCACTTCTGCGCAAATTCCTGATGTTTGGTACAACGTTCGGAAGAAGGTCAATGACATTCGCCATGAACTCCCAAGTGGTGTGCAAGGTCCATTTTTTAATGATGAATTTGGCGATACTTTCGGTAATATTTATGTACTGACAGGCAAAGACTTTGACTATGCGCTTTTGAAAGAATATGCCGATCGTTTGCAATTACAGCTACAGAGAGTCAAAGATGTAGGCAAAGTTGAGCTAATTGGGCTGCAAGATCAGAAAATCTGGATTGAAATTTCAAACACTAAAGCCGTTCAGCTCGGGATTCCTGTTTCTGCCATACAAGAAGCCCTACAAAAGCAAAATAGCATGGCAAGTGCAGGCTTTTTTGAAACTGGAACGGATCGTATTCAAATTCGAGTAAGTGGCCAATTACAAAGCGTAGAGGACATTAAAAAAATGCCTTTACTGGTAGGCGATAAAACTATTCAGCTTGGTGACGTTGCTGATGTCTACCGTGGTTTTAGCCAACCTGCTCAGCCGCGTATGCGTTTTATGGGTGACAATGGTATTGGTATTGCCGTATCTATGCGTAAAGGCGGCGATATTATTGCCTTAGGTAAAAATCTGGAAACTGAATTTGCCCAACTGCAAAAAACATTACCTCTAGGCATGAAATTGCAGAAAGTTTCTGACCAACCTGTAGCGGTACAACGCAGTATCCATGAGTTTGTCAAAGTACTTGCTGAAGCAGTCATTATTGTCTTGTTAGTGAGCTTTTTCTCATTAGGTTTCCGGACGGGTTTAGTTGTCGCTTTTTCCATTCCTTTGGTTTTAGCAATGACTTTTGCTGGCATGAATTTATTTGATGTCGGGCTGCACAAGATTTCGCTTGGTGCCCTAATTCTAGCTTTGGGCCTGCTTGTAGACGATGCCATTATTGCGGTCGAGATGATGGCCATTAAGATGGAGCAAGGGTATAGCCGAATTAAGGCCGCCGGATTTGCATGGAAAACAACAGCATTTCCGATGTTGACGGGGACATTAATTACCGCCGCAGGCTTTTTACCTATTGCTACGGCTCAGTCCAGTACAGGTGAATACACACGCTCTATCTTTCAGGTCGTGACGATTGCTTTATTGGTGTCTTGGGTTGCCGCAGTTTTATTTGTACCTTATTTGGGTGAAAAACTACTACCTGATTTTACCAAGACAGGTCATCAAGCACCTTGGTATGTCCGTTTATGGGCAAGAATAACTAAAAAACCGCAACCGCAAACTGTGGCCATTTCACAGGACCACCATTACGATCCTTATCAATCGAGTTTCTATTTACGTTTTCGGAAAATGGTCGAGTTTTGTGTGACCTACCGTAAAACCGTGATTGCAACAACGGTGGGGATTTTTGTGCTGTCTGTACTCATGTTTAAGATGGTGCCACAGCAGTTTTTCCCGCCTTCAAACCGCGCTGAAATTTTAGTCGATTTAAAAATCGAAGAAGGCGCATCGTTAACCGCTACAGAGCAAGCGGTGAAAAAAGTTGAACAATTCCTGTCTAAACAAAAAGGCATTGATAATTATGTAGCCTATGTCGGTACAGGTTCACCACGTTTTTATTTACCTTTAGATCAGCAATTACCGCAAGCCAGCTTTGCGCAGTTTGTTGTTTTGGCATCATCGCTTGATGATCGTGATGAAATTCGCCGTTCTTTAGAAACCCAAATTAAGCAGTTACTCCCACAAGTCCGTACTCGTGTGTCATTACTCGAAAATGGCCCACCTGTTGGTTATCCATTGCAATATCGCGTGTCAGGTGAAGATTTAAATCTGGTACGTAAAGAAGCACAGCAGGTTGCTAGGGTAATTAGTGAAAACCCGAATACCACCAATGTGCATTTGGATTGGGGCGAGCCAAGCAAGATTATTTCCATTCAAATTGATCAAGACCGTGCTCGACAAATGGGTGTGTCCAGCCTCGATTTAGCCAACTTCTTGAACGCCTCAATTACAGGTAGTGCGATTGAACAGTATCGTGAAAAGCGTGAGCTGATCGAAATCCGATTACGTGGTGATAAAGCTGAGCGCGTTGAAGTAGCTTCACTGGCAAGCCTTGCAGTACCAACAGCGAATGGAACAACTGTACCTTTAGCCCAGATTGCGAAAATTGAATACAAATTTGAAGATGGTCTGATTTGGCACCGTAATCGGTTACCGACAATTACTGTTCGTGCAGATATTCGTACCAATTTACAGCCAGCTACCGTTGTTGGAGAGTTAGCTGAATCAATGGACAAGTTACGCGCTGAGCTGCCAAGTGGCTACCTCATTGAAGTGGGGGGAACAGTAGAAGAGTCGGCACGCGGACAAAGTTCGGTCAATGCCGGTATGCCACTCTTTTTGGCAGTGGTCATGACATTACTTATGATTCAGCTGAAGAGTTTGTCTCGGGCAACAATTGTATTTTTGACTGCACCATTAGGCTTAATTGGCGTTGTTTTATTCTTACTTTTGTTTAATAAACCATTTGGTTTTGTTGCCATGCTAGGAACCATCGCCTTATCCGGCATGATTATGCGTAACTCACTCATTCTGATTGATCAGATTGAACAAGACAGACAGGCAGGGCATCCAACGTGGGAAGCAATTATTGATGCAACAGTACGCCGTTTCCGTCCGATTATTCTCACTGCATTGGCAGCAGTACTCGCCATGATCCCTCTTTCGCGGAGTATTTTCTTCGGTCCAATGGCTGTTGCGATTATGGGCGGACTCATTGTTGCTACCTTGCTGACATTATTTTTCTTACCTGCATTGTATGCAGCGTGGTTTAAGGTGAAAAAAACAGCATAAAATACATAAATTTTTTGTGAATAAAGGTGCGAAATATTGAAAAGTCCAATATAGTAGCACCTGTCTTTACACAAAAAATACAGGATTATTTCGCTGCATAAAAAATAGGCATAATGCAGTGAATTGAGGTGAAATACAGATGGGGCAAGACCATATCGAACAGCATCGCCGTTATATTGTAATTTCTTATGCGTTCATGTTTCTTGCATTGTTTACGGTTATTTTTGCGGCCTTTGCTTATCTGGTCGCTCGTAAAGTAGCTGTTGTGGATGATGCGGAAGTTTGGATTCATGCTCATGCGCTATGGATTATGCGCAATGGTATTCTATTCCTCCTCATGTCAGTTTTTGCTGTGGTCTGGTTTATTCCTCTCTTCTTTTTTGCATGGGATAGCAACCTTTGGGTAACGGCTTCAACAGTTGCTGGTGTAGTTTTTAGTGCTATTGCTTGGTTATTTTTATTAAATGCATGGTTAAAAGGCTTGTCTAAATATTTAAAAAATAAGGCAGTTTTTTAATATATCTGTTTTTTGAAAGTTTTCCCCTTGTAAATTCGGCTAAAGCCCCCCATTTAGTCGGCAATAGAGTATTGATAAAATTTCCGTGAGGAGCACCGCCAAACATGGCTAAACGTGATTATTATGAGGTTTTAGGCGTTTCAAAAACCGCAAGTGATGATGAGATCAAAAAAGCCTATCGTAAATTGGCGATGAAATATCATCCTGACAGAAACCCTGACAATGCCGAGGCTGAAGAAAAATTTAAAGAAGCTTCTGAAGCTTATGAGATTTTATCGGACAGCGAAAAACGCAGCATGTATGACCGTATGGGGCATAATGCGTTTGAAGGCGGCTTTGGTGGCGCTGGTGGTGGCTTTGGCGGTTTCAGTGCAGAAGATATTTTTAGCCAGTTCGGTGATATCTTTGGTGGAGCGTTTGGTGGCGGCGGACGTCAGCAACGCCAACGTCGCGGTTCAGATTTACGCTATGTAATGGAACTTACCCTTGAGGAAGCTGTAAAAGGGGTTAAAAAAACAATTACCTTTACTGCTCCAGCACCATGTGATGTGTGTGATGGTAAAGGCTCTAAAAATCCAAAAGATGTGGAAACTTGTAAAACTTGTCACGGTTCAGGACAAGTGCGTATGCAGCAAGGTTTCTTCTCTGTACAACAAACTTGTGGCACATGTCGTGGCCAAGGCAAAATTATTAAAAACCCATGCCATGCATGTCATGGTTCAGGTGTAGCAGATCGTCAGCAAACATTAGAAGTGACGATTCCAGCGGGTGTGGATAATGGTGACCGCGTTCGTTTAAGTGGTAAAGGCGAGGCTATTCGTGATGGTCAAGCTGGTGACTTATACGTTGAAGTGGTTGTTCGTGAACACGAAATTTTCCAACGTGATGGTGCCGATTTATATATGGACGTACCAGTAAGCATTGCTGATGCTGCACTTGGTAAAGAAATTGAAATCCCGACTTTGGAAGGCCGAGTTAGCTTGAAGATTCCTGAGGGAACTCAAACAGGTAAATTATTCCGTTTACGTGGTAAAGGTGTGCGCCCTGTACGTAGCAGTATGGTGGGTGATTTACTTTGCCGTATCGTGGTAGAAACACCAGTTAACCTAACCTCTCGTCAACGTGAATTACTTAAAGAATTACAAGCATCTTTCGATGGTGAAGACAGTGCTTCTTCACCAAAGAAAAAATCTTTCTTTGATCGCTTATTCGATTAATG
Organism: Acinetobacter sp. BD54; assembly: GCF_044778325.1. Classification (NCBI taxonomy): domain Bacteria; kingdom Pseudomonadati; phylum Pseudomonadota; class Gammaproteobacteria; order Moraxellales; family Moraxellaceae; genus Acinetobacter; species Acinetobacter sp. BD54. The sequence goes on along the minus strand of NZ_JANJEP010000003.1, from coordinate 430,289 downwards.
ATTGATTAGATCAGAAATTAAAAAGAAGGCGGATATTGATAAAATATCCGCCTTTTTATTGCGCTGATTCATCTTATTATTTTTATTCTGCTTAAAAGAAAATGACTCGTAATTATTCTGTAGGATGAGCGACATCAATATCATCAACACTTACGTTGAGTTCACTTGATGCAACTGGAGCCACTACAGCTTCGACAGTAGCTTGAGGAGCTGGTTGTATAGCTGCTTTTACTGTTTCTTCAGTTTTTTCTTCAATGATTGGATCAATATCTTCAACTTTAACCTCAGCAGTAGCATCGCTTGTTTGAGCTGTAGGCGTTGCTGCAGTATTTACGTTTGTTGTAATACGTGCTTTAGATAAGCTCTCTAATGTTTCTCCGGGCTGGATTGCAGGCTCTGCAAATGCCACTGAACTTATTATCCCCATAATGGCGATTAGGCCAATAATTTTCGAATGCATGCTGAACTCCTTATAGTCATCTTTTTTTCATTCGTGGCTCAGTAGTGTGCAGATCAATTCTTTAACTTTTGTGAAAACAGATTAAATTCCGGTTCCCTTTAAAAAATATTTTTTACCTTTTATTGTGGGCAAAGAGTTTTGATATAGTAAGCCAATTATGTAAAACAGAAGATTGGGAAGGATTATGTCAGCAGCTCCACGCATTGGTATTTTGGGTGCAGGCGGCCGTATGGGTCGTACACTTATTCAGGCAGTTCAACAAGCAGGCTATCAATTGGCTGCGGCAGTAGAGCGTCCAGAAAGTAGTTTGGTCGGCACAGATGCTGGTGAACTTGCAGGAATTGGTTCAGTGGGTGTGAAGGTTTCAGGAAACTTGGCTGATGTACTTAAAGATTGCGATGTAATCATTGATTTTACTGCACCAGCTGCAACCGCCCAGCATTTAAAGCTATGTCGTGAAGCTGGGGTGGCTATGGTGATTGGCACCACAGGGATGTCTGATGAGCAAAAGGCTGAATTGGATGAAGCAGCAACGCATACACCTGTTGTATATGCTGCGAACTACTCTGTTGGCGTAAATGTATCAATCAAGTTACTTGAGCTTGCAGCAAAAGTATTTGGCGATACAGTAGATATTGAAGTGATTGAGGCTCACCACCGTCATAAAGTAGATGCACCATCTGGTACTGCATTAATGATGGGTGAAGCAATTGCGGATACGTTAGGCCGTAACTTAAAAGAAGTTGCTGTTTATGGTCGTGAAGGGCATACCGGTCCACGTGATCGTCAAACTATTGGTTTTGAAACCATCCGTGGTGGCGATATTGTAGGGGAACATACGGTCATGTTTATTGGTGAGGGTGAGCGTGTTGAAGTGACCCACAAAGCCACTAACCGTATGAACTTTGCTGCCGGTGCAGTACGAGCTGCTGCATGGGTTGTGGGCCGTGAAGCGCGTAAATATGACATGAAAGATGTTTTAGGGTTGAACGACGTACAGGTGTAAACCATCTGTACACTTCCCATATGTGGCGAGAAAAACAAGATAGAGCAGAACATGAATAAAAAACAAATTGCTTTGACCACTCTTCTTTGCTTAAGCAGCCTCTATACAGGGGCTGCCTCTACAGACAAGGCTAAACTCAGCCTAGACCGTAATCATATTAAAGTGTGGACCTATCAAAAAGCAGATAACCCAGTCTTTCAATATAAAGCGGAAACAACCTTTGATGTACCCCTTGAACGCGCTGTGGCGGTGATTTTAGATGTAGATCGTGCGGCTCAATGGGTACCTTATATGGGCAAGGTCCAAATGCTTTCTCAGGATGAAAAGAAAGGCGAATTTACTTTATATATGGTGTTAGATTTTCCTTTTCCGCTAAAAGATCGCGATGTAGTGGTTAAAGGAAAAATGAGTAAAGCGGCCAATGGCCTAATTACTATTAAAAATACGGCAGTTAATAGTAACTATCCGATACAACCCGATGTCGTGCGCCTAACACGCTATGAAGGGGATTGGACATTCCAGAAACTTGCCAATAATAAAGTTAAAGTCACCACTAGTGGCTATGCTGATCCAGCGGGTGCAATTCCTTTAAGCTTCGTCAATATGTTTGTTCAACAGCAGCCTTATCAGATGCTGCTTAAAATGAAACGGGAAGTAATGAACCCGATTTATGAGCAACCTAAGTTGCCGGAAATTTTAAAATAAATAAGCTAAAAAAAGCGCCTGATCTCAGGCGCTTTTTTTATTAGTCTGAACACTGTTGTAAGGTTTGAGCGGGGCTGCTTTCTCGTTTGATTTGGAATAAAACCAATAACAAACCTAATCCCGCCAGTAAGGCACCCGCAAAAGATACTGCACTATAACCCCAACCTAAATCGAGTACTAACGCGCCTGCAGCGGCACCTACTGCATTACCTAGGTTAAACGCACCGATATTTACTGAAGAGGCAAGCCCTGGAGCTTCATGAGCGACTGACATGACACGCATTTGTAATGGCGGTACTAAAGCAAAGGTTGCTGCACCCCAGATCACCAACGCAATGGCTGCTCCAATCTGGCTTTGAGCAAGAATTGGGAAAGTCGCCATCATCACAATCAACAGTACCAAGAAACCAATCAGAGTTTTGTTGATGGACAAGTCTGCAAAACGGCCGCCTAAATGGTTACCAATCGAGAAACCGACACCAATCAACACCAACATGAACGTAATGAAGGTCGGTGAAGCATGCGTAAACTCAGTCAAACTTGGCGCAATATAGGTGTAGAGCGTAAACATTGCACCTGCACCGAGTACGGTAGTGAGTAATGCAAGAACCACAGGGGTACGCGTTAATACTTTTAACTCGGCCTTCACGTTTGGTTTTTGGGCAACCATACCTTGCGGTAATGCTTTCCACAAAGCGAGCATAGTAATGATGCCGAGCACGGAAATCGCAAGGAAAGACATACGCCAGCCAATGTTTTGCCCAACCCATGTTGCTAAAGGCACACCACCAATATTGGCAATGGTTAAGCCCATAAACATGGTTGCCACTGCACTAGCCTGTTTATGCGCTGGTACAATACTCGCTGCCACAACAGAACCAATTCCGAAAAAGGCACCGTGGTTCAGGCTTGTAATGAGACGTGCACCTAATAAGCTCATATAATTTGGTGAAAACGCTGCAATCAGGTTACCGACCGTAAAGATCGCCATCAAAAAAATAAGCGCATTACGTCGTGCAAAACCACCAAACCACAGGGTCATAAACGGTGCACCTAGCATTACGCCAAGTGCATAGCCTGTAATTAACATACCGGCTGTTGGAATTGAAATCCCTAAATCATTAGCGATGTTCGGAAGTAACCCCATTGGAGAAAATTCCGTGGTGCCAATGGCAAAGGCACCTATTGCCAATGCCAATAACGAGAACGCCGTATTTGATTGAGTGTTCATGAGTTTAGTCCCAAACTGGTGCCCATGGCTCTGGGCTAACTTCACGACTGTTACGGTCGAGTTCGGCAATCATTTGCATTTCAGCCGCAGTTAACTCGATATCCTGTGCTTTTAAATTGCTAATCAGGTTTTCACGTTTAGTCGAAGATGGAATGACTGCAAAACCACGCTGCAATGCCCATGCCAATGCAATTTGCGCTGTCGTTGCTTTATGGGCTGCTGCAATCTCCGCTAAAACAGGGTCTTGAAGCACTTTGCCGTATGCAAGCGTCATGTATGAAGTGACATCAATATTCTTCTCTTGTAAGAAATTCACAAGTTTATGGTTTTGAAGATAAGGACTCAGTTCAATCTGGTTCGTTGCAATATGCTCTACACCAATTGTGTCAATTGCTTGTTGGGTAAGTGTAATATTGAAGTTTGAAATACCAATTTGTTTGGTTAAGCCTTGTTGTTTTGCTTCAAGTAAAAGCTGCATGATTTCAGGAATTGAAACGCCTAAATCTGGTGCTGGCCAGTGAATCAAAGTTAAATCGACATGGTCAGTACGAAGCTTTTGTAAGCTCTCTTTTAAGCTTGGAATAAACTTCTCTTGAGCAAAATTATCTACCCAGATTTTTGTAGTTAAAAATAAGTCCTGACGTGATACACCACTTTCAGCAATCGCTTGACCAATTGCTGCTTCATTTTCATAGATTTGAGCAGTATCAATTGCACGATAACCGACATCTAGCGCATTTTTAACAGAATCAATCACTGCTTGTTCTTTAAGACGGAAAGTTCCTAGACCAAAACGTGGGATATTCATGTATTCACCTGAAATTAAATAATTGTTTAACTTGAGGTGCATTTTGCTTTTTTTATTGTTGCGAAAAAATAGATGAATAAGCAAAATATCTTTGATGTTTAGTCAATAATAGAATAAACCATGAAATCAACAATTGAAGAACTTATTGCCTTTATCACAATTGTTGATACAGGTTCATTTGTGGCAGCAGCAGAACATTTAAAGCAAACACCTTCGGGGGTGAGCCGATCTTTAACCCGTTTGGAAGCAAAGTTAGATGTGACTTTGCTAGAGCGAACAACGCGTAAATTGAAACTGACTCAAGAAGGGCAACAATTTCTTATAAAGGCCCGTAAAATTTTGAATGAGCTGAATGCGGCCGAAGAAGAACTTCAAAAGTCTGATCAAGGTACTGCCGGTCTTATTCGGGTTGATTCTGCCACACCGTTTGTTTTGCACGTGATTGCACCATTAATGCATAAATTCCGTGAGTGTTACCCCGATATTGAAATCGAATTAAATAGCAATGATCAGGTGATTGACTTACTTCAGCATAAAACCGATGTCGCATTTCGATTTGGGGAACTTAATGACTCTAGTCTGCACGCCAAATTGGTATGTAAGAGCCGTTTATATATTGTGGCAAGTCCTGACTATCTAGCTCTTAAGGGAACGCCAACACAACCTGAAGAACTTGAACACCATGATTTGATTGGCTTTACTAGACCTACTTATATCAATAGCTGGCCAATTAAAGTTGGCGATGAATATTTTTTTGCCCAATCAAAAATTAAAGCATCGAGTGGAGAGACCGTACGCCAACTGACGATTAGAGGACACGGCATTGCGCGACTATCTGAATTTGAAATTTGGAAAGATATGGAAGAAGGGCGATTGATTGCATTATTTGAAGACAAAATTGAACATCAATATCAAAGCATCCATGCTGTATATTATCAACAAGAGCATCTACCAAAACGAATCCGTTTATTCATTGAATTTTTGGCAGAACAATTAAAAGATGGTTTTAAAAACGCTCTCTAAAGGTCGTATAACTATCAGTTGGAATATGAATTTCTAAAATAGGTGTTGTTTGTCCTTGTGCCGAATGTTGAGACAGAAAATAGCTTTTTTGCTGTTCTTGGCAGCTAAAATATAGTTTGGAATAGACTGAATTCATCATAACAACTTCATTTGAGCTATTACGTTTATATTCATAATGAGAAATCGCACTGGTCTCGTCATCAGTGCGTTGCTCCATTTTGTAGTCTTGCTGGTTGGTCATTTTTAAATAACCTTCAATCAAACTTTGGCAAACCGTGTGTCTATGCTGTTCATTTTTTGGTTGTGGTTGGCAACCTGCTAAAACAATAGTAAATAACAATATAACTTTTAATTTCATTGGTTTGCTACTCTCTGAGTTGATTTCCATAGCCTAAAGGTGTTCTATAAACCAGTACAGATACAGAAATTTTTAAAAAAGCAGCACAGAATGACTTTTCAATATCAGGTTCTTGCCAATCAATTAGCACATCGTATTTATCAAGATGAACTTAAACCTCATCAAAAGCTCATTTCCTTACGAGATTTTGCCCGACAACATGGTATTAGTTTAAGTACAGCAAAAAGTTGCTATGAATTACTTGAGGCGAGGGGACTCATTTATGTAAAGCCGAAGTCAGGTTATTTTGTAGTTGCTCGTACCCCATCCAGCCCTATTCCGGATAGTCCGGATTTCTTATCTTTGCCTCGACATGTCTCAAATCTGGAGTTGCATAACCAAATTCAGGAAGCTGCCTTACAAAGTCATCTTGTACCTTTGGGATCGATTCAGTTAACGCCGCACTTTATTCCGGTAGAGGGTTTACGTCGTTCTATTCAACGTGCTTTAAAAAATTGTCAGCCACAAGATTTTCTTTATTGTAATAAACAAGGGCATGAGCAATTAAGAAAAGCACTATCCGATCATTGGCGTGAAGATGGCATTTATATCGCTCCAGAAGATATTTTTATTACCAATGGCTGTATGCCGGCTTTGTCTTTGGTGATTCAGAAGCTCACTGAAGTGGGCGATAGTATTCTTATTCCTACACCCACCTATAATGGTCATTTACAGTTATTAGCAAGTTTAAAACGACAGATTGTTGAGATTCCGGCAGATCATCGTGGCATTGATCTTGAGCGCTTAGAATCTTTAATGCAGCAAGGTTTGGCGAAGGTTTGCTTAATGACAGCCAATTATCAAAATCCATTGGGATATTGTTTTAGCAATGCAGAGAAACAGAAGATTGCTGAATTAGCTGCAAAATATCAGTGTTTTATTATTGAAGACGATATTTTTGGTGAATGTGGCTACAGTAGTGAGCGACCATTACCCATTCGATATTGGGATCGCGAAGGTTATGTCATTTGGTGTGGTTCGGTTTCTAAGTCTTTGTCGAGTGCGTATCGAGTAGGATGGTTTTGTTTAACGACAAAGTTAGAGCATTTAAAACTTGAACTGCTGGTAAGTAATATCGGGGTGAATACGCCCTTACAGTTAGGTCTAGCTGATTTTATTTATAGTCGTGCTTATCGAGAACATTTAGAGCAGTTAAGACCCAACTTGATGCGGCAAGTTGAAGAATACCGTAGCTGTATTTTAAGAGCCTTTGAAGGTATACCAATTGCATTGAGCCAGCCCGAAGGTGGATATGCATTATGGATACAGTTACCTAAGAGTGTAGATAGTTTAGCGCTCTATTACACTGCCCAAGCTCAAGGAATTACAGTAGTACCGGGCCATGTTTTTGGTGAGGATGAACGCTATCGACATTTCATTCGTTTAAACGCAGGCCATGAGTTAACTGCCGATGTCCGCCAAGCAATTATGAGCTTGGCAGACTGGTCGCGACAACAGATGCAAACAGTGAGTTAGTTTTATTCTACAAAGTCTGCTTTAAGCACAATGCGGTAGCGTGCTTGACCTGAGTGTAGATGTTCAATTGCTTCATTGAGCTGTGACATTGGAAATAGCTCAATTTGAGGCGCAATTTTTTTGCGTGCGGCAAACTTTAAAAGTTGGCGTAGAGCGGCAGGTGAACCTGTAGGTGAACCAGTTACTGATTTGGCACCATCAATGAGAGAACCTACAGAAACAGGAACAGGTTCTAGGGTTAGTCCTAAAAAGTGCAAAGAACCGTTTGGTGCTAGCGTTGAAATGAAAGCACGCCAATTTAAAGTCACATTTACGGTACTCAGCAATAAATCAAATTTACCCTTTTGAGCTTTTACCGCTTCTGTATCGCGGCTATTCACCACATGGTCGGCTCCCATTGCTTTGAGTTCTTCGGTTTTATCTGGGTTAGAACTAAAAGCAGTAATTTCACACCCCCACGCTTTAAGGAGCTTAATGGCAATATGGCCCAAACCACCAATACCAATCACACCCACGTGATGTGTTGCCTGAATTTTGTGTTTGAGTAATGGGTCAAAAACGGTAATTCCGCCGCAAAGTAAAGGGCCTGCACTTTCGGGGTCTAAATCTTCGGGAAGGGGAATGGCCCATTGCCAGCCTGCACGAACCTTATCGGCAAAGCCCCCAGCATGACCCACGATTGTTGCGACATTTTCGCCCGTACAAAGTACTTGCTGACCGCCAATACACTCATCACAGGCTTGGCAACTTTCAGCGGTCCAGCCAATACCAACGCGTTGCCCAATTTGTAGTCCTTTGGCTTCTGAACCTAAAGCAACAATTCGTCCAATAATTTCATGGCCTGCAACTACAGGGTACACGGTTGAGCGCCATTCATTATTTAAAACAGAAATATCAGAATGACACAAACCACAGTATTCAACTTTTACCTCAACCTGATGCGGTTGTAATTCACCTGCATCAAATTGGTATGGGACCAGTTTTTCACCTGCTTGCATTGCAGCATAAGCCTGAATCGTATTATTGCTCATCGGAAACTCCTTAAGCGGATTTGAACCGTTCTGGTGGGTTATGAAGCTTTAAATTGGCAATCGTTTTCATGATCATCGACCATGCCTACTGCCTGCATAAAAGCATAGCAGGTAGTTGGGCCAACAAATTTGAAACCATTCTTTTTAAGAGTTTTGGAAAGTTTTACGCTCAGTTCGGTTTGAGCAGGGGCCTTACGATAATCTACAACATTATTGTTTTGTGGCGCTGCATCTACAAACTGCCAAAGCCATTTAGAAACATCACCAACTTGGGCTTTAAGGGCTTGCCAAGCAATCGCATTATCGCGAATGGCTTTGAGTTTGCCTAAGTGACGAATTAAGCCTGCATCGGATAGTTTTGTTTCTAAAAAGTCATCCGTAAATGCGGCAATGTCAGCAATAGGATGATTAAAAAAGTGCTGGCGGTAGCTTTCTCTTTTTTTTAGCACGGTAATCCAAGATAGACCTGCTTGTTGTCCTTCAAGACAGAGCATTTCAAATAATCGGGCTTCGTCGTGTTCTGGTTTACCCCATTCTTCATCATGGTAAGCAATATAGAGTGGATCATCGGAACACCATCTGCAGCGTTGAGTTTTCATGATGATGCTCCTTATATTTGTCTTGGTATTTTAGAGTTTGAATGGTACCCATTCATTTGGGCGAGTATCCCAATAATACAGTTCAGCTTGAGTTAAGTCTTCAAACTTTAGCCAAAAGTCTTTGCCAACTTTATCTGAAAAACCGGTACTGATCAGTAGGGCATCATCACTGATTTCCATGATCCAGCCTTGATAGCTATTGCCATTTAAAATGATCTTTTGCTGGTTGCCAGACTCGGCAAACTCTACTAAGCGATTGATCAGCGCTTCCGACATAAAATGTTCCTAGCGTAAATATGAATAAGGATTAACAGCACCACGACCTTTACCATCTAAGTAAAGACCATAATGAAGATGAGGTGAAGTATAACGTGCATTGCCCGTGTTGCCGACATAGCCAATGAGGTCGCCCTTTTTGACATAGTCACCTACGTTTAAGCCACGTTTATGTCCATCAAGATGAGCATAATAATGCCATGTTCCTGCTGGGCCTAAAATCCAGATGACTTTGCCACCCAAGTTGTTATTACGAAGATCGGCAATGAGACCTTCAGTTGCACTGTACACTTTGGTTCCACGTGGAGCCAAAATATCAATTCCTTCGTGGCTACGGCCCTGACTCCGAGCAGCTCCCCATGTGTCTTTTAGCTCATCTCGATCGACACCTTTTACCGGAACAGGAAGCCGACTTGGAAGCTGCATACTCTTGAGTTTGCTAACTTGGGCTGGTGAAAGCGGGGCAGGTTTTTTAGGCGCACTGGCACAGGCTGCTAATAGAATAATGAGAAAACCAAGTGAGAGATGGGAAACTAAACGTCGCACAAAATACTCCCTGTCACAGCCATATCAAAATTATTTTGCTCACTATGTCATGAACGGCTTGTCGAGATCAATTTTTTCATAGCAGTTGGAACACCTTTAGCAATAGCTTGTTCTGGGCTTAACCATTGGCCTTCAAGTTCAATCGCCAGATGTTCTTTTTGATCAGGTTCCACGTGGAACACATGAGCATTAAGTAACCATGTGAAGTGAGTAAAGCTATGACTGATCTGAAAAGTTTGTGGTTGAGGTTGTAGCTTAAATTGCTGACTTAATTTCAAGCGTTCATGTTCATTTTCTAAAATAGGTAAACAAAATAAACCGCCCCATAGACCATGAGCTTGGCGTTGCTGCCAGAACCATTCATCTTCGCACTGAATAATAAGAACATCTGCCGTTTTAACAGGTGGTGTTTTTTTCGGTTTTTTAAAAGGTAATTCTTGTTCTAAACCTTGCTGATAAGCCTGACAGTGAGCTTGCATTGGACAATATAAACAAAGAGGCTTTTTAGGCGTACAGATGGTCGCACCCAAGTCCATAATTGCTTGAGTGTAGTCCTGATTGCGTTGGGTGGGACAAAGTTCTTCAGCGAGTTTCCACATTTCACGTTCGTGCTGTGGTTTGCTTAAGTCATCTTCAATGGCAAAGAAGCGAGCTAAAACGCGTTTCACGTTGCCATCCATAATCACGCCATACTGACGTAAACCTAAAGACATGAGTGCACCTGCGGTCGAGCGACCAATGCCGGGTAGTGCAATCCATTCTTCTAGAGTTTCAGGAAATTTGCCTTGCTGTGCTACAAGGCTGGCAGCTTTATGCAAATTACGGGCACGAGCGTAATAGCCAAGACCTGCCCAATAAGGGGCTACTTCATCCCAAGTTGCATGACCTAAAGCTTCTACAGTTGGGAAGCGCTCCATAAAGCGGTCAAAATATTGCAGAACTGTTTTCACCTGAGTTTGCTGTAACATAATTTCAGAAACCCAGACTTTGTATGGATCATCTGCGACTTGCCAAGGCAAATCATGCCGACCATGTTGATCGAACCAGTTTAAGAGGGCATCAGAAAAAGAAAATTCAGGCATGAACAGCTATAGAAGAAAAATAAGGGCTAAATTATAGCTGAAATTTGGGTGAAATTTTGTTTAAAGCAACCGAAGAAAATGGACATATGAAAACAGGGACTACATCAAAAATGTAGTCCCTGTTCTATGGGTAAAAAGAATTAATCCTTTTGTACACCCCAACGTTGATCAAGTTTCAACGGTTGATTTTTGTAGTATGGAATGACATGAATGTGAAAATGGTCAGAAGTCTGTCCAAACACTTCACCATCATTAAAGCCAATATGGAAACCGTCTGGCTGATGGCGAAGCTGGGTTTCATGACGGGCAATTTCAAGAAGTGTCAGTAAGCCTTGGTGCTCTTTAGACGTAATATCAAAAAACGAGCTGACATGGCGTAGTGGAGTCACTACACAGTGACCTTTAGACAACGGATTTGGGTCTGGTAAAATTACAGCAAATTCATTCTTATCAATGATGTCATATTCATCAAAATCGCAATACGGACATTTCTTGTCAGTCATTGTTGTATCCTCTCATGTTATTCCATTAAACCCCGAGTGCGGGAAATAAGACTAGGCTTTGCTCTAGCTCAACGGGAGTATATTTATTGAAGTATGGTTTAAAAAATACAGTAAAAATATTGCAAAGTCATAAACATTTAAGGGAGCAAATGCGAAAAATGCCATTTGCTCCAAATTTGCTTCTTTTATTTTAAAGTACGTTCTAATAAAGCGTACATTTTAGCAAGGCCTTGTTTCTCCGCTTCGCTGTTGTAGCCAAGGTCTACACCATTCGCTTTAGCTCTTTCATCTGCAAGCGGGTTACTAAAGCCATGTTTAGCATCTTTTAAAACCACTACCTCATGTTTAACCTCAGCAGCTTGCATCTCTTTTTCAAAATTAGCAACATCTTCTAAGGTGACCATGCTGTCTAGTTCACCATGTAGAACCAATACCTCACCTTGAATGTTGCCTTTTTGAGCAGGAGCCTTAGGAGCTAATGTACCATGGAATGTCGCAGTTGCTTTGAGGGGAGCACCTGAGCGAGTTAGATCGAGTACCACTTTGCCACCATAGCAAAAACCTACCGCTGCAAGTTTTTCACTATTTACTTCCGGTTGAGCAGCCAAAGTCTGAAGACCTGCGTTGGCACGATCAGTCACCGTGTCTAAATCTTCAAATGTCTGCATCATCCATTCATAAGCTTGAGCTGCAGTCGTTGTTACTTTTTTATCGCCATACATGTCAATTGCAAGTGCAGCATAACCGTGTTCAGCAAGTTCACGCGCACGTTGTTCAGTGTATTCGTTACGACCCCACCACTCAGGACCAATAATGACACCTGGTACAGGTGTTTCACTTTCTGGAGCCGCAAAGTAACCAATTAAATGGCTACCATCTGGTGCAGTATATTGAATTTCACGGGTTTTAATTGCTGTACTCATGACATTAATCCTGAAATTAAATTCGATTTAAATACGCTTGATTAAAGCATAAAAAATAAAAGCCATATAAATAACTATGTAAAAAACTACATCAAAAGAAAAGCATAGAAATATTTATGCAATAAAAAAAGAAGGAACGAGTTCCTTCTTTTTGATATGGTCATGATTAAATTAAGTTCGGCCTCGCGAAATAAAACCAATAACAGCGAGAATTACAGCTATCACTAATAAAATCACGGCAAAGTCTTTAGATAACCCTGCAACACCACCAAACCCTAATAGACTGGCAATGAGTGCAATCACTGCAAAAATTATTGCCCAACGGAACATATGCTGTCCTCCTTATTTTTCATTGTCTTTTTACTATATAGCGTGTTTTTTGAACGAAATGTGTCGTTTATGTGGTTGAAATGTATATTAAACAATCATTTTGTGATGCCAAAAATACGGCTTCTTTTCTTAAGACCAGCGTACTTCAATGCTATAATCTGATTTTGCTTGATCTATATAGCCGTTAAAATCTTATGTCTACCGAGACCTCACTTCGTCCATTGTTTTGGAAAAATTATACGCTAGAGCAACTGACTCAGGCTGAGTGGGAGGCACTGTGTGATGGATGCGGATTGTGCTGTTTGGTCAAGCTAGAAGATGAAGATACACATGAAGTTGCGTACACCAAAGTGGCGTGCAAGTTACTTGATTGCAATACTGGACGTTGTTCTGACTACCCAAACCGTCAGCAGCAAGTACCCGACTGTTTACAACTAACACCGGAAACTTTAAAAACCATACACTGGTTGCCATCGAGCTGTGCCTATAAACGTTTGAATGAAGGCAAAAAATTACCTTCTTGGCACTATTTAAATACGGGTTCCAGACAAAGCGTAGTGAAAGCGAAAAAGTCGGTAGCAGGGCGTTGTATTCCTGAAACTGATGTACATGAAGATGATATCGAAGATTATGTGGTGCGTTGGGTGCGTTAATACGCTCCCGATGAGCATTTTTAATTACAGCGTATAATAAAGTAACATTTTTATCGTAAATTTTTTAATGATCTCCGTTATATAAAAATAAAAGCAAAAGGAGATAAAAATGATGAGACGACTAGCAGCCCCCTTGTTATGCAGTAGCTTCTTATTATTAATGGCCTGTGGCTCCAATAATACTAATTCAAAAAATCCTGAACAAAATACAACTGCAAAAACAGAGCAAACCAATGCTGCAAAACAAACTTATCAGATAGAGGCAGTTGCACATTTTAATGAACCTTGGGCGATTACCAGCTTGCCAGACCAACGTTTACTCGTCACTGAACGACAAGGCAAATTAAAAATTTTTAATCCCCAAAATAAACAAGTGCTAGATGTTCAGGGTGTTCCAGCGGTGAACTATGGCGGACAGGGTGGTTTAGGGGATGTTGCTCTACATCCAGACTTTGCCAAAAATCACTGGATATATCTCAGTTATGCAGCCAAAGGACAAGGTGGGTCTGGTGCAGTGATTTCACGTGCGAAACTAGATTTATCTAATCCTAATCAGCCAAAACTCACCGATATAAAGCAGATTTGGCAGCAAGTACCTAAAGTCTCAGGACAAGGCCATTATGGGTATCGCATGCTTTTTGGTGCAGATGGTAAGCTTTGGGTCAGTTCAGGCGAGCGCCAAAAGTTTGAACCTGCCCAAAATATGAAAAGTAACTTGGGCAAAATCTTGCGTTTAAATGACGATGGTTCGGCAGCCGTAGGTAATCCTTTTTATCAGAAAGGCGGTGTCACTGCTGAAATATGGTCACTTGGACATCGTAACCCATTAGGAATGGCCTTTGATCGTAAAGGACAACTATGGGTGGTTGAGATGGGGCCAAAAGGTGGTGATGAGCTTAATATTATTACCAAAGGCGAAAACTATGGTTATCCGATTGTTTCAAATGGAGATCATTATTCAGGTCAGCCTATCCCAGATCATCACACGCGCCCAGAGTTTAAAGCGCCAGAAATTGACTGGACCCCTGTAATCTCACCGTCGAGCTTAATTATTTATCGCGGACAACAATTTCCCGCATGGCAAAATAGAGCTTTAATTGGCGGGTTATCTTCAGAAGCAATTGTAGTTGTAGATTTAGAGCATAAGCCCGTAAAAGAAGTACAAAGATTAGAGATGAAGCAACGTATTCGTGGGTTACATGAAGCACAAGACGGTTCAATTTGGGTAATTGAAGATGGCCCCAATGCTCGTTTACTCAAGCTGAGTAAGAAACCCTCTTAATGCTAGGAACTACTCTGTAAATAAAGGATGTGTCTCATAGATTCAAATTGTAGATTTCTGTGAGACACAATAGACTATAGTGAAAAGACGATAAAGCTATTTGAGATGTCAGACTCCCATATTCCACTTCCTGAACGCCTGCGCCCGAGAGACTTGTCTGAAATTATTGGGCAAGATCATTTGTTAGGTGAACATGCGCCCTTACGTCAAATGATTGATCAGGGGCATTTGCCTTCTATTATTTTTTGGGGGCCGCCAGGCGTCGGTAAAACGACAATTGCTTTGCTTTTAGCTCAGGCAATAGATCGTCCATTTGTGAGCTTATCTGCGCTGAATACGGGTGTAAAAGAATTACGTGAAGTGATTGCAGAAAGTGGTGACTTACTGACCCCTGTAGTTTTTATTGACGAAATCCATCGCTTTAATAAATCACAGCAAGATGCATTATTAGGTGCCGTAGAAAAAGGTAAAATTACCTTAATTGGCGCCACCACTGAAAACCCGTCTTTTGAAGTCAATAGTGCACTTTTATCACGCTGTCAGGTCTATACCTTAAACAGTTTAGACAGTGAGGCAATTCAGACGCTACTTAACAATGCACTCCAAAACGATAAATTTTTAAAAGAACGCTATATTCATATTGAAGAGTATGATGCTCTTTTACAGTTTGCAGCAGGTGATGCCCGTAAAGCACTAAATTTACTAGACTTAATTGCAAGTACTTTTGAGCCCGAAGTTGAAAATACGATTACCAATGCAGTTGTAGTAAAAGTCGCTCAGCAAAATATTGCGCGTTATGACAAATCGGGTGAACAGCATTACGACCTCGTTTCTGCCTTTATCAAATCGATTCGTGGTAGTGATCCAGATGCGGCTTTGTACTGGATGGCGCGGATGCTTAAAGGCGGGGAAGATCCGGTTTTTATTGCAAGACGTATGTTGATTGCCGCTTCAGAAGATATTGGAAACTCGAATCCAAATGCACTATTGCTTGCAGGTGAATGTTTCCGTTCTGTACAGGCGGTGGGAATGCCTGAGGCTCGAATTATTTTGGGTCAAACAGCAGTTTATTTGGCGACCAGTGCAAAAAGTAATAGTACTTACCTCGCAATTAATAAGGCCTTGGAACTTGCTGAGAAAACGGCAAATTTACCAGTACCTTTACACTTGAGAAATGCGCCAACCAAACTGATGAAACAGCAAGGTTATGGAGTTAATTATCTTTATCCTCATGACTACCCTGAGCACTTTGTATTGCAAGACTACTTGCCACCTGAGTTAAAGGGAACCAAACTCTATGAGTCGGCAAGAAACAAGCGTGAAGTTGAAGGTGAACGCCTACAACAACGCAGATGGCAGCAGGAACAATAGTTTTATTGTTTCCTGCTATTGTTCCAATTCTTCAGTCACTTGACCATAAATCAGCAGGGTAAACACGCCTGTACCACCAATAATATTGCCAATGGTGGTTGGGATTAGAAAATTAAACATATATTCACCAAGAGAAGCTTCTCCTTGCCAGACCAGATAGGACATTTCGGTAGAGCCAACGACCACATGGGTAAAGTCGCCTAGTCCTATTAGATAAGTCATGAAAAAGATGACTAGGAATTTATTGCTGACGGAAGGTAGCATCCAGACCAATGCAGCAATTAAAAGCCCAGACATAACCCCTTTAAGCAGATTTTGGGTGGCGGAAAAAGACGCAACATGATGTGCGAGCTCATCTAGGGCTTTGTCAATGTTTGGAGTAAACAGGTCGGTGGTCAGGAAGAATAAACTCGCCAAAGCTGTTCCAATGATATTGCATAGAAACACGATTCCCCATAGACGGCCTACAGCTCGTAATTTGTCTAAGGTAAAGGGCTTAAATAGGGGCACAACTGTAGTAATGGTATTTTCGGTAAAGAGTTGCATGTGTCCTAAAATAGCGATCAGGAATCCAATGGTATAACCGAAATTGGTAATTAAATCGGTCCAGATGGCATCAGTTGGGATATAAGAAGCAATAATCGCTTTAAATACAAATGAAAAACTGATGACTAGACCTGCTGCAATGCCTGAAAAGATGAGTGCGGCTGTTGGGCGATCTAACTCTTCGGCACCATCACGGCGAATAATTTCATATACTAAACGGGGCGACAGTTTCTCGTGTTCTTCAACTGCCATTTTTTCACGCCAGCTTAGGGTTTGATCGACTTTCTCTTCTTCTAGTTCATGGTCCATCAGGTTTACTCCTCACTGAATATTTATATTTATCGTTTTTTATTTATTGTTAAGGCAGTGTTCAGGATAAATCTAGAAGATTCCTACCAGCTTTATGTGTTTTTTTATAAATTGAACACTCGGGGGGGTAAGCGAACTAGAACAATAATGCGTGAAGAAAAGAATCGACCAGACCTGATAGAAAAGTTAAGTATAAGAAAAGATAGCAAACTCAATCAGCCTGCTATAAAAAGTGTAACGTTGAAGCTAAGCGCTTGTAGTCATGAAAATGGCAACAATAATTAAAACAAGGTATATGCTCTCAAGGTACGTATGAGTTTCATATAGTCGCCTTGGGAAGCTTCAGAAATGACAGTTTCGACTTCAGCTTGGCTCCATCCTTGCTTTAAGGCAGAGTGGCTAAAATTAGATAAAATTACTAATGGATTTTCACCAAAATGGATTGGATGATTCATTAATCTCTTTTCAGGCTTAAATAGTTCCATAGACTCATCCTATTTAAAAATTTAATTATTGTGATGCAATTTATATTTTTTTTGATTTTAGTGCCTTGTTTTGAGATTGTGCAAGTCATAATTTAATTAAATATACAAATCTGTCTACTTTTCCTAAATTCTTGGGTGCTGAAAATAAAAAAACCGAGCTGAAATGCTCGGTTTTTTATAAAGTTGAGCTGATTAGATGTCAGATAAATCTACGCCTAAACGAGCAGCAACTTCTTCATAAGCTTCAACAACACCGCCTAAGCCTTGACGGAAACGGTCTTTGTCGAGTTTTTTCTTAGTATCTTTGTCCCATAAACGGCAACCGTCTGGAGAGAATTCGTCACCAAGTACGATACGATCATGGAAAACACCAAATTCAAGTTTGAAGTCCACTAAAATCATGTTGCCTTCAGCAAATAATGCTTTTAATACATCATTTACTTTATAAGTTAACACTTTCATTTGTTCTAACTGTTCAGCAGTTGCCCAACCTAAAGCAATCGCTTGAGATTCGTTAACCATTGGATCGCCTAGGCCATCATCTTTGTAGAACAATTCAAATGTAGGAGGAGTTAACTCTTTACCTTCTTCTACACCTAAACGACGGCATAGAGAACCTGCTGCATAGTTACGGATTACACATTCAACAGGAATCATTTGAAGTTTTTTAACAAGAACTTCAGTTGGAGAAAGCAATTTTTCAAAATGCGTTTCGATACCCGCTTCAGCAAGTTTTTCCATGATGAAGGCGTTAAAACGGTTGTTCACCTTGCCTTTACGATCTAGTTGTTCGATTTTTTCGCCATTGAACGCAGAGGCATCATCACGAAAGACTAAAATCAGATGGTCGGCATTGTCTGTTTCATATACAGATTTTGCTTTACCAGTATAGAGCAAGGTTTGTTTTAACATGAGGGAACCTTTTTAAAAAAAATGCCTAGTAAACGACTAGGCTGGCCAATTTTGGTAAATCTGGTTTAACACTTCTGCGGCAACATCAGGGCTGGCAAAAGTGTTATCTGGATTAAATAGAGCAAGGCTATGACTAGAGCCAACACCAGTGAGCTTAAGCACATATGTATTGTCATTTACTTTAATCGTCGCTTGATTGTTACCTTGCGCGATGACGTTGTAATTTAACGTGCTTAACGTAGCTTTGGTGTATTGCCAAATCTCGGCAGTACTTCCATCAATTTTTAACAGTGGGTTTTTATTACCATCTGTCACAAGTTGAGGGCGACCAAGCGCACTACCTGTTTGAGCAGATGCATCTGCTGTCGTATCAGTTTGAAGTGGTTCAGGACGTGGCAATGCAAAACGATTGCCACGCTTGTTTTCAAACTTCGGTGCGTGATCGATAGCAAGCTGGTCTACTGTTGGTGCAGGATACAAAGGTGTCGCTGGTCGTACAGTTGCATCGGCAGGGTACTCAAGTGGGGCGAGTTGCTTTGCATTTTTATAATCTAAAGAGTGATTATTGAGTGCGAAGCGACCACAGCCAGCTAAACTTAAGGCTGAAACTGCAAGGACTAAACCAAGACGTAATTGCATCATAAATTGCTCTTATTAAATAATTCCCGCATCTTTTAGGGCATTGCGGAGAGGTTCGCGATATTGCTCAGCGAGAGGAGTGAGTGGTAAACGAATACCAGTATCAATCAGTCCCATCTCATGTAGTGCCCATTTCACAGGAATTGGGTTTGATTCGCAAAATAGAATATTGTGTAAATTTGCAATCTTATTGTTAAGCGTCTTTGCTTGTAGCTCATCTTTTGCAATTGCAACCGCACATACTTCGCTCATTGCTTTAGGTGCAATGTTTGCAGTAACCGAGATATTACCGTCTGCGCCAAGAAGCATAAGTTCCCATGCAGTTTCATCATCACCTGAGTACACAGCCATCTTGCCGTTTAAAGCATCGATTAAAGCTTTACCGCGCGGTACGTCACCTGTTGCATCTTTAATGCCGACAATATTTGGAATTTCCGCTAAACGAACAGCTGTATCGTTTGACAAATCTACACCTGTACGACCAGGCACGTTGTAAAGAATAAGCGGTAATTCAACAGCTTCAGCAATCGCTTTATAGTGTTGGTAAAGGCCTTCTTGAGTCGGCTTGTTATAGTATGGGGTTACAAGTAAAGCTGCATCTGCGCCAAGGTCTTTGGCAGCTTTAGTTAATTCGATTGCTTCACGGGTTGAGTTTGCACCAGTACCGGCAATAATTGGAATACGTTTGTTGGCTACACGAATAATTTCTTTAATAACCTGTGTGTGCTCTTCCATGCTCAATGTTGAGGCTTCGCCGGTTGTACCGACGGCTACAATACTGTTTGTACCTTGTTCTATGTGCCACTCAACCAGCTTCTCAAGACTCTTCCAATCTACACCGCCATCTTTCAACATGGGAGTGACGATTGCGACGATTGAGCCTTGAATGGTCTGTGCTTGCTGAGTCATTTTAAAAAATATCCTATTTATCCATCCGAATCTGAGGTAAGAAAAACAAAATGTGGGATGGTTGCAGTATTTTGATTGTCCAGTTCTAACAATAACAGATTGTTGAATGACAATTATGCAAATTATGACTGATCAGACGCATAAGAACAATATGCTTGACTGATAAACCCTATGTAAACTTGAGCAAAACATAGAATGCCAATTTGATCATTTCAAGTAAAAGACAGTAAAAATGAGAATATGGTGCAATTCTTCCAACCTCTACTTAACACGGTCTTTTTTATGGCAAGATAAAATGCATATTTCTCCCGAATGGGACTTAAGATGGCATGAAAATGAATAAACAACCACAAAATTCGGCTTTAGTCGTAGTTGACGTGCAAAATGGTTTTACCCCTGGTGGAAACCTAGCAGTTGCCGACGCCGATACGATTATTCCAACCATTAACCAATTGGCAGGTTGTTTTGAAAATGTAGTCCTCACTCAAGACTGGCATCCGGATAATCACATTTCTTTTGCAGCCAACCATCCGGGCAAGCAGCCATTTGAAACGATTGAACTGGATTATGGATCACAGGTGCTTTGGCCTAAGCATTGTATACAAGGCACTTATGATGCCGAATTTCATCCGGATTTAAATATCCCGACAGCTCAACTGATTATCCGAAAAGGTTTTCATGCTCATATTGATAGTTACTCGGCTTTTATGGAAGCTGACCACTCAACAATGACAGGTTTAACGGGATATTTAAAAGAACGTGGTATTGATACGGTCTATGTGGTTGGAATTGCCACAGACTTTTGTGTCGCATGGACTGCTTTAGATGCGGTTAAGCAAGGCTTTAAAACTTTAGTAATTGAAGATGCGTGCAAAGGTATTGATCTTAATGGTTCATTAGAACAAGCGTGGCAAACTATGCAGCAACAAGGTGTTGTTCGTATTCAATCGACTGATCTGTTGAATGAATGCTAGAGATACTGGTTTTTGATGCTTGGACTTTAATTGCGATTTGGTATGGATGAACAGTATGTCTGCATTACTCCGTTTTACTCAGTTTGTTCAAAAGACGTTTGCCCTATGGGTAATTATTTTTGCAGCTCTGGCGCTATGGCAGCCTGAATTTTTTGTTTGGCTGAAAGCTTATATTCCATGGATTTTGGGCATTATTATGCTTGGCATGGGAATGACCATGACCGTTGATGATTTTAAAGGGGTACTACAAAGCCCTAAAGCCGTGTTAATTGGGGTTGTCGCGCAGTTTGTGGTGATGCCGGGCTTGGCATTTATTTTATGTAAATTATTTAATTTACCTCCTGAAATTGCGGTCGGCGTTATTTTGGTAGGTTGTTGCCCAGGAGGAACAGCTTCAAATGTCATTACCTATATGGCCAAAGGCAATGTGGCTTTATCGGTCGCCTGTACCTCGGTATCAACACTCTTGGCTCCTGTGTTAACACCTGCAATTTTCTATCTACTCGCCAGCCAATGGCTAAAGATTGACGCGGCTTCGATGTTTATTTCGATTTTGCAAGTCGTACTACTTCCGATTGTGATTGGGCTGATTTTGCGAACTTGGCTTAAACGTCAGGTTGAATCCTATATTCAAGTCATGCCATTAGTTTCAGTGATTGCAATTGTCGCGATTGTGGCAGCCATTATTGGTGGCAGTAAAGCAGCTATTTTACAGTCGGGTTTGCTCATTTTGGCGGTAGTGATATTGCATAATGGGTTTGGATATTTATTAGGTTTTGCCGCAGCGCGTTTCTTTAAATTGCCTTATGCGGACAGTAAAGCAATTGCGGTAGAAGTAGGAATGCAAAACTCAGGCTTGGGCGTGGCGCTTGCAGCGGTGCATTTTGCGGCTTCCCCGATTACTGCCGTACCAAGTGCTATTTTCAGCCTTTGGCATAATATTTCTGGTCCTGCACTTGCGACTTATTGGGCAAGTAAACACAAACAAGAATAACTATATAAACGATATACATTAGAAAAGAAGGCCAAACGGATAGTTTGGTCTTTTTATTTAAAGCACTTTTTATTTGAGCTGAATTTAAAACTGGTATGTCTTTTGCTTCGAATTGATGCACTAAAAATAACGTAAATATCAACATAAATTGCAAAGAAAAAAATAAGGCATTTTTTTGATGAACCAGATTTTTAAATTATTTATTCCCATGCTCTCTAGCAATTTGATTCTAATTTTAAGTGGATTGATTGATATTGCTTATGTAGGGCATTTTAGCAATGATCATGTTGCCGCCTTATCGGTGACCTTATCTTTATATACAGTGGTTTATGTCATTGGAATGGGGATACTGCAAGGTGTGATGCTTAAGCTCTCGGAAGCTTATGGTTGCCATGACATACCACGTATCCGTCAAATTTTTATTCAAGGCGTTTGGCTGATGTTAGGTTCGGCATTGGTGAGTATTGCCTTGCTTTACTTGTTCCGTGATTTACCAAAATTATTTGGTGCATCTGAATATGTCGTTTCAATTACTAAAAACTGTATTTGGGCTTTGGTATTTATTTTGCCTGCCCATTTATTGATGCGCTTATTTACAGCTTTGTCTCAGGTCACTGAAAATGCGTATAAGGTTTTATTATCAGATAGTCTTTTCTTCATTCTTAAAATTATTTTGTCTTATCTTCTGATTTATGGTGTCGCTTTATTTTCAATTCCGCCACTCGGGGCGATAGGGGCGTTGTTAGCCACTATCATTGTACGGTGGTTTATGTTGACCGTTTATTACCTGTTTTTTCTAGAGAAAAGGTACATCTTTATTGAACATCCAGAACAGTCAGTTGAAGATAGCCGGCAAAGTCTGCGTATGATTTTAAAAATAGGGATACCTACTGCGATCATGGCGTTGATGGACGTTGTTACATTTTGTTCAGTTGCTATTCTGATTTTGCCTTTCGGGAGTGTGGTATCTGCAGCCCATCAAATTGTCGCGAGCACTGGCGGTTTCATGTTTATTTTTCCTTCATCAATTGCCTCGGCTTATAGCATTTTGGTGTCAAGAACTATGGGCAGCGGCAACATGAAAGAAGCAGACAAAATTGCCAGACAAAGTATATGGGTCATTATGGCAGTGAGTGGCAGTTTATCCTTGTGTTTATGGGTGGAGAGGGGCTTAATTGTCACGTTCTATTCAGATGATTTGGCTGTACAGATTTTGGCTGCATCACTGCTCTTGATTGTCTGCATGTCTCATTTTCTTGATGGCTTAATGACGTTACTAACCTCTTTGCTGCGTTGTTGGGATGTGTCGATTTTACCCATGCTGATTTTTTTAGTCGTGGTGCTATGTTTCGGATTGGGCGGTGGTTGGTGGATGGCTTATAAAGGGCTGCACTGGGGGAGTCACTCTATATCTGCAATGGGAATTTATGGTTTCTGGAGTATGGCAGCCATAAGCTATTTAGTAGCTTGTGTATTGAGTGCCTTCTGTTTTCGTTTTAGAAAGCAATTAAGAGGTTTTTGATTAGGTAGATCAACACAACCTTAAAGAGGGTGTGCTGTTAACCATTCTTCAATCTCATTTTCAGAAATCACTTCAAAACCATGGCGTTGTAACAGTGCTGTGGTAATCCCAACACCCGTGATCTTCTCGCCTTGAAAAGTACCGTTATAAATTTTTTGACTACCACAAGACGGACTGTTTTCTTTTAAAACCACACAAGTTGCTTGTATTTGCCGTGCAATGTCTAAAGTACGGTAGGCGCCTTTTAAATATAGCTCAGTCACATCTAAACCAGATGAATCTAGGATTTTTGCCTTACCATCAAGCACATCTTGCCCCGTACCCCCAACAATTTCTGCAGGTAACCTTGGAGTAGTAAAACCACCTAATAACTCCGGACAAAGTGCATGCGCTTTTTTATTTAAAAATAAATGCTTAAGTGTAGTGTGTAAGCAAGAGCGTCCATCGTAGCGTACAGGCTCCCCAATTAAACAGGCACTGATTAAAAGCATGATTTTTCCGCCCTTAGAACTTTAAAAGCCATGTGAGTGTACCCAATGATTTAAAAATATGAAATCTAAAACAAGCACAAGCAAACAGAGTAATTTGATTAATAAATTACACAATTCATAATTAAATTATGTATTGCATAATTTAATTGTTTTTAGTAGCATCTGTTTTAAGGTAAATGGCCATTGGAGGTCCAACAAGGATGTTGGCCTCCATAAATCTAGGAATAACTTTAGGAAAAGACGATTTTTAAAGGTTTATTGAAAAATCTCAATCGTACTTTTAGATAAGAAAGGACAGTGTGTATGGAAAACAAACACCATATAGAAAGGAAATTAATCATCGGCTTTGCGCTCACTCAATCTTCGTTTTAGTTATTGGTTTTTTTCTCATAGGATGCGTTGGGCTAAGGCATTTTGACGGTTCAAACATACTCCCAGCAAATGCGTATTCTATAGAGAAAGGAGCTGACCAGATCAGCATGAGAAGTAAACGGATCAGGTAATTACCAGAGGGAAACTAGATGGATATTTTAGAGAACCCATTAGAATTATGCGGTTTTGCATTTATTGAGTTTGTTTCAAAAGAAAATGAATTAGATCCAATTTTTGAAACAATCGGCTTTTCAAAAGTAGCCAAGCATAAATCGAAAAAAGCGTACTTATGGCGTCAAGGAAATATCAATATTATCCTAAATTATCAGCCAGAATCTTATGCTTCATTCTTTTTTAATGAGCATGGTCCATCTGCTTGTGCGATGGGATTCAAAACTCGTGATGCAGCAAAAGCTTTTAAAAAGGCGGTTGAACTTGGTGCAGAACCAATGTACTCAAAAGTTGGGCCAATGGAGCTTAACATTCCGGCAATTAAAGGTATTGGTGGTATGCCAATCTTCTTGGTTGACCGCGATATTTATGAAAATGACTTTGTTTTCTTTGATGATGCGCAGCGTAACCCTGAAGGTGCAGGCTTAAAAGAAATCGATCACTTAACTCATAACGTCTACAAAGGACGTATGGAGTATTGGGCAAACTTCTACGAGAAGATTTTTAACTTCCAGGAAATTCGTTATTTCGACATTAAAGGTGAATATACAGGTTTAACCTCTAAAGCATTAACTGCACCAGATGGCATGATTCGTATTCCTTTAAATGAAGACTCAGACAAGGGTAACGGCCAAATTGCAGAATTCTTAGCTGATTTTAATGGCGAAGGTATTCAGCATATCGCGTTTATTTGTGATGACTTAATTTCGACTTGGGATAAATTGAAAGGCCTTGGTCTTAAGTTTATGACACCACCGCCAAATACGTATTATGAAATGCTTGAAGAGCGTTTACCTGAACATGGTGAACCAACTGAAGAGTTAAAACAACGCGGTATTTTATTAGACGGCAGTACTAAAGATGGCCAGAAGAAGCTTTTATTACAAATCTTCTCTGAAAATATGATTGGGCCAGTCTTCTTTGAATTTATTCAACGTAAAGATGACGACGGTTTCGGTGAAGGTAACTTCAAGGCATTGTTTGAATCGATTGAACGTGACCAGATTCGCCGTGGTGTGCTCGAAGCAAAATAAGTTTTGCTTTGTCTCTAATCTAAAAAAACCAAGAGCAATGCTCTTGGTTTTTTATGGCTATTGATTAGCGGCTTTTAATATATTGATTAATTGAATTAATCTCATTTTTAAGTGTTTCAATAATTTTACTTTGTGGATCGACGGGTAAAAACATCTCGCTATCAAGCGCCACAATACAAAACTCAATCCCTTGGTTTGAGTTAAATACTGGCAGGCCTACTGCGTTAATACCGGTAAGTAAATCACCTTTCGCCGCAGACATTTGTTGTTGGCGGATCGTCTCTTTAAGTTCTAAAAATTCTTCCCAGTTATGTGGCGCAATGTTTAGCCCAAGTTCCTGATGTTTTTGCCACTCAGTTTCTAATAAAGGACGAACAAAATGCTCAGGAAGGTAAGAAGCAAATAAACGCCCAGCAGCAGAATTGACTAAAGGCATAATTGAGCCAACTTTGGTCACAATCGAAATTGGGTGGTTAGATTCAATCGATTGAACCACGACAGGGCCTTTGGGTGACCACTTACTAATTTGAATACCACAGCCAATTTTGCTTTGTAAGTCGTAAATTAAATGTTGTACTAACTGTAAAGTATCGCTGTGCTGAATGCAGTTTAAGCCTAAACGCCATGCTTGATCACCTAAGGCATATTGGCCATCCTCAAGTTGTTTGGCGTAATCCATGCGAATTAAGCTCACCAAGTAGCGGTGTACTTTGGCAGGATGCATCTCAAGCTTACTAGATAAGTCTTTGAGAATAATGGGTTGATTGTGCTCTAAAAGGGCATTTAGTACGGATAAGCCAACTTCAAGTGATTGAACCCCCCCAGATATTTTTTCTTCAATCATTTAAATACCCTTAATCGATTTACTTCAGCAGTTAAACAGTTTTGTTCAGAACATAAATTGGCATTGATGCGTTTTACATCATGCCTGAGCCTATAGAAAAATAGAAATCACCTTTTTCTATTAGCGAAATTCACATGTTTAATAATCCACAATTTTTACAAATACCTTCATCTTACATTTATAGCGTAAATTGATAGAGGTTTAGTAGATTTAAACAATATAAATCGGCATTGATATAGAACAGTTCATTTAAACTATTCCCATCAATGCCGACTTTTAAAACGATTGCTTTGAAAGAATTACGCGCCTAATTCTTCTTCATGCAAGAAATGAGTATGGTGTGGAGCGCGTTTGGTTTTGCTCCATTCCTCTAACATTTCAGTTTTCATTTCTTCAGTAATTTTTGCAATTTTTTCTTCAGCATGTGCATCGTTATAAGTCAGTTCTAAACGATGTCCATTTGGATCAAAGAAATAAATTGAGTGGAAGATACCATGGTTAGTAATACCTAATACTTTAACACCGTTGTCTTCCAAATGTTTTTTGGCAGCTAAAAGGGCATTTAAATCTTCAACTTCAAAGGCAATATGTTGCACCCATTGAGGCGTATTTTCATCACGGCCCATTTCTGGTTGGGTTGGCAATTCAAAAAATGCTAAAACGTTGCCTTGACCTGCATCTAGGAATAAATGCATATACGGGTCAAAAGCTTTCGTTGAAGGTACATGGTCTTCTGCAAAAGCTAAGATAAAGTCCATATTGAGCATTTTTTTATACCACTCAACAGTTTCTTTCGCATCCTTACAGCGATATGCAACGTGATGTATTTTTTTAATGGCAAATGTCATGTTGAAACTCCTTTTTACTATTCCCAATCTGGTTGTTGTTCTGGCGCCGCGTTATAGAAGGCTGGGATAGACAAACAATGTTGATAAATTGATTCAATTTTTGGAAACGCCGACAAATCAATCTTGAAGCGTTTCGCGTTGTAAACCTGTGGAATCAGGCAGCAGTCGGCAATGGTTGCGTGTTGTCCAAAGCAAAATTGTCCATTTGAATCTTGAAGTTGCTGTTCGAGTGTTTGAAAGCCTTCAAGAATCCAGTGCTGATACCAGTAATTTTTTTGTTCGTCCGAAACATTTAAATCATTTTTTAAATATTTCAGCACGCGTAAGTTATTTAACGGGTGAATATCACAGGCAATCGCCTGTGCAAAAGCACGGATTTTGGCTCTTTCTTTCACATCATTTGGAAGTAATTTGGTTTCAGGATATTGTTCATCCAGATATTCCAAAATACTTAATGACTGTGACAGGGTTAAATCGCCGTCCACTAAAGTTGGTACTAAGGCACTGCGATTTAACTTTAAATAGTCTTCGCTTTGCTGCTCATTTTTAACTAAATGAACGGGTACAGTTTCATAAGCGAGACTTTTAAGGTTGAGACCAATCCGTACTCTGTAAGCTGCAGAGCTACGAAAGTAACTATACAGCTTCATAATTAGGCTCCGAAGTTTCTGCAAAATCAAAAGTTAATGCAGGAAGTACCGTATTTCGGACTTCACCAAAACCAATGCGAATACCATTTTTCTCACAGTGGCCTTTCATGATGAGTGTGTCGCCGTCTTGCAAGAAACCACGAGTTTCACCATTCGCAAGTGTTAGAGGCTTGGTGGTGTTCCAAGTCAACTCAAGCAAGCTACCATACGAATCTGGTGTAGAACCTGAAATGGTACCTGAACCCATTAAATCACCAACCTGAACGTTACAGCCTCCAATGGTGTGGTGAGTCAACTGCTGAGCCATAGACCAATACATATATTTAAAATTAGTACGGCAGATCACATCAGGTTGTGTTGATTTCGGGCTTTGAATTTCAACACTCAAATTAATGTCGTAACTATTTGCGATATTTTCTTGTAGATACGCTAAAGGTTTAGGCTCTTGTTTTGGGCCTTCCACTTTAAATGGCTCAAGTGCTTCAAGCGTGACTACCCAAGGTGAGATGGCACTAGCAAAAGATTTTGAATTGAAAGGACCTAGAGGTACATATTCCCATTGCTGGATATCGCGCGCTGACCAGTCATTGAGTAATACCATTCCAAAAATATGGTCCCAAGCATTTTCAATTGAGATTGGCTGGCCAAGCTCCGTTGGTTTACCAATAACAAATGCTGTTTCAAGTTCGAAATCGAGTTTACGCGTAGCTGAGAAAACTGGACGCTCTTCATTTGGAAGTTTAATTTGTCCAGATGGACGCACGACTTGAGTGCCACTGACTACAACAGAGCTAGCACGGCCATTGTAACCAACAGGCAATTCAGTCCAGTTTGGAAGTAAGGCATTTTTAGGGTCGCGGAACATACAGCCTACATTGGTGGCATGTTCTTTAGAAGAATAGAAATCGGTATAACCAGATACTTGAAGTGGTAAATGCAAAGTAACACTGTCTTGCTTAACCAAAACTTCTTGGCGCAATGGTTCATTTTCTTGAAGCGTTAAATTATCAACTGAAAGAAGAGACTGTAGCGTTTTACGAACTTTAGACCAATTGGCTTTACCCGATTCAATAAATTTATTCAGTGTAGGCTGGTTAAAGTAGGTGTCTTGATCTGAAAGTTTTAAAAGACCATGCTTTTCAAGAGCAGCGAGATCAATGACCCAATCACCGATAGCTACACCGACCTGACGCTCGCCTTCGGCTGTTCTACTAAAAATACCATAAGGCAAATTATGAATAGTGAAATCAGATTGAGGTGAAACTTCAATAAAAGAGTTTAGTTTTTGTTCCATTTTCGCTTCCTTGTCTTCATCTCGTGTCTTATACAAATAAAAGTTCGGTCTAGGGACTGAGCTACTCAATAAGTTTTAACCGTTATTTAGATCATCTTTTTACTTATGAGTTTGATAGAGACCGAGAACAACCAATTACTTCATGGTTCTTATAATACTGAATTCATCAAATTACGCAATACATAATTTAATTACACATTGCATAATAATTGTTATTTCTTGCATTTTCTGTTTTCATGCGCGGTTGTGAGAAAAGTAACGCAATTATTTTTTCATCAATCTCTATGAAAATCCGATCAATTTATGATATACGTAATTTATTGGAAAAAAATTACGTGACAAGGATGAGAATAATCATATGTCAACACAAGAGCAAGGAAACCTGAAACATGGTTTGAGTAATCGTCACATCCAGCTGATTGCGTTGGGTGGAGCGATTGGTACAGGGCTGTTTCTTGGTATATCACAATCGATTAAATTGGCAGGTCCATCGGTAATCTTGGGTTATGCGATTGCAGGATTTATTGCTTTTTTAATGATGCGCCAGCTCGGTGAAATGGTCGTAGAAGAACCTGTAAGTGGATCTTTTAGCCACTTCGCTTACAAATATTGGGGACCTTTTGCAGGCTTCATGTCAGGATGGAATTACTGGGTACTCAATGTACTGGTATGTATGGCAGAGTTAAGTGCAATTGGTCTTTATATTCAATATTGGTGGCCGCAAATCCCAACGTGGGCATCTGCTCTAACGTTCTTTATTCTCATTAATGGTATCAATTTACTGCATGTTAAGTTTTTTGGCGAAATGGAATTTTGGTTTTCTATTGTCAAAATCTTAGCAATTTTAGCCATGATCGGTTTCGGTTCATATTTACTTGCAACCGGCACAGCAGGGCCTCAGGCCAGTATTTCTAACCTTTGGGCATTGGGTGGTTTCTTCCCATTTGGTATTGAAGGCTTGGTTATGGCAATGGCTGTGATTATTTTTGCTTTTGGTGGTATTGAGCTTTTCGGTATTACTGCTGCTGAAGCGCGTGATCCAGACAAAACTTTACCTAAAGCTGTAAACCAGATTATCTATCGTATTTTGATTTTCTATATTGCGACACTTTTTGTTTTATTCTCACTATTTCCATGGAATCAAATGGCAGAAGGTGGCAGTCCTTTTGTGATGGTCTTTGCTTCTTTAGATAGCCAAGGTGTTGCGACATTATTAAATTTCGTTATTTTGACAGCTGCAGTTTCCGTCTATAACGGAACCAGTTATTGCAGCAGCCGTATGCTTTTAGGCCTTGCCCAACAAGGTAATGCCCCGAAAGCTCTTGCCCGTATTAATAAACGCGGTATTCCAACCAATGCGGTTCTAGTCTCTGCATTTGTGACGGTATTGTGTGTTTTACTCAATTATATTTTCCCTGAAAAAGCATTTGGTTTACTCATGATGCTTGTCGTAGCAGCGATTGTGATTAACTGGGTAGTGATTTCATGGACACATTTAAAATTCCGTAAATTCATGCAACGTCAAGGTCAAACGACTAAATTCCCTAGCTTCATGTATCCATTTAGCAACTATCTTTGCATGGCATTTATGCTTGGAATTTTAGTTGTGATGTCTTTAACGCCAGACATGCGTGTGGCAGTTATGATGATTCCAGGATGGATTTTGTGTTTGATGGTGGCTTATCAATTTAAGCGCCGTAAAATAAAAGCTGAGCAGCCTGTACATGCTTTAGAAGCCGATATGTAATTAGGTCTTAGATAGAAGCTAAAGAGGACGTATAAATACGTCCTTTTTTATTTTTTAAAATTTACAACAGAAATTAAAGGATTTAATAATTGTTATATTATAACATTTCTGAAATTAAGTGATTAAAGGCTTCCAGATGTTTAGGGAAGATAGAATATATTTATGAAGCGTTATTTAGGTTTACTCGTATTATCTCTGGCGGCTTGTAGTACTCAAACACCCCAGCCGACGATTACTCATCGCTCTCCCTCTTTGCCTCAACCATCTAAAACTGTGGTTAAAATCAAACAACAGCCTGAAGATTATATCGTTTGGATTGCAACTGCAGATCACAGACAGTCTGTACAAGCTTATAAGCAATTTCTTAAGCAAAAAGGACTTGCCGATTTAGTTCCAGACCACGAGTTATTACGTTCAGCCCGAGACTGGCAAAAATGTGGAGTTGAGCCTTACGCAGTTCCACCACGCGAGATTTGGTCCAATATTGTTCCGACGCTCAATATATTAAAAGCATTGGTTGATGATGGCGTGATTAACGATTTTGAAGTGACTTCGGTCTATCGAGCTTTAGCTTTAAACCGCTGTGCAGGTGGTGCAGATGCTTCCCGACATGTCTTTAATGCAGCACTTGATTTTAGGATTGGGCCAGAACAGCCTAGCGACTTAGACCAGTTCAATATTCAACAAACTAAAACCAAGCTTTGTCAGTTCTGGGCGACTAAAGGCCAAGCGTTTAATATGGGACTGGGTGTTTATGCTTCAGGACAAATCCATATTGATAGTCAAGGTTTTAGAGCATGGGGGCCAGACCATCACTATAGAAGCTCAATTTGTCAGGGACTATAAAAGCAACTTTTTCAAAGACTAAGTGATTTGGCTTAGATAAAACTGGAATAAAAACTTGATCAATAGTTATGTTATAACATAGCATTATTGTGGTTTAGAAATACATTACGCCTGTGATCTGGCCATATTTAAATGGCCAGCCATGATCAGTTTAAATATTATTCAAAGAGATCAAGCCATGCACACTGCAATCGCCAACTCATTTGCCAAGCTTCCCGTCACTGTTTTATCGGGCTTTTTGGGTGCAGGAAAAACTACATTACTCAACCATATTTTAAATAATCGTGAAGGCCGCCGTATTGCCGTGATTGTTAATGATATGTCTGAGGTAAATATTGATGCGGCATTAGTACGCGAAGGTGGGGCAGAGCTTTCAAGAACAGATGAAAAACTGGTTGAAATGAGTAATGGCTGTATCTGCTGTACGTTACGAGAAGATTTATTGGTTGAGGTGAGACGTTTAGCCAATGAAGGACGCTTTGACCAATTGGTGATTGAGTCAACAGGCATTTCAGAACCTTTACCTGTGGCAGAAACTTTTACTTTTGAAGATGAAGATGGAAACTCACTCAATGAGTTTGCTCGACTCGACACTATGGTTACGGTAGTCGATGCGTTTAACTTTCTTAAAGACTACAGTTCAGTTGACTCCCTACAACAACGCGGCGAATCATTAGGCGAGCAAGATGAGAGAACTGTGGTTGACCTTCTTATCGATCAGATTGAGTTTTGTGATGTGATTGTACTGAATAAAATTGATTTGATTGATCAGGCTCAGCAAGATCAGCTTATCGCCATTTTAAAAACGTTAAACCCGCGTGCCCGAATTGAAATTGCTCAATTTGGAAAGGTCGCTTTAGATAAAATTTTAAATACACAGTTATTTGATTTTGATGAAGCCGCGCAAGCACCGGGTTGGTTAAAAGAGTTACGCGGCGAGCATACACCTGAAACTGAAGAGTATGGCATTAGTAGCTTTGTTTACCGTGCCCGCCGACCTTTCCATCCAGAACGTTTTTATGATTTGGTACAGGCTGAATGGCCGGGAGTTGTGCGTTCCAAAGGCTTTTTCTGGTTGGCTGCCGAACCGACATTGGCTTACTCATGGTCACAAGCGGGAGCAATGGCTCGACACGGTTTAGCTGGTTATTGGTGGGCAGCCGTTGCAGAAGAAGACTGGCCGAGTGACCTAGCCAGTATTGAAGAAATTAAGAAAAACTGGGATGCCCGCACAGGTGATGCGCGTCAGGAGCTGGTTTTAATTGGTATGCAAATGGATGAGCAAGCTTTAATACAACGCTTAGATAGCTGCTTGTTAAACGATGAAGAAATGGCTTTAGGACCACAAGCATGGCAGAGCTGGTCTAATCCTTTTAAGCAAGATGATGAAACGATGTTGATCGCTTAATAAAAAAGCCCCTATTTTCAAGGGGCTTATTTTTTTATGATTTATCTTTAATAAAAACCTTTCGAATGTAGCTGTTAAGCGGGGTGGAATAGTATGTTTCAATTGCTGCGCTAATGATAAAAGTCAGAACCAAATAGCCAATTAAAAGCATAATTTTAATGCTAGAGTCGGTTTGGGCTGGAATAAAAGCAACCTTCATAAGGCCCAGCACAACCAGATGAAACAAATAAGTTTCATAACTCCTTTGCCCCAACCAGACCATTACTTTGGTAAATAGACTATGTGCTTGTGTTTCGGAAGGATGTTGGAAACACAGAATGAGTAAACCTGTGGCAAGAGCAAATAAGCTAATACCCCATGTACTGACTTCTTTAATGGGCGCATATAAATATAGAGCGGTCATACTCAAAATAATCAACCATGAAAGAGGTTTTTTATAGGTCCAATTTGGCTGATATTTATGAGAAAAAATCGCCGTTAAACAGCCCACCGCTATACCATCAAAACTTGAAAAATAATGATATAAATAAGCGCCGCTTTCTTCTCCAAAATGGAGAGACCTAAAATAAGGCCCATATAAAATCACTCCAACAAGTACAGCAATAAAGACCTTATTACTACGGATGAGTAGACACAATAATGGAAAAACAAAGTAAAAAACTTCTTCTACAGAGAGCGACCACAACACGCCCAAAGCGTAGTTTACCCAACCAAATTTAATAATCAGGATATTCATCCAGAAGGTTAAGGCTGCAAATATGGTTAAAGGATAAGAGACCTCAATGCCATTCGGTGCTTGGTTCATAAAGGGTTTTAAGTCAAATGAACCAAGTATGCTTACACCTAAAATGAGTAATACCAGACACGGTAAAATACGTGCTGCCCGTCGGATATAAAAATGCTTGAGGTTAATTGCAGAAAATTGTTTGTCTCGTTTTAAAGTGTGATGGGTAATTAAAAAGCCCGAAATCACAAAAAACATGGTGACGCCATAATTTCCATTTCTTGCGATGACTGTGCTAAATGCTTCACCTAAAAAATCAAAACCTAACCATGTATCTTTAAGTTTATAAGGAATATTAAAATGATGTAAAAGAACCAAAAGGATAGAAATTCCTCGAAGAATATCTATTTTATAATTACGCATTCGATGTGCTTCCAGTTTTATTAATATACTGTGTGGCAGAAGAATACTATCGTTCAGTTATTTTAAATAAAAATTTTAAGCATCATTTCGTAAACCAGAAAAAATGATATTTTTGTTTTCTAGGATGGGGCACTGGCTTAGCAGAAATAACTATTCAATAAATATTAATAAAGCCTTTATATATTTGAATTTCTCTACATAAAACTTTAAATTAGCTCTTGTCGAGCTATGTTTATTTTTTAAACTTTTTAAAATATATTTAATTCATAAATTAACATGTTGTATGTGGTTGTATATACATAGCATGTCAACTAAAATACCTTTTTGCCTGCTGCCTTTTTGAGTATTTGTTATGCCCAGAACATCAAAACAAGAACATACTGAGCTTTCGATTGAAGCTGATAGTCCAGTTCCTTTATATCAGCGCGTAAAACAGCTGATTTCACAAAAGATTTATGAAGGCTCTTGGGCTGTAAATAAAAAAATTCCTTCGGAAAGTGAACTCGTTAATCAACTCGGCTGTAGCCGTATGACGGTAAACCGTGCGCTACGTGAGTTAACAACAGAAGGCTTACTTGTTCGAATTCAGGGTGTTGGTTCTTTCGTTGCTGAAGGGCAAGGCCGAACTGCACTTTTTCAAATTAACAATATTGCCGATGAGATTATTGCACGAAACCATAAGCACCATGCTGAAGTTTTAGTCTTAGAACAAATTTATGCAAATGCAGAGCAAAGCGTGTTAATGCAGACTCGCGAAGGGCAAAAATTATTTCACTCGATTATTGTGCATTATGAAAATGATGTGCCTGTTCAGGTCGAAGATCGTTTAGTTGATGCGGCACTGATTCCAGATTATTTAGAACAAGATTTTAAAACCATTACCCCAAATGCTTACCTCATGGCAAAAGCACCCGTGACAGAAGGTGAACACATTGTTGAGGCCGTTTTAGCATCGCCTCAAGAGTGTAAGTGGTTAAAGATTACTAAAGCTGAACCGTGTTTACTCATCCGCCGTCGCACATGGTCAAACAAACAACTCATTTCAAGTGCACGATTGATTTATCCGGGCAGTCGCTATTATCTCGAAGGGAAATTTAATCCATGATTAAATTGATCAGGGCCGATCAATATACAAAAATGCTTTGGAAAAATGGTGCAGGCTTTACTTTAGAAATTGCTCGAAGCCAAGGTGAAGCCGACTTTGAGTGGCGCATTTCGATGGCAGATGTAACAACTTCTGGACCATTTTCGTTATTTCCGAATAAGCAACGCATTATTAGCGTACTCGATGGGCAGGGCATGGTACTGCATGTCGATGACCTTCCTGTCAAAAAGCTGAAACAGGGTGATATTTTTGCTTTTTATGGTGAAAGTCAGGTCCAAAGTGAACTGGTAGGCGGTGCAATTCGGGATTTAAATTTAATTTATGATCCTGCAAAGTTTCATGCCCGTTTTCAGTGGTTGAATGAGGCAGCGGAGCAGGCATTTATAAGCTCGGCAGACCTGATTTTTATTTTTAATCAGGGTAGTGAAACGGAAGTGAACGTTGATGAGCATTCCGTTCAGATTGCTGCTCATGAGACGCTAAAAATTGAGAAAAAATCTGGTGTCACAACAATCAATTTTCCAAAAAAACAGCTCAAAAGTTGCTATATCATTGAGTTAATTCAACGTTAAAAAGATATAGTTTACTGATTAAAAAGCACATGTCTTGTTAGAAGATATGTGCTTTTTTTATGTTACATATAAAAATAAATTAATTTAATTCATAAGCTTATTCAATTTTTTTAAAAAAATACGAGCAAGCCTCTTCACGCCGAAAAATATTTGTGTAGTATATGGATGTATATACAAGTTAATACATTACTATACAAATGCAGAAACAAGTGATGTTCTGCTGATGTAAGCTCAAAGGAAGGAGTCCGACTGTGACAACAACGACAACAAAATTTCGTGATGTAGAAATTCGTGCACCACGCGGCACTGAATTAACGGCTAAGAGTTGGTTAACTGAAGCCCCATTGCGTATGTTGATGAATAACCTTGATCCGGACGTTGCAGAAAACCCGAAAGAATTGGTGGTATACGGTGGTATTGGCCGTGCAGCACGAAACTGGGAATGTTTCGACAAAATTGTAGATACGCTAAAAAATCTTGAAACTGACGAAACTTTATTAGTTCAATCAGGCAAACCAGTAGGTGTATTTAAAACTCATAAAGATGCGCCACGCGTTTTAATTGCAAACTCAAACCTTGTACCGCACTGGGCAAACTGGGAACACTTTAACGAATTAGACGCTAAAGCTTTGGCAATGTACGGTCAAATGACAGCGGGTTCGTGGATCTACATTGGTAGCCAAGGTATTGTACAAGGTACTTATGAAACTTTCGTTGAAGCAGGTCGCCAACACTACAACGGTGACTTAAAAGGCCGTTGGGTTCTTACTGCTGGTTTAGGCGGTATGGGTGGTGCTCAGCCTTTAGCTGCAACACTTGCAGGTGCGTGTTCTTTAAACATCGAATGCCAACAAGCAAGTATCGATTTCCGTTTACGTACCCGTTATGTAGACGAACAAGCAACTGATTTAGACGACGCTTTAGCGCGTATTGATCGTTATACAAAAGAAGGTAAAGCAATTTCAATCGCACTTCATGGTAATGCTGCTGAAATTTTACCTGAGCTTGTACGCCGTGGTGTACGTCCAGACATGGTGACTGACCAAACAAGTGCACACGATCCACTTAATGGCTACTTACCAGTAGGCTGGACTTGGGATGAATACCGTGAACGCGCGAAAAAAGAACCGGAAGCTGTTGTAAAAGCTGCAAAACAGTCGATGGCAAAACACGTACAAGCCATGCTTGATTTCCAAAAAATGGGTGTTCCAACATTTGACTATGGTAATAACATCCGTCAAATGGCGAAAGAAGAAGGCGTAGCAAACGCTTTTGATTTCCCAGGCTTCGTACCTGCATACATCCGTCCATTGTTCTGCCGTGGTATTGGTCCATTCCGTTGGGCAGCGCTTTCTGGTGACCCAGAAGATATTTATAAAACAGATGCCAAAGTTAAAGAGTTAATTCCTGATGATGAGCATTTACATCACTGGTTAGACATGGCTCGTGAACGTATTAGTTTCCAAGGCTTACCAGCGCGTATTTGCTGGGTAGGTTTGGGCTTACGTGCAAAACTTGGTTTGGCATTTAACGAAATGGTTCGTAGCGGTGAATTGTCTGCACCGATCGTGATTGGTCGTGACCACTTAGACTCAGGTTCGGTTGCAAGTCCTAACCGTGAAACTGAAGCAATGCAAGACGGATCAGATGCAGTATCAGACTGGCCTTTATTAAATGCATTGTTAAATACAGCAGGCGGCGCAACTTGGGTGTCTCTACATCATGGTGGTGGTGTAGGTATGGGCTTCTCTCAACACTCAGGCGTTGTGATTGTGTGTGACGGTACAGATGAAGCTGCTGCACGTATTGCTCGCGTACTAACCAATGACCCTGCAACAGGTGTTATGCGTCATGCCGATGCAGGTTATGAAATTGCGATTAACTGTGCCAAAGAGCAAGGCCTACACTTGCCAATGATCACGCAATAAAAATACATGGAAGAACTGGCGGTGCTTTTTGCAATTGTGAAAAGCACCGTCTCAGCAGAATATAGTGCAAAAAATTAGGAAGCCAACATGGAATTACTGATCCAACCGGGAAAACTGACCTTAGCCGATTTACGTCAAGCTTACCTCAACCCAATTAAAGTTAAATTAGATGAAAGTGCTTCATCTGCAATTAATGCAAGCGTGGCTTGTGTAGAGCAAATTGTAAATGAAGGACGTACAGCTTACGGTATTAATACAGGTTTTGGTTTACTTGCTTCAACTAAAATTGCGCCTGAAGATTTAGAAAAATTACAGCGTTCTTTGGTGCTTTCCCATGCCGCAGGTGTAGGTGAAGCACTTGATGATGCAATGGTTCGTTTAATTATTCTATTGAAAGCAAATAGCTTGGCACGTGGTTTCTCTGGTATTCGTCGTAAAGTCATTGATGCTTTGTTGGCCTTAATTAATGCTGAAGTTTACCCACACATTCCACTTAAAGGTTCAGTAGGGGCTTCTGGCGACTTGGCACCACTTGCACACATGTCTTTAGTTTTACTTGGTGAAAGTAAGGCACGTTATAAAGGTGAATGGTTACCAGCAGTTGAAGCTTTAAAAATTGCAGGTTTGGAACCAATTTCTTTAGCGGCTAAAGAAGGTTTGGCACTTTTAAATGGTACGCAGGTTTCGACGGCTTATGCTTTACGCGGCTTATTTGAAGCAGAAGATTTATTTGCTGCCGCAACAATTTGTGGTGGCTTAAGTGTTGAAGCAATGCTTGGTTCACGTGCACCTTTCGATGCGCGTATTCACGAAGTACGCGGCCAACGTGGTCAAATTGATGTAGCTGCGGCTTATCGCGATTTATTGACTGATTCGAGTGAAATCTCTCGTTCACATGAAGAATGTGGCAAAGTTCAAGACCCATATTCTTTACGTTGCCAACCACAGGTGATGGGTGCATGTTTAACTCAAATCCGTCAGGCTGCTGAAGTATTAGAAATTGAAGCAAATGCCGTATCTGATAACCCGCTTGTATTTGCTGAACAAGGTGACGTGATTTCTGGTGGTAACTTCCATGCAGAACCTGTTGCAATGGCGGCCGACAATTTAGCATTGGCAATTGCAGAAATTGGTTCACTGTCTGAACGTCGTATTTCAATGATGATGGACCGTCATATGTCACAGCTTCCACCGTTCTTGGTGGCAAATGGTGGTGTTAACTCAGGCTTTATGATTGCTCAAGTGACAGCTGCTGCTCTTGCAAGTGACAACAAAGCGCTTGCACATCCTGCAAGTGTGGATAGCTTACCGACTTCAGCCAACCAAGAAGACCATGTATCGATGGCTCCAAATGCTGGTAAACGTCTTTGGTATATGGCTGATAACGTCCGCGGCATTTTAGCTGTTGAATGGTTAGGCGCTTGTCAGGGTCTAGACTTCCGTGAAGGTTTAAAAAGCTCGCCTAAACTTGAACAAGCTCGTAAAATCTTGCGCGACCAAGTTCCTTACTACAGTGAAGACCGTTTCTTTGCTCCTGATATCGAACAGGCTAGTGAATTGCTTGCGAGTGGTTGCCTAAACGAGTTACTCATTCCAAAACTACTCCCTAGTTTATCTGAAGTGTGATTGATAAAACGGTCACATGGAGTGGCCGAATCCAACTAAATTTCCTCAAGGATTGGAGATTATAATGTCACAAAACTCCACACTACAGCGGGGCTTAAACACCCGCCACATTCGTTTCTTGGCATTGGGCTCAGCAATTGGAACTG
Organism: Acinetobacter sp. BD54; assembly: GCF_044778325.1. Taxonomy (NCBI): domain Bacteria; kingdom Pseudomonadati; phylum Pseudomonadota; class Gammaproteobacteria; order Moraxellales; family Moraxellaceae; genus Acinetobacter; species Acinetobacter sp. BD54. The sequence continues at coordinate 391,068 of NZ_JANJEP010000003.1, read as the reverse complement.
GGCTTTTCTATGGTTCGGCAACTGCTATTAAAATGGCAGGGCCTTCAGTATTACTTGCGTACATCGTTGCAGGGATTGCAATTTATATTGTGATGCGCGCACTGGGTGAAATGGCAGTCCATAACCCTGTCTCTGGCTCATTTAGCCACTATGCTTCTCAGTACATTGGTCCTTTGGCCGGCTTTACGACGGGCTGGACTTATGTTTTTGAGATGGTGATTGTTGCAATTGCCGATGTCACTGCGTTTGGTATTTATATGGGGTTCTGGTATCCCGATGTCCCACGGTGGATCTGGATTTTGTCTCTCATCATGTTCTTGGGCGCGATTAACCTCATTCATGTGAAAGTCTTTGGTGAACTCGAATTTTGGCTCTCAATTGTCAAGGTGAGTGCCATTGTTGCCATGATTTTAGGTGGCTTAGGTTTGATGTTCTATGGCTTCCATGCTGACCATAGCAGTGTAGTGCCAGGGATTCAAAACTTATGGATCTATGAAGGCTTTATGCCACATGGCATTGCAGGCTTGGTTGCATGTTTATCTGTAGTGGTATTTGCTTTCGGTGGTATCGAAATTATTGGTATTACAGCAGGTGAATCACAAGACCCGAAAACTACTTTACCTAAAGCAATTAATGCTGTTCCGGTACGTATTTTACTTTTCTATGTACTGACTATATTTGTACTCATGTCGATTTTCCCATGGAACCAGATTGGTAGCCAAGGTAGTCCGTTTGTACAAATTTTTGAAAACTTAGGCATTAAATCTGCTGCAAATATTTTAAATATTGTGGTGGTAACTGCTGCAATTTCGGCAATTAACAGTGATGTGTTTGGTGCAGGCCGTATGTTGTACGGTATGGCAAATCGTGGTCAAGCACCTCGAATTTTCCAAAAATTATCGCGTAATGGTGTGCCTTGGATGACTGTTGTGGTTATGGCTGGCGTGCTGTTAATTGGTGTGGTGCTGAACTACCTGATTCCTGAAAATGTGTTTGTCATCATTGCATCAATTGCAACGTTTGCAACTGTTTGGGTATGGCTCATGATCTTGCTTTCGCAAGTGGCTATGCGCCGTAAATTATCTACTGCTGAAATTAAGGCACTTGATTTCCCTGTCTGGGGTTGGCCATATGCCCCTGCTTTTGCAATCGGTTTTATGGTGTTCATTTTAGTGATGATGGGCTACTTCCCAGATTCGCGTCCTGCAATTTATGTAGGAATCACCTGGCTTGCTCTCTTAACTATTGCTTATCGTATTTGGGTAAAACCAGAGCAAAGCTTGGGAAAGGAAAGTGAGCCTGTCCAGCAAAACATAGAAATGGAAAGCTAACAAATCAGCTGCCCAATAGTTTTACTGTTGGGCAGTTTCGAGGATAGGCTAATGAAAAAACTTTGGCAAAACTGCCATATTGCGACCATGCAAAATGGGCAATATTCCTACATTGAAGATGCTGCAATTGTCACAGAAGGGCGTCTCATCCACTGGATTGGAAAACAACAACAACTTCCTGCCGACACTTATTCCGAAACAGTTGACTTAAATGGCGCTTGGGTAACCCCGGGGTTCATCGACTGTCATACGCATAGCGTATTTGGTGGTAACCGTAGTGTTGAGTTTGAAAAGCGCCTACAGGGCATGAGTTATGCTGAAATTGCTGCAAGTGGTGGCGGTATTGCCAGTACAGTACGCGCAACCCGAGAAGCCAGTGAAGAACAATTACTGAAATCAGCCCTTAAGCGTATTCGCTGCATGCAACAAGACGGTGTAACCACCATTGAAATTAAGTCTGGCTACGGACTCAACTACGAAAACGAGCGCAAGATGCTGCGTGTGATCCGTCAAATTGGTGAAGCTTTACCAATGACGGTAAAAAGTACGTGTTTAGCTGCACATGCTTTACCGCCAGAGTACAAAGACCAAAGCGATGCTTATATCGAGCATATCTGTACAGAAATGCTGCCTAAACTGCATGCTGAAGGTTTAGTCGATGCTGTTGATGCTTTCTGCGAGCATTTAGCATTTTCGCCAGCTCAGGTTGAACGTGTTTTTAAAACGGCACAATCATTGGGGCTACCCGTTAAACTTCATGCTGAACAGCTTTCATCGCTAGGTGGCTCAAGCTTAGCAGCACGTTATCATGCTTTGTCGGCTGACCATTTAGAGTACATGACCGAAGATGATGTCAAAGCCATGGCAGAGTCGGGTACGGTTGCTGTGTTACTACCGGGTGCCTTTTATTTATTGCGTGAAACACAATACCCACCGATTGAAAGTCTTATTAAGCATGGCGTGCGTATTGCGCTATCGAGCGATTTAAACCCCGGCACATCTCCAGCACTTTCTTTACGTTTAATGCTGAATATGGGCAGTACGTTATTCCGTCTGACACCTGAGCAAGCATTAGCCGGTGTCACCATTCATGCTGCACAAGCGCTCGGTTTAGAGCAAACACACGGCAGTTTGGAGCAGGGTAAAGTCGCTGACTTTGTGGCTTGGGATATTGAGCATCCATCTGAAATTGTTTACTGGCTGGGCGGAGATTTGCCTAAGCGAGTCGTTCAGCATGGACAAGAAGTTATTTTTTAAACGGTGTCACATGAATCACACATTTAAATGGCAAGGCCGACATGATGGCGAGGGTGAGGCACATCAACGTATTCACCATATAGTGAACACCACCCAACATGCTGAATTTGCCCTGATTGGTTTTAGCTCTGATGAAGGCGTGAAACGTAATAAAGGTCGAGTTGGTGCTGCCGACGCACCAGATGCGATTCGTACCCAACTTGCTAACTTACCGATTCATCGTCCAGTCAGTATTGTCGATTTGGGGACGGTGACCTGTGAATATGGCAATTTAGAGCAAGCACAAAGCGAATTAGCTGAACAAGTCGCCAATAGCCTAGAACATGGCTTAAAACCTGTTGTATTGGGCGGTGGACATGAAGTTGCATTTGGCAGCTTTAGCGGTCTGTTCCAATATGTACAAGCCCACGCGCCAGATAAAAAAATCGGCATTATTAATTTCGATGCCCATTTTGATTTACGTGAAGCAGAGCATGCCACCTCTGGAACACCTTTTTTACAGGCAGCTCGTCTTTCAGAACAGCATCAAAAACAATTTAATTATTTATGTATTGGGGTCGCCAACCATGCCAATACTAAAATTTTATTTGATACTGCCGATGCGCTGAATTGTTCATATTTACGTGATCATGAGGTTAATATTTTTAACCTAAACAACGTGCTTGCAGCGGTTGATGCTTTTATTGAAAAAGTAGACTGCTTGTACGTTACGATTGATCTAGATGTCTTCGCGGCTGCGGTTGCACCGGGGGTCAGTGCGCCAGCTGTCAAAGGAATTGATTTAGCGACTTTTGAAGCGATTTTTAAGCATATTCAAGAGACTGGAAAAATCAAACTTCTAGATATTGCTGAGTGCAATCCAAAATTTGATTTGGACAATCGAACAGCAAAACTGGCTGCGTACATTGTTTATCAATATTTATTTTCTTGAGAAACAATTTTTAATGTAGAAATGAAAAAGTGCACTGAGATCGCTCATGTGCGCTTTTTTTGACTATCTGGTAAATTAAAGTCAGATACGGAATATAGATAGCAACTATAAATAATTTAATTAAAAAGAAAATTAATTTATAAAATCATTGAGTTAAAAAATACTCGATTTTTACACTATTTTATATGCTGCTTGGCACGTAATTTGTTTTGTCTTTATTTTAACCTTTGTTAAATATATTTGGATAATTAAATGAAAAACAGAGCCTTACATTTTGCTTGTATCAGTGTTTTATTTTGGATGTCTCATTCTTCTAATGCTGCAACCCCTGAAATAAATACAAATACCATCGAAAAATCACAATCTAAACAAAAGAGTGATGTCTCTATTCGGGTGAAAGCTTTAAACCAACTTTTACAAGAACAGTGGGAATATACTTTGAAAAATAGTCCTGAAACTGCAACCGTTTTAGGAGATTTACGCTATAACGATCGATGGACCGAGTTTTCAAAAACTCAGATCGAGAAAGATAAAAAAAGTACGCAAAATTTTTTAAAACGTTTTGAAGCAATTGATAGCACAGGGTTTTCAGCAACTGACCAATTAAATAAAGATTTAATGATTTATCAGTTGAAAGAAACACTTAAAAATTATGATTTGAAATTGTATGAGATGCCTTTTAATCAAATGTGGGGGCTACATTTACAATTTCCGGGATTTATTAGTTCGATTCCATTTGATAATACTAAGCAATATCAAGACTATATTTCTCGTTTAAAACAAATTCCTCTTATTCTTGATCAAGGTATTCAGTTAGCGAAACAAGGACAAAAAGATGGCTTGATGCCACCCAAATATTTAATTGAAAAGGTGGCAAAGCAGATTAATATCATTGCAGCTCCCGCAGGAAAGGACAGTGTTTTTGCTTCTCCATTAAAGCAATTTCCAAAAAATATTTCGAAAGCAGAACAAGAGCGTTTAAGCCGTGAAATACTACAGGCCATAGATCAGAATGTTCGGCCTGCTTATCAAAAACTCGGGACGTTTATTCAGAAAGATTACTTACCCCATGGACGACAACACGAGGGTATATGGAGCTTGCCAAACGGTGACGAGCTCTATCGCTTTTATGTAGAAAATAATACGACAACCTCGGAAAGCCCTGAAAACATTCATCAGCTCGGGTTAAAAGAAGTTGCTCGTATAGAAGCGGAAATACTGAAAATTGCCAAAGCACAAGGTTTCAATGACTTAAAAAGTTTCCAACAATCTCTAAAAACAAATCCAGCTGTTTTCCCAAAATCTCGTGAAGAAATTTTAGAGATTTATCGAGGATATATTGCCCAAATGCAACCAGAGTTGCCAAAGCTCTTTGGTTTGTTACCCAAAAATAAAGTCGAAGTTTTGCCTGTAGAGCAATATCGCGAAAAAGAAGCGGCAGGTGCGGAGTATCATCAAGGAACGCCTGATGGTTCACGGCCGGGACAGGTATATGTAAATACTGGCGACTTCTCTGAACGTTCCAAAATATCAATGGAAGCAACCGCTTACCATGAGGCAATTCCCGGCCACCATATGCAGATTGATATTGCCCAAAACCTGCCAAATTTGCCGATGTTCCGAAAGCAACCTAACCATACCGCTTATATTGAAGGATGGGCACTTTACACAGAGCAACTGGGCAAGGACGTTGGTTTCTATAAAGACCCGCTTTCAGACTATGGAAGACTCTCGAGTGAATTGTTCCGCGCTTGTCGCTTAGTGGTGGACACTGGCGTGCATTATAAAAAGTGGACGCGTCAGCAAATGATTGATTTTATGCGTGAACACTCTGCTTTAGATGAACCTGATATTCAGGCAGAGACGGATCGCTATATCGCTATTCCTGCCCAAGCATTAGCATATAAGATGGGCCAACTCAAAATTTTAGAGCTACGGGAACTCGCGAAACATGAGCTTGGAGACCGTTTTGATATCAAAGCATTCCATGACATGGTTTTAAATGCAGGAACCTTGCCTTTAAATATACTCGATGCCCGTATTAAAAATTGGATAAAGGAACAAAAAGCGGCAGCTTAAAACAAAAATCGAAATTTAGGTCAGGTCCTCGTTGGGCCTGATTTAAAAACCGATAGAAAACAGAATATAATAATAAAAAATATATTTTCGAAACTAGAAATGGAAAAAAACCTAAAAGAATATCAGGCTATTATTTTTGATTTAGATGGCACCTTAGCCGACTCCTTTCATTTTTTTCTAAGCGTTTTAAATCAACTTTCCGCAAAGTATAAGTTTAAATCGGTAAGCCTTCACGAAGTCGATTACTACAAACAACTTACGCCTAGAGAAATTATGAAAGAGATGAACGTTTCTCGGTGGAAACTGCCTTGGATTGCGAAAGACTTTATTCGGTTAATGAAAGAAAGAGATGAAGAAATTCATTTGTTTGAGGGTATGCGGGACCACTTAATTGAACTGCATAAGCGGGGTTATACGCTCGCAATTATTACTTCAAACTCTAAAGAAAACTGTCAAAATGTACTGGGTAAAGAACTATGTGAACTTTTTAGCCATATTGATGGTGGCTCGTCTATATTTGGCAAAGCTAAACGAATTAAGCGTGTTCTCAATATTTTGAATTTAAATAAAGAGCAGGCCATTTATGTCGGAGACCAAACGACTGATGGCGAAGCTGCACATAAAGCAGGCATTGATTTTGCTGCGGTAGGTTGGGGTTATACATCGGCTGAAAAATTAAAAACCATTCAGCCCAAAGTCGTGCTCAATGACTTGGCAACCATGAAAGAATTTTTCTAAATATATGAAATACAGGACAAACAATGAATAACAATAACAACCCGATTGGAATGATTGATTCTGGTTTAGGTGGGTTGTCTCTCTTTAAGCATATTCGGGAGGCGCTACCGAATGAAGATATTATCTATTTCGCCGACTCGAAATATGTCCCTTATGGAGACAGAGAAAGCGACTGGATTGTTTCAAGGACCACGCATTTAATTTCAAACCTAGTTGCTCAGGGCAAATGCAAAGCGATCGTGCTTGCTTGTAATACCATGACGGCTGTTGCGGTTGAAACGATTAGAGCGCAAATTAATGTGCCACTTATTGCGATTGAACCAGCGGTAAAACCCGCGGTGGCAATGACTGTGAGCAAGCATATTGCGGTTTTGGCAACTGCTACCACGGTGAAGGGCAAAAACTTAAAGAGTTTAATTGAAACGTATGCGCAAGATATTAAAGTGTCTTTAGTGCCGTGTATTGGCTTAGCCGAAAAAATTGAAACGGGCAAAGCACATACCGCGGAAGTTAAAGATTATTTAAAAAATATTTTGGCGCCGTTGGTCGAACAAAAAGTCGATACGATTATTTTGGGATGCACACACTATCCATTTGTTTCAGACACGATTCAGGAAATTGTAGGTTGTGATATTCAAATTATTGAGCCTTCAGAAGCTGTAACAGCGCAATTAATACGGCAGCTCAATCAATATCATTTAAGTTCTGAAAGTCCAAATGAGGGAAATCATATTATTTGGACCAGTTCAGACCCGTTGGAAGTTGCGGATGTTACTTTTTCTTTGTTATCTGAGAAATTGTCTGTAAAAGCTGTAGAGCTATAAAAAGCCCAATAGGCAATTAATGCATATCGGGCTTAATCAATCAGTTATTAAAGCAGGTGATGTCTTAATAATGATCTTTTTTGAATTACTCTACAGTTACTGACTTCGCCAAGTTACGTGGCTGGTCAACGTCTGTACCACGTAATACAGCAACGTGATAAGACAACAACTGAACTGGTACGCTATAAATGATTGGTGCAAGCCATTCGTTTACTGCTGGAATTTGTACAACGTGTTGACGATCTTTTTCGACTACACCGCTATTTTCATCAGCAAAAACGAATAACTCACCGCCACGCGCCTGAACTTCTTCCATATTCGACTTAAGCTTATCAAGCATTTCGTCATTTGGCGCAAGAATCACGATTGGCATTTCAGTATCAACAAGTGCCAATGGGCCATGTTTTAACTCACCAGCCGCATAACCTTCTGCGTGAATATATGAAATTTCTTTAAGCTTTAATGCACCCTCCAAAGCGATTGGATAGTGTGTGCCACGGCCTAAGAATAAACAGTGTTGTTTTTCAACGAACAATTCTGATAAACGTAAAATTTCAGCATCTTGCTTAAGCGTATCAAGAATGACTTTCGGGCTGTGCCACAATTCACGAGCAAGCTCTTCAATCATCACATTGCTAATACGCTGTTTCACTTGACCAATTTTCAAGATTAACAACATTAATGCAGCGAGCTGAGTCGTGAACGCTTTTGTTGATGCAACACCAATCTCTGGGCCTGCAAGCGTCAATAAGTGGTGATCAGTTTCACGTACCATTGAAGAAGTTGCGACGTTACAGATCGTTAAAGTCTGAATATCGATATTATTTGCTTTAGCACGTTTTTGAGTTTCACGTAGTGCAGCTAAGGTATCTGCTGTTTCACCTGATTGTGAAATACAGATGTAAAGTGTATTTTCCACAATCACTGGTGAGCGATAACGGAATTCACTCGCAATCTCAACTTGGCATGGCACACCAATTAGCTGTTCAAACCAATATTTAGCGATCATTCCTGAGTGATAACTTGTACCACACGCAATAATTTGAACACTTTGAAGTTTACTGAAATCTGCATCAGCATCTTTCAAGAAATCATCACGTAAATTGTTGCCATCAAGTGCTTGAGAAATTGTTTGTTTGATTGCTTCAGGCTGCTCATAAATTTCTTTGAGCATGTAGTGTTTATATTCACCTTTTGAAGCACTGCTTACAGTTGCATCAAGTTCTTTAACTGGACGTTCAACACGTTCACCTTTTACAAATACTTCAATTGAAGTACGAGTAAGACGGGCAATATCGCCTTCCTCTAAGTAAATAAAACGGTTTGTTACTGGTAAAAGAGCCAATTGGTCTGAACTGATAAAGTTTTCGCCAATACCCACACCAATTACAAGTGGTGAACCTTCACGTACAGTAATGAGTTCATCTGGGTAATCGCTGTGAATAATACCTAACGCATAGGCACCTTTAAGCTGAGGAACTACAGATTCTACTGCTTCAAGTAAACTATCAGTATTTTTTAGAGCTTCTGCAACTAAATGGGCTACCACTTCAGTATCTGTTTGAGAAGTAAATACATATCCTAAAGCTTGAAGGTCATCTTTAAGCTCTTGATAGTTCTCGATAATACCGTTGTGGACGACTGCTACCTTGCCTGACATGTGCGGGTGAGCATTATTTTCGGTTGGTTTACCATGTGTTGCCCAACGGGTATGAGCAATACCGATTGTCCCCGTGAGTTGTTGATCAGCAACGGCATCTTCAAGATTGATTACCTTACCAACACGACGTTCACGTAAAATCTGTTGCTTGTTCAGTAAAGCAACACCAGCCGAATCATAACCACGATATTCAAGACGTTTTAAACCTTCAATTAAAATCTCGGTTACACAACGTTCTGCAACGCCTCCGACGATACCACACATACTTCAATCCTCTTATTTTTTAAGCTTTTGGGGACGTTGATAATTTGCTTTAGAAATTTGTTGAGCACGCTCAAAGGAGAGACTTTGTTCAGCCACATCTTTCGTAATCACAGAACCCGCACCGACTGTTGCTCCATTACCAATAGTCACAGGCGCAACCAGCGAGCTATTAGAACCGATAAAAACTGCATCGCCAATAGTGGTTTTGTGTTTATTTGCACCATCATAATTGCAGGTGATTGTACCTGCCCCAATATTTGATTCAGCGCCGATCTCGGCATCACCTAAATAGGTGAAATGGTTAGCTTTACTGCCTAGACCGATCGTTGTATTTTTGACTTCAACAAAGTTGCCGATATGTACTTCGTTTGCCAATTTAGCACCTGGACGTAAGCGTGCGAAAGGACCAATTTGGGTATTTTCCCCAACAACTGCTCCATCAAAAACGCTGTATGCTTGGACTTTAGTGCCCGCTGCAATGGTTGTATTTTTTAAGATACAGCCAGCACCGATTTCGACAAAGTCACCGAGTTCACAGTCGCCTTCAATAATGACATTCACATCAATACGGACATCATGACCAACTTTTACTGTACCACGTAAATCAAAACGTGCAGGATCAGCAAAAGTTACGCCTTGCTGCATAAGTTCTTTTGCTTGTTGCTTCTGAAATTCACGCTCAAGTGCTGCAAGTTGCAGGCGGTCATTTACACCTTCAACTTCAAATGCGAGCTCTGGTTGAATTGAGGCGATTTCTAAACCATCAGCAACAGCCATCGCAACGATATCAGTTAAATAGTATTCGCCTTGTGCATTTTCATTTGAAAGCTTAGGCAACCACTCATGCAGTTTTGCATTGCTGACACAGTAAATACCTGTGTTGATTTCTTGAATTTGACGCTGAGCTTCGGTTGCGTCTTTATGTTCAACAATCGCTTGGATTTTACCGTCTTGGCGGACAATACGGCCATAACCTGTTGGGTTATCGACATGTAAAGTAATCATGCCAATACCGGTTTTATTTGATGCTTCAATCAGTTGTTCAAGTGTTGTTTGACGGACTAAAGGAACATCACCGTATAAAATTAATGAAATGCCGTCTTTAGGAAGTACCGGTAAAGTCATCTGTACAGCATGACCGGTCCCTAACTGTTCTGCTTGTTCAACCCACTGAATATTTTCTTGTGCGAATGTCTTTTTTACGTGATCGCCACCATGTCCATAAATGGTAATGATGTTTTCTGCTAATAGTTGTTTTGCTGTTTTAATAACATGTCCTAGTAGCGGGCGACCAGCTAAAGGTTGTAGTACTTTAGGGAGCTGAGAACGCATTCGCGTTCCTTTGCCTGCAGCAAGAATAATGACAGTAGTTGACATGAATAACTCGAATGATTTAACTCAAATGGATAATAATTAGTGTACAAAGAGCAGCCCATACACCGGCAATAATATCGTCAAGCATAATACCAAAACCACCGTGTACTTGGCGATCAATGACGCGTATAGGCCAAGGTTTCCAAACATCGAAAATTCGAAATAATATAAATCCTGTAATTACCCAAATCCAATTTATTTGTTGTAAATAGAGCAGGGGAATAAAGGTAATAGATTGACCTGCAAATTCATCCCACACAATTCGACCATCATCGTGTACGTTGATTACTTTTGCAGTTTGACCGCAAATATAAATACCCACCACTGACATGATGAGAATAGCGATTAAACTTAAAGTAAATCCGAGAGATAACCAGATGGGAACAAAAAGTAAGGCAAAAGCAGAGCCAAAAGTACCAGGTGCTTTAGGAGCAAGACCAGATCCAAAACCAACCCCACAGAAAACGATGCAGCGGTTGAACCAAGACATGTCTTTAAAATGAATCGGCGGTTTATGCAAAGTGTTGGTATCCATGAATTTGCAATGGGTAATCTGAACCCAAATGCTCAAAAGTTAGTTTTGTTTGCTCAACGATCTGTCCAATCATTGTAATCTTAACGTCTAGTTGTTTTTGCAAAAGTTTTTCATAATTTTGCGGTGTTATTGTAAAACATAATTCGTAGTCATCACCACCTGCCAATGCATATTGCCAACGTTGTTGTTCTTCTAGTTGTTGCAGTACAGGATCAACAGGTAATTTTTCCAGGATGAGTCGTGCTCCAACCGTGGATGCTTTTAAAATATGTCCTAAATCTTGAGCTAAACCATCTGACACATCGATCATGCTAGAGGCGAGCCCTTTTAGCTCTTCTCCAAGCTTACAACGTGGCGTCGGATAGTCCAGTCTTTGTTGTAGGGAATGTCCTAAATGCTGAAGCCCATAAGCAGCATCACCAATCTGCCCACTTACACAAACATAATCACCGACCTTAGCGCCTGAACGTAATACAGCTTTTCCTGTTTCAATCCAGCCCATGGCTGTGACGGTAATGGTAAGGTGCGGACCTTGAGTGGTATCTCCGCCAATTAAGGCAACTCCAAATTGATTACAACAGTCATAGATTCCCTGACTAAATCCTTCAAGCCACTCATGGTCAACTTGAGGCAAGCTGATCGCAAGTAAAATACTATGTGGTTTGGCACCCATTGCAGCAATATCAGACAGATTTACGGCAACACTTTTCCAGCCAATCGCATGGGGCGAGGTTTCAAGAGGGAAGTGACGTCCAGCAACAAGTGTATCGGCACAGATCACCAGTTGTTGATTTGGAGGGGGAGTAATTAAGGCTGAGTCATCACCAATACCAAGCGCAACGTCAGGATGTGACTGACGATTAAAGTATTGATCAATAATTGAGAACTCAGCCATAGAACATCAAGCCTATTATTTTGCTTGTTGTTTTTCTGCGCTACGCAGTGTCGAACTTAAACGGTCTAATACACCATTGATGTATTTATGACTGTCTGCTCCGCCAAAATGCTTCGCAAGTTCGATTGCTTCATCAAGTACCACACGATATGGAATTTCTAGATGATCACGTAACTCGTAAGCACCTAAACGCAAGGTTGCGAGCTCTACACCATCTAGCGCGTCAATTTCACGGTCAAGTACCGGAATAAGTAACGCATCAAGGTCTTCGTGCTGAGCGATAACTTGAGTAAGTAGTTCGTGATAATAGTTCAAGTCTACCTTGTGCATTGCATTTTCAGCACGTGTACGCGCTTCAATTTCATGTACAGGGTTGTGACTCATTTGCCACTCATAAATACCTTGTACAGCAAAACGACGTGCTTTACGTTTTGCTGCATAAGCGGCTTGCAGTGTTTGAGACATGCTTTAAATTGCCTTTAATAAATTAACCATTTCAATTGCAGTTAAAGCAGCTTCGCTACCTTTGTTTCCTGCTTTTGTACCTGAGCGTTCGATTGCTTGCTCGATGCTGTCAGTAGTTAATACACCATTGATAACAGGCAAGCTGCTTTCTAACGCAACTACACCTAAACCTTTCGCACATTCACCAGCAACAAAGTCAAAGTGAGGTGTGCTACCACGAATGACTGCACCGAGTGCAATAATGGCATCAAACTGGTTTGATGTAGCTAATTTTTTAGCAACGATCGGTAGTTCCCATGCGCCAGGAGCGTGAATAACAGTAATGTTATCTTCATTTACGCCATGACGTTTTAACGTGTCGATCGCGCCTTCTAATAAGTGTTCAACAACAAAACTGTTGAAACGACCCACTAAAATCGCATAACGTCCTTCGCTTGCGAGATGTAATAAACCTTCAATACGGCGAATTGCCATAGCAACCTCGATTATTTCGTTGTGATTTGATCAGCAGTGACATATTCCACTACTTCTAAATTAAAGCCAGATAAGGCATTGAAACGCAATGGTGAGCTCAGAAGCTTCATTTTTTCAACACCTAAATCACGCAAAATTTGAGCACCAACACCAATGGTTTGATATTGATGTGAAAGTGCTGCATTGGATTTCACCGGTTTTGGCTTAGTTAAATCATCCAACGCTGGTCCCAAGTCTTGCAAATGATCTTGTCCGATCCAGACTAAAACGCCGCGGTCACTTGCTGCAATCGTTTGTAGCGCACGGTCTAGATTCCAAGCCGGTTCACCGTCAGCTTTATTTAGCTTAAGCAAATCGCGAACAGGACTAAAACCATGTACACGTACCGTTGTAACACCTTCTTTTGGCTCACCTTTAACTAAAGCCAAGTGAATGTCAGGGTTACCTATCTCACGATAGCGATAGAGCTCAAATGAACCATATTCTGTTTGAATCGTTCTTTGATCCAAACGTTCTACAGTTTGCTCATTGGTCATACGGTAGTGGATTAGGTCGGCAATTGTACCAATTTTTAGGCCATGCTTCTCAGCAAAAATTTCTAAATCTGCGCGGCGTGCCATTGTGCCATCTTCTTTGATGATTTCACAAATGACAGATGCAGGCTCAAGACCTGCCAGTCGTGCTAAATCACAACCTGCTTCGGTATGACCTGCACGGTGTAATACACCACCTGGCTGTGCCATGAGTGGGAAAATATGGCCCGGTTGTACAATATCGGTTGGTTTGGCATGTGCTGCCACAGCAGCTTGAATCGTGTGAGCACGTTCTGCTGCCGAAATACCTGTGGTAATACCTTCAGCTGCTTCGATAGATAACGTAAAGTTAGTACCATGCTGGGCACCGTTCTGGTCAACCATCAGCGGGAGGTTTAATTGTTTACAACGTTCACGGCTTAAAGTTAAGCAAACTAAACCGCGTGCATGTGTAATCATGAAGTTAATATCTTCAGGGCGTACATGCGTTGCTGCGATGACAAGGTCACCTTCATTTTCACGGTCTTCGTCATCCATTAAGATGACCATTTTGCCTGCACGAATATCGGCGACAAGTTCTTCAACACGACTCAGCGGCATTCGCTTTCACCTTTTTTTGTCGTAAGACAATTTCTATTGAATAAATTTCGCATAGTTTACGCTGTTTATAGAATTTTGCCTATGATTCTGATTTATCCAAATTTACGACTCAACATCATAGGTCCGGTTTTATTTAGATAAATAAATCATAAAGAAATAAAATTATTTAAAATAAATACCATAAATTTAGATAAAAAAACCTAGCCGAATGGCTAGGTTTAAATGCGCACAATAAATTTTTAAGATGCTGCACTACTCGGGCTGTCATTTTGAGGAATTGATTTTTTACCCATCAAAATTTCAGTTCGAATATTTTGTGCAAGCTCTGCACATTCAGCATTCATACCATTGATCATAAATGCATGACGAGTCATGACATTACTTGGGTTAGGCATTGCAACAAGCTGATAGCTGTCTTGAATTGCTTTAAGCTGTTCATTATCAAGGTAGAGTGCAGATTCCTTCGCATGAAGATGTTGCGCTAAACGTTGAGCAGCTTCTTTGGCATCAATTTGCATTGCTTCTACGGCATGACACACGGCACTGCGAGTTTGTAGCGCAAAGCGTTTATCTTCACGGTAACGCTTATATAAAACGTCCGAAAGCAATTGGAAAACCGTACCTACCATAAGTAGACACTCTACAGCGTGTGGATGTGAAGTCGAAATGGCAAGTGTTGCGCCCTCTGCATGAAACTCGTCTACAACATCAATATCAGTCGCTTTCAAATGATAATGCTTCGTACATAGCTCAACACTCTTGTTTAAAAAGAGCTGACAAAGTTTAAAGTACGGTACAGAAACAGACTGGTTAACACTACTTAATAACTGTTTAGGGTCATAAAATTGAATATTAAGTGCCAAGGTATTTTGGTCTGTAGACTCTAAGCTTTTTTCTGGTTGTGAGCGAACAATTGGTTTAGCTTTAGCTTGCTGCTGAGCTTGAGCAACCAAGGTCACTGTATTTTGTTTTTCAAGCGCGAGAGCTTGAGTTAACTCTTGAATTTCATGTTTTAAACGATTTTCTTCATTAATACGAGCTAAGTATTCGCTACGCGTTGGGCGAGCGATGGCACGGTAAGCCAGCCATAATAAAACATGTAAAAACAGTGAAGCTAAAATCGCAAGCCATTGGGTACGAAGTATTTCTCCAATACTTGGTTGAATTAGTGTGATTTCAATAGAACCGACTTTTTTCTCGTTTTGAAGCGCATCACGAACAAAAATTTCACCTTGGCGAGTTTTTGACATGCCGCTTGTTGCCAAAACTTGTTTATTGGCGTCAAGAATACGGATAGATGCCACACTTGGATTGGTCGCATAGCGATTGGCAATCAGAGCTAAAGAGACCGTATTGGCAGGTTCAAGCTCAGATAAGCTGTCTGCAACGAGTTGACTGGTCATGAGCTGACCTTGGCTCGCACGGTTTTCATTGAGCTGGTGTGTCGTTGCAATCACCAATAAAAAGGTATGCAATGCAAAACTAATGATCAGTAGGCTAGCAAATAGCCCTTGTCTAGGCGCAATCAAGTTAAACTTCCAAGGCAATTATATTGAAATTCGATTATGATTCTTACAATAGTTGTCACTCAGACTAGAGTCAATTCATGCGAGAAATCATTCTTATATCCTTTTTAGGACCGGACCAACCAAACCAGTTTACCCGATTAATGCAAGTACTATCCGTACATTCATTGCAAATACTGGATGTAGGTCAGGCTGTTATTCATAATCAACTGACATTGGGCATTGTGGTCGCCTCTGAAAATGAAACCGCGACCGCGTTGGCAATGAAAGAGATTTTGATTTTAGCACATGATATTGGCTTAACAGTGCGCTTTAAACCTATCTCGGGCGCAGAATACGATCAATGGGTCAGCGAAGGTGGACGAACTCGTTATATCGTCACGGCTTTAGCACCGGAACTCACTGCTGCACATTTACAAGCCGTTACACAAATTGTGTCTAGCCAAGGCTTTAACATCGAAACTGTAACTCGTTTATCAGGTCGTGTAGATCTTGAAAAAGATAGCGCATTGCCTCGCCGTGCTTGTGTACAGTTTGGTTTAAGCAGTGGTCCGACTTTAGATGCTCAAGCTATGCGTGCAGCTTGTTTGCTTCTTTCAAGCGAATTAAATATTGATGTGGCTGTTCAGGAAGATAACGCTTATCGACGTAACCGCCGTTTAGTCTGCTTCGATATGGATTCAACTTTAATTGAACAAGAAGTGATTGATGAATTGGCGCTTGAAGCAGGGGTGGGCGAGCAAGTTGCTGAAATTACTGAAAGAGCGATGCAAGGTGAGTTGGACTTCCAGCAAAGTTTCCGTGCGCGGGTTGCTTTACTCAAAGGTCTTGATGCATCAGTTTTACCTAAAATTGCCGAGCGATTGACAATCACCGAAGGTGCCGAGCGCCTCATTTCGACTTTAAAAGCCCTTGGATATAAAACGGCAATTTTATCTGGTGGCTTCCAATATTTTGCTGAATATTTACAAGCTAAATTAGGCATTGATGAAGTTCACGCTAACGTTTTAGATGTACAAGATGGCGTTGTGACTGGTGAAGTAAAAGGTGTAATTGTTGATGGTGCCCGTAAAGCAGAGTTGCTGCGTGAGCTGGCGAACAAACTCGGTATTTCACTAGAGCAAGCGATGGCTGTTGGCGATGGCGCAAATGATTTACCGATGCTTGCGATTGCAGGACTTGGCGTAGCATATCGTGCTAAACCACTGGTGCGTCAAAATGCAAATCAGGCGATTTCAAGCGTTGGTCTGGATGGAGTACTGTATTTACTCGGTATGCATGATAAAGATTTAAGCCGTGCTTAAATAATAGTGAACAATCATTAAGCGCTGCTCAAGAGTAGCGCTTTTTTTATGCAGAATAGTCATAAAAACAAGCAAGTTATGACAAAATTATGCACAGAAAAAAGGCAATAAAAAAAACTGAAAAAAACTTATTTTGAGGCAAAAAAACAGCATAGTTTTTTGTAATGACACGCCAGAATTGATGCCATATAGGAAGTAGAACTTTTTAAAATTTACAAAAATGTAATGACAAAAGAATGTTGCGACAAAGTATGTCGCATCGACAAATAACAGGTCTTTTTTTCTAAAAAAAAACATCCATAATGCTTTCTAAGCTTCAACACAAATCATGAATTAAAGTTGTTTTTGGAATGAGGTCTGGTGTTCAGACCGAATGTTTTTAGACGTTTTCATTAAGACGGAGGTTTCTATGGTAACAGCGAATTTTGCCGCTATCGCCGGACTCAGCTTAATTGCTGTCGCGCTTGTTGCTGTGTTCTTTTCTCCTTACCGTCGTTGGCTTGGTTTTATGCTTGCAGGGATGTTTTTTTGGGGGCTATTGGAAGTGGTCCGTTTTGGAGTTCAAGTCACTTTTGAAATGCCAGTCACATATAGTTATTTAACTGCACTAAGTCTAGCGATGGTAATGGTTACATTTGTTTTATTACGTGAGGATAAACAGGCACAGAAGGCTTTGGCAAATCGCCAATATATAGAACACACGCCAGTATATGAAGATGATCAGCAGCAATGTTCTAGCCGATAATTTAATTGTTATCTAACGGTAAAAAGGTATGCACAGCATGCCTTTTTTATTTACGAAAACATGATTTTTATTATACAAAGCATTTATTAAAAAATAGCCAGTTATGCTACGATAGACTGGTCTGTTGACGTTTCATATATAGATTGCGTTGCCAATTAGAATATCATCAGTCGATGCACGAAACAGGCAATGGTGAGTCCTTGCTGAGTTTTGCCCCAAGGTTTTCATAAAAATACAATAGGCGTGAATGTTCATGAAACTTTCTTCTATACCTGTAGTCAAGTTACCACTTGTTGATGTCAGTACAGACCCGTTAGATTTATTGGTAGCAGGTTTGGCGCTGCGTATGAAACAGTTGGCACGTACAAGTCCTAAGTTTATTGAGCTAGTGCATGACCGCGCATTCCGCATTCAAATTGGTACTGATTTAGGTGTGGCTCGCCAAATTATTATTAATCATGGTCACATCGATACAGTTGCTGGATCACCTGAAAAAGCTGACTTTATTTTGCAGTTTGCAGATAGCGAACAAGGCGTAAAAACTTTACTCAAAGGTGACCCAACAGCATTTATGACAGGTATGCAAGACGGTAGCATTAAAATGGAAGGTGATTTCAGCTTGCTCGTTTGGTTTAACCAAGCAGCTAAATTGATTCCACCAAAATTACCAAAACCAGTAAAAGATAAAGTACGTCAAGCACGTGCTTTTATTAAAGAAAAAACTGGTCGTTAAGATCTAATAAAAAACTCCCGATTGGGAGTTTTTTTATATTTATGCTTCAACTTCTAAATTGAAAGTGACTGGTCCATCATTAATCAAATGAACTTTCATGTCCGCAGCAAAAATACCTGTTTGAACATTTTCAAACTGTGAACGGGTATATTCTACCAACTGTTCATATAGTGCTTTTGCGTCGCTAGGTGGCATGGCCGGACCAAAGTCAGGACGTAGTCCTTTTTGCGTTTGAGCCATTAAAGTGAACTGTGAAACAAGCAGGACTCCGCCATTTGCCTGAGATACATTCCAGCCCATTTTGCCTTGCTCATCATCAAAAATACGATATTTCAAAATCTTGTCGATGAGCTTTTGTCCTTTCTCTAAAGTATCTTCTTTTCCTAAACCTAAAAAAACCAATAAGCCATGCTGGATTTCACCGGTCGTTTCACCGTCTACTACTACTTTAGCTTCAAGAACTCGTTGTATTAAAGCGCGCATTGTTAGAGAAAGTTTCTGCAATTAATTGAATGGATGCAGTTTAGCAGAAATTAAATTAAATGATTTTTAAAAGGAAATTTCATGGAACTGCAACAATGGTATAAAAGCTCGCAATTCATCTAGAAAAATATGCTTTAATGCTAAGAAGCAAGCGAATAATCATTGACTATGTCTCCAATTATCCATTCTTTACTTGATACAGACTTGTACAAATTTACGATGCTACAAGTGGTTTTGCATAAATTCCCGCAAACACATAGCGTCTATCATTTTCGTTGCAGAAATTTAGAAGATACGGTCTATCCATTAGTGGATATTTTGGATGATTTAAACGAGCAACTCGACCATTTATGTAATCTCAAATATAAAGAAGACGAACTACAATATTTAAGAAAATTACGATTTATTAAAAGCGACTTTGTCGATTATTTAGAATTATTTCAACTCAAACGCCGTTTTATTCATGCGAGTATAGATGAAGAAGGTCGATTAGATATCCGTATTGAAGGGCCAATGGTTCAAGCCATGATGTTTGAGATTTTTGTTTTAGCCATTGTAAATGAATTATATTTTAGCCGAATTAAAACAGATGAAGTCTGGGCTGAAGGCGAGCGTCGTTTACAAGCAAAACTTGAATTAATTCAGCAATACGAAAAAGCTCAACAACCGAATGATCCACCATTTTTAGTTTCTGATTTTGGTACCCGCCGTCGTTATAGTTTTGAATGGCAAAAACATGTAGTTGCTGCATTCCATAACACTGTGCCAAATGTGTTCCGTGGTACAAGTAACGTCTTGCTTGCCAAAGAGTTAAATATTACGCCAATTGGAACCATGGCCCACGAATTCCTACAAGCGTTTCAGGCGCTTGATGTTCGCTTACGTGACTTTCAAAAAGCTGCTTTAGAAACGTGGGTTCAAGAATATCGCGGAGACTTAGGAATTGCTTTAACTGATGTTGTGGGTATGGACGCTTTCCTCAGAGATTTTGACTTGTATTTTGCCAAATTATTTGATGGCTTACGTCATGACAGTGGTGATCCGTACGAGTGGGGTGATAAAGCATATGCACACTATCGTAAATTAAAAATTGATACCAAAACCAAAATGTTGACCTTTAGTGATGGCCTTAATTTACCAAAGGCTTGGGAGCTACATCAATATTTCAAAGACCGTTTCCAGGTGAGTTTCGGTATTGGTACTAATTTGACCAATGACATGGGCCAAACACCGCTCAATATTGTATTGAAACTGGTTGAGTGTAATGGTCAGTCTGTTGCTAAAATTTCGGACAGCCCTGGCAAAACCATGACTGATAACGATACATTCTTGGCCTATTTACGTCAGGTTTTCCAAATCGAAGAGCTGGATGAAGCAATTTAATTACAATAGAGCTTAAGCGCTTGGCAGCCACTTAAGACTTGAGAATTTTAATATCTGATTTTCTGCTAAACACTAGCAGAAAATCAGAGTTTGATAGATATAAGCTTATGCTAAGATGAAATTAAGCTGGTATAAAAAGTAACCATGACGATGACACTCCCTGATTTTAAACTCGATTTATTAATAGAAGCAGAAGAGTTAGTGCCTTATTTAGGCAATGAATATATCCGTATTGTTGATTTGAGCCGTGCATCAGTTTATGAGCAGCTCCATGTTCCGCATGCTATTCACTTACAACCTAAATGGTTAGTTGCTCAACACGAAGAAGCAACAGGTGTTTTACCGGATGAAGCGGGTTTACAAGCGCTTATTGAAAAATTGAATATTTCACCAAATCACCATGTGGTGGTCTATGATGATGAAGGTGGAGCATGGGCAGGGCGTTTAATCTGGAATCTCCATTGCTTAGGTTTTACCCGTACAAGTTTAATTAATGGCGGAATTCATGCATGGCTTGGTGCAGGTTTACCCACCACAGCTGAGGTTGAAGAACTTCCTCGAGTTGATAACTTAATTCAGATCGATTTATCACATGCTGCTCAGTTCAGAGTGAACTATGAAGAACTACGCAAACAAGTTGAGCAAGAAAGTGTGCAACTCTGGGATTGCCGGACGAGTGATGAATATAGTGGCGTCCGTTTAGCAGCGCGACGCGGTGGTCACATTCCAAATGCCCTCCATTTTGAATGGAGTACTGCACTTAATCGTCAAAATCATCTAAAATTGCATCCGCTTGAACGCACGCGGCAGCGTCTTGAACAACTTGGGTTCGATTTAAAACAACCTGTAGTCGTATACTGCCAGTCACATCACCGTTCTGGTTTGGCTTATATTCTGGCTAGACTTTTAGGTTGGGAAGCAAAAGCCTATGATGGTGCGTGGAGTGAATGGGGCAATCGCCTCGATAGTCCTATCATTACTGGAGAATCGCCGTCTTGAGTTTTACATCTCGCTTAAAAAAAGAATTATTTATTAAGGCACAAAATCTTGTTCCTCAGCATCAGTTAAGTCGTGTAGTGGGTAAAGTTGCTGCAAGTGAAAATCCAATTTTAAAAGCTGCTGTTATTCATGCATTTAAAACCAAATACGGCATTGATTTATCAATTGCTGAACAAGGCAATGCACTGAAATATAAATCTTTTAATGATTTCTTTACCCGTGCCTTGAAAGATGGCGTACGTTTAGTTGATGAAAATCCGGATAGTATTGTTTCACCAGCGGATGGCGCGATTTCTCAAATTGGTAAAATCACTGCGGGCGAAGTATTTCAAGCAAAAGGCCAAAGTTTCTCTGTAGAAAAGTTAATTGGCGATCCACAACTTGCTCAACCTTTCCAAGAAGGTGAGTTTGCAACGGTTTATCTTTCTCCACGTGATTATCACCGTGTTCATATGCCATTTTCAGGCACATTAACTGAAACGTTATATGTACCGGGTGAGTTATTCTCAGTAAATCAGGTGACTGCTGAAAATGTACCGGGATTATTTGCCCGTAATGAGCGTATGGTATGTTTGTTTGATACTGAGCTTGGTCGTATGGCCGTTGTTTTGGTCGGTGCTATGATTGTGGCAGGTATTGAAACTGTGGCAACAGGTAAAGTAAAACCATCGGGTCGTATCGAATTACAGCATCATGAGTTGAAGTTAGAGAAAGGTGCTGAGCTTGGCCGTTTTTATTTAGGTTCTACCGCAATTATTTTATTTGAAAAAGATAAAATCGAGTGGGAAACGCGTTTTAAAGCCGAGTCTGTTGTTGTCATGGGCGAACGTATGGGTCATACGCTTTAACCCATCAGTAGATTAAAAAAAGAGAGCTTTTGCTCTCTTTTTTATTTTCTATGGATTGGCATTTCTAAGCTTAAAGTCTAGATTTAGTGGGAATAGTCATCTATGTTGGTATGTGAGTTCTTTCATTTGCCTCTTGTTAGGTTCTTTATATGCAATAGGGGGCATATTTTTTATAAAACTAATTTGAAATGATGATTAGAAAGTAGAGGAGTAATCCCTTGATTAGAAAAAGTAATTCTTTATTAAAAATTTTATTTAGCAGTATTTGTTTGATATCTGGTTCTGCTATGGCTGCTCCAATTACAGATTTGAGTAAGCAAATTGTGAGTGAAAAACCGGGCTCAATACTTTCTATAGCGCAACAAGATGTGACGGATTTATTTCTGCATGCAGATCAGCGCTTATTAGTAAATTATCGTAGTCGAGGTGTGAATAACGAGCCTATCGTTGCCTCAGCGTTTATTTTATTACCGAAAGGAACACCACCAAAAAATGGCTGGCCCGTACTAGCTTGGGCGCATGGTACAACAGGAGTAGCCGATACTTGTGCACCTTCGGGTGATTATGCCGGTGGACCAGTTCATTCATATCAGGAAGTTGCTTCAAAAGCGTTAGATGGTTGGCTTGCACGAGGCTATGCAGTAGTCGCACCTGATTATCAAGGTCTGGGTACTTTAGGTGCACATCCTTATATGAATGCAAAGAGCCAATTGTATACAGTAGTAGATGCAGTGCGGGCGTTACATATGCTTAAGCCAAAAGATTTTAATAAACAGTGGTTGGTGATGGGGCATAGCCAAGGCGGTGCTGCTGCTATTACCGTGGCGGCTTATGGTCAAAAAGATGCTCCCGAACTAGATTTAAAAGGGGCAATTGCTCTTGCGCCAGGTGGCTATCAATATGAAGGCATTGCAGAATATGTGTTGAGTCATCCAAACCCAGAACCAAGTGTGGCAGCATTTTTCCCGATTGTATTATTGGGAGCGCAAGCAGCAGAGCCAAGTATTATTCCTGAGAATTTAGTCAGTCCAGAAATGGGCAATGTGCTGACTCAAGCACGTAGCCGCTGTTTATCTGAACTTCAATCTGATTTGAAGAAATCTCCTTCTAGCATATTTCGACCTAATGCAGATTTAAAACCTCTTTTGTCTTATTTAAAACAGCAGTCTATTGAAAATATGGTGCCGACTGTACCGTTAATGATTGTTCAGGGTTCTAAAGATCATTTAGTTGACCCTAGAGGAACATATGCTTATTACCAACAGCTATGTAAATCAAAAAAACCAACTATTTATCAATCAATTGATGGTGGAGATCATCGCGATGCACTACGTCAGAGTCATACTTTTGCCACTGACTTTTTAAATGTCATAGAGAAAAATCAGACAAAATCGTATTGCTCAAATCTTAAGTAAATTGGTTTAAATACTACAAGAAAGCCGACTTTTCATAAGTCGGCTTTTTATATTTGAAGAAAGATGATTTTAAGTCATGTTATAGAGTCTTTCTTTTGGAAAAACTGCGGTAAAGGTTGATCCTTCATTTTCTTTAGATTGCACGTCTAAGTAGGCGCCGTGTTGCATGAGTACGTGTTTTACAATCGCTAAGCCTAATCCTGTTCCACCGGTTTGACGACTACGGTCGCTGTCCACGCGATAGAAGCGTTCAGTCAGACGTGGTAAATGTTTAGGGTTAATGCCGATACCGGTATCTTGTACGCTAAAGTAAGCATGCTCACCGTCATCGTGCCAGCCAATGGTAATGGTTCCGCCTTTTGGTGTGTACTTAATGGCATTAGTAATTAAATTACTAAATGCGCTGGCAATTTCCATGTCTGAACCGATGAGGTCACAGTGGCTATCAATATGTAAATTGAGTGTATGCCCATAATCGGCATTGTAGGCCTGAGCATCATCAAATAATTGATTCATTAAGCTCGGCATTTCAATAATCTGATTTTTTGCGATTTTCTTATTATTTTCTAAATTTGATAACAATAGTAAATCATTAACCAACGCATTCATACGTTTGGTTTGAGATTGCATCTGGTCAAATGCACGTTTCCAGCGTGGGTTAATATCATCTTGGTCGGTAAAGGTTTCGATATAACCACTCAGTACGGTTAAAGGTGTACGTAGTTCATGCGAAATATTATCGACAAAGTCTTTACGCATTTGCTCAAGATTATGCATACGAGTTACATCGTATGCCACAAGTAAGCGGCTTTCCCCACCAAATCGTGTGAGCTTAACCTGTACATAACGGTCATCATCAAGATTTGAATGGAGTTTAATCCCATCGGGTGCCTGATCAATATTGTTAAAATATTCAATAAAAGTTGGCTGGCGCAAAATGGTTAATAAGTTGCGACCACGGTCAAGTGGACTAATTCCTAGTAAACGCTCTGCGGCTGGGTTCCACCATTCAATTTGATGTTGATCATCAATCAAGACTACCGCTTCGGCAAGTGCAACTAATGAAGATTGAGCGCGGTCAATAAGTCCTACCATTTCCGCTTGAACAATACGTTCTTGGCGCTGGGCACGGTAAACGTTAAATAATAATGCCCCCCAAATTCCGTTGAGGTTCGGAGGGACATCGTATGGATTATTGGCAATCCAGTCATTGACCAAATATAAAGAACGCAACTGAAGTGTAAAAAACACCACAAAGGCAATAAAAATACAGCTCCAGAAATACCCAATTCCTAAACCGACTAAACCTGCAATAATCAGGAAAAATAATAAAAGTCGTAAATCTTGTTTAGCAAACGTCCATAAACTACTGTAGCGGGAAAGCTTTTGTTCACGTACCTGTTCGGGGACGGGGTAGGGTTCATACATAAATTTTGGTTAACCTGCGGCTAAATCTGCACGTGTTGAGAAACGATAACCTGTACCACGTACAGTCTGAACAAATCGATCTACACCAAAAGGTTCTAAGACTTTACGCAAACGACGGATATGCACATCGATAGTACGGTCTTCGATGTATACATTACCGCCCCACACCTGATCGAGCAACTGGGCACGTGTATAGGCACGTTCCGGATGGGTCATAAAAAATGCAAGCAGACGGTATTCTGTTGGTCCCATATCTAAAATACTGTTACCAAAGCTTACGCGTTGGCTTACAGGATCAAGAATTAAACCATTGGCATCAATTGTTTTTTCACCGCTTAATGCATTTGCGCGGCGTAGAACAGCTTTAATACGAGAAACCAATTCACGGGTTGAAAATGGTTTGGTCATATAGTCATCTGCACCAGCATCCAGACCTTGTACTTTGTGGTCTTCTTCACCGCGAGCGGTCAACATAATGACAGGAATTTCTGCTAAGTTTTCATCACGTTTTAAACGGCGACATAAGTCGACTCCACTTACGCCCCCGGGTAACATCCAATCGAGCAAGATAAGCGCCGGACGTTGGTCGACGATAATTTGATGAGCCTGTTTGGCATCTTCTGCCTGTAAACACTGAAAGCCTGCCATGTCCAAAGAGGTATGGATCATTTCGCGGATAGGAAGCTCATCATCGACAATTAAAATATAGTCATCTTTCACAGCGTAATACCTTGTAGATTTTAACGGTGAACCGTTTTGTAGTTATGACAGGCTTATTACAAAGATTAATTATGACAATTTCATTGCAGAAAAGTCTATAAAAACGAATTTAGCAATAATTTGTGACAAAAATACGGCAAGCGCATGACCAAATGATGACAGGTAGGTATAAATTTTCTTAAAACCATTCAGTGTGTTACAAGCTTATCTCAAACGAGGTTTTTAAAATAAAAACAGTGTCAAAAAACTTTAATATTATTTTGAAACTTTCGCGAGCAAAGCTAAAAAAACGATACGGCAGGCCGCTAAAACTTGCTCTAGAGACTGCTTAAACCCGCCCATCACCCATCGAACGGCAATTTGTGTCACGTATCCATTTAAACCAGTAGCGATTAATGAGAGTTCATTTTCGTTATGCTGGATTTGCGGCATGGTTAGCATCACAAAAGCTTGAATCATACGATCAAACTGGGCGAGAGTTTCCTGAATGGTGGCTTGATTATGTAATTCTTGGACCAAAATTGCATCGACATACACAATCCGAGCCAAACGAGGGTCGTCTTTTAAAGTACTCAGTAGAGCACGTAAACCAGCATCGACCATTTGCTCAGGGTCTGGAGCCGCTTTAATGACGGCTTGCATCAAGTTTTGCTGTAATTCTTCAATCATTTTTAAAAAGATAGTTTGGAATAAATCTTCACTCTTTTTAAATGATTCATAAAAATAACGTTCGGTGAGTTTTGCTTCTTGGCAGACATCTTTTACCGTCACGGAAAAAAAGCCAAGGGTTCCATAAGTTGCAATACCGGCTTCAATGAGTTTTTCGCGACGTGCCTCTTTGCGCTCAGACAGAGATAACCCTTTGAACTGACGTTCTTTACTCACAGTTTTTGTTTTCTTTTTACTGGTTGAGTCGTTTGTCGCCATAAATAAATGGTTTCCTAATTTATCGGTTTTTCGGCAAATATGAGCCCTATGATAAAGCCGTCAGCAGAATTGTGCCAATCTATCTGAAATTACAGTGTACTATATTGACAATGTATATTGTCAAAATTATATTGAAAGAGTCTAAATTGCACATGCAATGAACCAGTTGTGCAAATCGAAAAACAAAGGATGGACAATGAAAAATTTTAAAAACAAAGTCGCTGCAATTACGGGTGCGGGTTCTGGCATTGGGCAACAATTAGCAATTCTTCTGGCAAAGCAGGGCTGCCATCTTTCATTAAGTGACATTAATGAAAAGGGCTTAGAGAAAACTGTTGAGCTATTAAAACCGTACAGTAACATTACTGTAACAACCAAGAAGTTAGACGTTTCTGACCGCGAGGCAGTAAAGCAGTGGGCACAGGAAACTGTTCAAGATCATGGCTGTGTTAACCTGATTTTTAACAATGCTGGTGTAGCTTTAGGCTCAACTGTAGAAGGCGCGACTTATGAAGATTTAGAGTGGATTGTGGGAATTAACTTCTGGGGCGTGGTTTACGGTACTAAAGAATTCTTACCGTTCATTAAGCAAACACAAGATGGCCATATTATTAATGTTTCCAGTTTATTTGGTTTAACAGCTCAGCCAACCCAGTCTGGCTATAATGCGACTAAATTTGCGGTACGTGGTTTTACTGAGTCATTGCGTCAAGAATTAGATATTGAAAAATGCGGCGTAAGTTCGCTATGCGTACATCCGGGCGGTATCCGTACCAATATCGCTAAAGCTGCAAAAATGAGTGATAGTTTGAGTAGCTTGGGTATGGACCCAACTAAATCGATTCAAAACTTTGATAAGTTATTGCGTACCCCACCAGAGGAAGCAGCTCGTCAAATTTTGGATGCAGTTTTGAAAAATAAACGCCGTTTACTCATCGGTAGCGATGCAAAAATTCTGGATGCATTCCAGCGTTTATTCCCAACGGGATATCAACGTGCTTCAACCATTGTAACCAAATGGATGAAATAAGATTTAAAAGAAAAAAGCCATCAATTGATGGCTTTTTTATAAGGTTTAATGCATTCTAAATAAGAACTTTGATCTTCTTTTTCTTCCAGATAAATTGATAATACAAGCCTTGAATAATACATAAACTGACAAATGCCAAGGCATAGGCGACCCAAATGCCTTTAAGCCCCCACATCGAACTAAACCAGTAAGCACATGGCATTTCAATAAATAAAATGGCAGAGATGTTAATCAGCATTGGTACGGTTACAGTCCCACTGGCACGCATAATTGATGCAAAAATGGCACCTGCACCAAAGAATAAAATTGCCCAAAGTACAATAAATAAAAGCTGTTGCCCTAACACCACCACAGTTGGATCTGTGATGAATAAAGCCATCAAATATTTTGAAAATAGATAGCCGAGTGCAATTAAGGCACCTGTAAATAAAAAGTTCATTCCCAAAGCGGTGCGTGTAACACGTGCGAGTAGGTCCGACTTACCAGCACCAATCGCTTGTGCTGCAAAGATTGAGGCCGCGATAGAGATCGAAATCGCTGGAAACTGAATATAGTTGAGTACCTGATTCACGGCACCATACGCAGCTGTGGCATGAGCTCCGAAACGGTTCACTAAACCCACAATGACTAAACCGGCCATTGAAGTGGTAATCATTTGAATACCGGTTGGAACACCTAGGCGTAAAATGATTTTACTTAATTCCGAATTATGACGAATATGTTGCAAAAGCTGACGGTTCGGCCGAAGTGGATGCTTTTTCTTGTTTAGATAAATCGCAAGAAAAATGAGAATAGCTACATAGCCAGTAATGGTCGCAATTGCCGGAGCAATAATTCCTAGAGCGGGTAAACCAAAATAACCTTTAAGCAATATCGGGGTAATGACCAAACCAATCACACTGGTTAAAGCCAGTGCAAGTAAAGGAGTAGTACTGTCTCCTACACCGCGTAAAATTGAGGTATAGATAATATAAACAAAGAGAAGAGGACTACCTGCCAACATCCATTGCACATAAGGCAAAGAGAGGTGCATCACCTTCGGATCCGTACCTAAAAGTTCTAAAATGTCGTGGGCAAAAAACACACCAATGATTGCGGTAATGATACCGCCAATGATGGTCATAAACAGAGTAGAGCCCACCACACTTTGAACTTTTTCAATATTCTGCGCGCCCCATGCCTGCCCTACTAAAACAGTAGTACCCGTTGAAATGCCGATAATAAACGCAAGCAGTAAAAACAAAATGGGGAAAAAAACCGAGACGGCAGCAATCGCATCGACCCCCATCATTTGTCCAACAAAGATGGTGTTAATGGTACCGGACAGGTTTTGCAAGATATTGGTTGCAATCAGGGGCAATAAGAAAACAAAAAATGTTTTCCAAAGATTTTGCTGATGAATTAAAGACTGTCTTGGTGGCATGTATTCTCCATCGCCCATCTCTTTGATGAGCGGGTCGGATATTCAACTTAGCATAGTTGTGTGGAATTTCTTGTAGTATTTTTACTATGCTAAGTGACTAAATTTATTAACATTGATTCAGAATTTCTCCTGCTTTTTGCAGTGTTTCATCATTTTTTGCAAAGCAGAACCGTATTAGGCGTAAAGACTCTGGGGCTTGTTGGTAAAACACCGAAACAGGAATAGCCACAATCTTATGTTGCTCGGCAAGAAACTGGCACATTTCCACATCGTTTAAGTCAGGTCTAATCTGGCTGTAATCAAGGTTTTGGAAATAAGTTCCTTGCGATGGGTTAAGCAAAAAACGGCTATTGTGAATCGCCTGATTAAATCGGTCTCGTTTAGTCTGATAAAACTGTGAAAGTTCCTGAATATGTTCTGGGTGTTGCTGCATATATTGCGCAAGCGCAATCTGACAAGGTGTTGTGCCACAGAAATTAACATATTGATAAATCTGGCGGAACAAACGCATTAAATCAGGTGAAGCAACACAGTAACCAGTTTTCCAACCTGTGACATGGAAGGTTTTTCCAAAAGAACCAATCACAAAACTACGTTCTCTGAGCTCAGGGAAATGCAACGCGCTAAAGTGTTGCTGACCATCAAAAACTAAGTGTTCGTAGACTTCATCAGATAAAACTACAATATTTTTATCCTGAATTAGTTCAATGAGTTCTAACCAGTCTTGTTTGGACCAGATTGTACCTGTTGGATTGTGGGGAGTATTTACCACAATCATACGGGTTTTATCGTTAATTCGATCTTTAACTTGTTGCCAGTTCACCTTAAAGTCAGGTGCTTGCAAGGCAATATGTACTGCTTTACCACCTGCTAACTCGACAGAAGGTCCATAGCTGTCATAACTCGGGTCAAAAATAATGACTTCATCCCCTGTGTTGATGCAAGCTTGTATGGCACAGAAAATTGCTATGGTTGCACCGGGCGTAATCGTGATTTGAGTTACAGGATCAAGTTGAAGCTGGTCACGCTGTTGAAATTGTAAAGCGAGCTGTTCACGTAGTGCGAGAATGCCATCACCAGGTGGGTACTGATTGTGTCCAGCCAAAGTTGCCTGAGATAGGGCTTCGAGCAAAGCAGGGGGTGCAGGAAAATCCGGGAAACCCTGTGAAAGGTTAAGTGCACCCAAGCGCTGTGCCATTGCCGTCATCGTACTAAAAATAGTCACCCCTTGTGCGGGCAATTTGGACTGAAGCTGTAGCATATTGTTCTCTTAAGGAAATTATTAACGTTATAAAATTGATTCAATCGCTGCTCGTATTACACCTAGAGTTAAGCCGATAAATGCACCTACCACAACGCCATTCACACGAATCATGTGTAAGTCGCCACCGACTTCATTTTCAATTTTTCCAATCATTTCACGTGAGTCCCACTCATGAATGCGCTCACTCACATAGCGTATGATTTTATGGCTATATTGGTCCGTAAAGTTCATGGCAAGTCCTGTCATTTCTTTGTTGAGAACTTCACGTACTTTTACATTTTGGACAAGGTTTTCACCCAACTGCTGAATGGCAGCTCTGAGGTTCATTGCAATACCAGAGTCTTCTTTCATTAAATCTTCTTTAATGGCATCGCATAAAATAGTGACAGCACCACTAATGAAATTTAGAACTTGAGGACTATCAAGGAGCGCATCTTTGCCACTATTTAGACGTTGGCTGGCAATACTCTCAGGGTTTGCCAACTCCAGCATGAGCGAGTGGGCAATAGTTTCAATTTCCTGTCGCCATGGGTGTTCATGGTCAGCCAGCATTGATTCTACTTTTTCAACCAGTGAATCAATGGTGCGCTGCTGAACATCAATACCGATCCAGCTTGCACCTTTTGCAAGAGACCAGACGCCCAGCGCTTTAAACATTTTTCTTGTCAATTCGCGAGTTTTATCCGGATTTTGTACCACCCACTCATGCGCGATATCGAGACCACGTTGCAGTACATCTTGGTGGAAATCATTTTCCAATACTGCACGCAGCATTTCACTCGCAAGTTTATTGACTTGAGTGTTACGCACCCATTGCACACTGTTGTTTTGCACGAAATTGGCAATTTGTTCTTGGCTAACAAATTCAAAAACTTTAGGTACAGTTTGCTGAATGAGTTGTACCACTTGCGTATTGTTTTGTGGACTGGCAAGCCATTGGCCAATGGCAAGACTTAAATCGGTTTTTTCTAGGCTTCGTTCGACCACCTGAGGCGACAGGAAGTTTTCCTGTACAAATCGACCCATTGATTCGGCAATACGTGCCTTATTACGTGGAATAATTTCAGTATGATCACGCAAAAACTTAGGGATAGGAAGCTTACCAAATGGGTTTCGAAACAGAACGGTAATCGCATACCAATCTGCTAGTCCACCCACTACACCAGCTTCCGCACCTAGCATTAAAATATGAATTAAGTCTGTGTACTCTGGCAGAAAGCGATTGGCGATCAATAACCCAATCCACAGCACCACCACAATAATAAGTGCCATCGTAGCGAAATATTTGCTGCGCTTCAGATTGGGTGCATGGTGTACTTCTTCTGCCATATTCATACGGTCATCCTATTCATTTTTGTTTTACTGGCGGCTCAGGTGGCGGCAACAATTCTCCTGTCGGGCTTAAACCATATTTTTGTCCGATAGATTTGAGAATTAACGTTGCATCAAAGGCATCTTGAGGAGCCTGCTTTTGATCCCGATAACATTCAATAGTATACGACACTTGAACAGGGTCGATATTGACCACTTGTGGGAAATCATAGAACGGATCATGCCAGAAACCCGGATAGCGGCGGTAGTAACCATACGGGTAAAAGCTTGGTGCAGATGGGTAAACTACAGCTTGACGCGGTGGTTTTTGGCTTTGATTACTTGGGTCGTTTAGCACTTTAAAAAAGCGAAAACCTTTTTGTACTGTAGTCTGTGCTGATTTCACTAAAGTAATTTCTTCGGCTGCTCCATAGCTCATGTTTGGATCAGCCTGAAAGCTGATTCGAAACGTTTGAGCATTTAACGGATAGGCCGAAAACTGGCCAAGCTGATCGAAAGTTTTTGGTTTGCTGGGTACAGTTG
Organism: Acinetobacter sp. BD54; assembly: GCF_044778325.1. Classification (NCBI taxonomy): domain Bacteria; kingdom Pseudomonadati; phylum Pseudomonadota; class Gammaproteobacteria; order Moraxellales; family Moraxellaceae; genus Acinetobacter; species Acinetobacter sp. BD54. The sequence continues at coordinate 359,026 of NZ_JANJEP010000003.1, read as the reverse complement.
AACAAGCACTTAAAGTTATGGCAGTGCCTAAAGCTAAACAAAGAGAGAGATATTTCATAGTGAACTCCCAGCTGAGCATAAAAGAATGGATGCGTCAGCATTAAAAATAGAGAAGTCTTAAAAACTACTGTTCGGTTCTAATAAAAATTCGGTTTCCTCTGGTGTTGAGACACGTCCAAGGATGGCATTACGATGAGGATAACGTCCAAAGCGATCTATAATCACTTTATGTTTTTTCTCAAAGCTTAAATTAATTTCATTGCCGAGGCGTTGAAATAATTTTAAAGCAAACTCATGAATTAGCTTCGATTCACTATGCATAAATGGCATGTACAAAAACGAGCGCTGTTCTGGGTTAAGTTGTGCATCGAGTTGCAAGCTAATTGCTTCTTGTGACAAGGCTAAAGCAAGACCGTCATAAGCAAAAGATTCGGGTTGATCACGATAAATGTTGCGAGAAAACTGATCTAGCACAATAATCTCTGCAAGACGACCTTCTGGTGTTTTCCGCCAAGACCAAAGTTCTGCTCGAGTTGCCTGTCGATGAACATCAGAAAAATTTTCACGGATTTTTTTGTCAAAATCATCACTTTTCGCAAACCAAAGTGAACGGTGTTCAGGTGAAAACCAGAAGTTTAAAATGTCTTGATCGTTCATGATATTGACAACTCTTTAGCAATTATTCTTCAATAAAATCACAATTCTTTCGTGTCTTAAATAACAAGATTGTGATAAAAATTGCCAAACTGGAATGATGTGATTATATAAATAGCCGTATCATCTCACGATTTTGTATATAGTGATCTTTAATAAGCGAGCAAATGCATGAGTCAACCCACTACACCATCTCAATCAGTTATTCCTGCTTGGGTGGATTCGTCGCTACTACAAGGCATGTTACGTGGAATAGAGCGTGAAAGCCTACGTATGCAGAGTAATGGGTTCTTATCACAAGAGTTACATCCGAAGGCATTAGGTTCGGCGTTAACACATCCAAAAATTACGACTGATTATTCAGAAGCGTTGATGGAGTTTATTACTTCACCACAGCCAACCATTGGTGATGCCTTGCATGAGCTCACCGATATTCATGCGGTTGTGCACCGTCATTTAGAAAATGGTGAAAAGCTCTGGCCGTTGTCTATGCCATGTATGCTAGATGACAATGAAGAACGTATTCGTCTAGCTCAATATGGCACTTCTAATATTGGCCGTTTCAAGACGCTTTATCGCCGTGGTTTAGGTATTCGTTATGGTCGCCGTATGCAGACGATTTCGGGCGTACACTATAATTTATCTTTCCCTGATTCTCTTTTTTCTGCTTTGCAGGCACATGAAACTGACGAAAAATTAAAAGCACTTAGTCTGCAAGATTATCGTAGTCATCGCTATTTTGGTCTGATTCGTAACTTTATTCGTTTAACACCACTGGTTATGTTTTTGGTGGGTGCGAGTCCATCGGTTTGCCGTTGTTTTCTGACGGGTCATGAACATCATTTGTTGCCTTTAATCAAAGGGTCATATTATTTACCGTATGCTACAGCTCTGCGTATGGGACGTTTAGGCTACCAAAACTCGGCACAAAAAAGTTTAGGCATTCACTATAACAACTTAACTGGTTATTTGGATGGTTTACAAAAAGCAGTACATTCTCCATACCCGCCATTTAGCCGTTTAGGGTTAAATGATGCCTCTGGTGAACCATTGCAAATTAATGATCATGTTTTACAAATCGAGAATGAATATTACAGTCTCGTGCGTCCAAAACAAGTTCCTCAAGCGGGTGAAACACCGTCTCAAGCCTTGAAAAATCGAGGGGTGGGTTATGTTGAACTTCGTGCAGTGGACGTAAATCCATATTCGGCAATTGGCGTCAATGAAACAACAGCAGGTTTCCTTGAGGCATTAGCGCTTTATTGTTTATTAAGCGATAGTCCTGAACTGTTATGCCCTGAGCAAGATTTGATTGAGAAAAACCAGACAGAAGTGGTTAACCGTGGCCGAGCACCAAACGCAACCATTACTGATTTAAACGGGTCTTACCATATTGAAGATTGGGCACGTCAGCATATTTCTAAAATGCAGGATTGTGCTCGCTTACTCGATCAGACCTATGCCACAGATCTATACAGCTCGGCTTTGGCTGTGATGCAAGAACGTATTGATGAAGTAGATGAAACATTATCTGCTCATGTGATTGATGACACATTAAAGCATGGTGGAACCTGGAGCTTTGGTAGTCATATGGCACAGTTACATGCTGAAACTTATGAAAAGCATGAGATTAGTGCAGAGACTTTGCAATATTTTGAACAATTGGCTGTGCAATCTTTACAGCAGCAAGAACAACTTGAGCAAGATAGTCAGATCAGTTTTGATCAATATCTTGAACAATATAGATAAAAACGAGGTTTTACATGCGATTAAGTTACCGTTTGGTGAGTGGACTGCTTGTTCTGGCAAGCATTGTCGGCATGTCTTTTGCGTTGTATTTAGAACATGTAAAAGGGTTGGAGCCATGTCCGCTCTGTATTTTTCAACGTGTTGGCTTAATGGCAATGGGTTTTGTAGCTCTTATTGCGTTTTTGCATAACCCGGTTTCCAATGCGATTAAACGCTTTTATGCATTTTTGGCAGGTGTTGCAATTTTATGGTCAGTGGGAGTGGCGGGCCGACATGTTTGGCTACAGCATTTACCACCAGATCAAGTACCAAGCTGTGGTCCGGGTTTAAATTACCTCATTGATGCTTTACCAATGAAAACCGTTTTACAAGAAGTACTTTCTGGCTCAGGTGAGTGTGCGGCAATTGACTGGACTTTTTTAGGTCAGTCTTTACCAGTTTGGTCATTGGCCTATTTCCTTTTACTGTTATTGGTTTGTTTATGGCAGTTATTCCGTTTTTATCCAGTGTTTAAGACGGCTAAAAAGTAAGTTTAAAGTAATTAAAAAAGGCTCAACTTAAGTTGGGCTTTTTTTATAACTTTCGAATAAGTGAAAATATAAAAAAATTGATAGAAATAACGCATAATTTTGTAGACAGATAGTTCTGTTTTTTATAAAGTGCAGCCGTTTATATATCCTTATGATTATAAAAAAATGCTTTTTAATATATTTAGTGTCTTGGAAAAAATAGGGCTAAATGCTCAGAAACGTGCTATCCACGTACAATTTTCTAATGAACTACTCAATCATCAAGTATTCTTACAACGTATAGAAGGCCAACATCAGCTAAATGGTGGCCTAATGGCAGAATTGATTTGCCTTTCAACCAATGCCCAAATTGCACTGAAGCAATTTATTGGTGTCCAAGTCGCTGTTGATCAGGTCACTGATTCGGGGCAATTGTTCCGCACTACAGGTATTGTGACTGAGGCCAGTTATGGACAAAGTGATGGCGCTTTAACGCTTTATAAGCTGACTATAGAAGATGCGACAAATTTATGGCACAAACGCCGTAATAGTCGTGTTTTTATGAATAAAAGTATTGTAGAAATTACCGAAGTTCTATTTAAAGAATGGCAAGAAAAAAGTCCACTGTTTGCTGCGAGTTTAAGTCTTGATTTGGGTGGGTTAAGTCAAAACTATGATATTCGTCCGTTCACTATGCAGCATAATGAGTCTGACTATGACTTTCTCACACGTTTGTGGCGAAGTGAGGGTGTTAGTTGGCTCATTGATGAATCAGAGCTTTTTGTCCCTCATTTTACTGCACCAATACAAGCTCAAAAACTAAGATTAATTGATGACAATAACCAATACCAAGCTTTAGCGCGTTGTAGTATTCGCTATCACAGAAGTAGCGCAACCGAATATCAAGATAGTATTACAGGCTTTGTTGCAGTGCGAAGTCTGCAACCGACTGCCGTACATGTACAGCGTTGGCAGCCCGATGCGTTAGCACAAGAAGAGGGTAATGGTTCAGTTGTTACTACCCATACACACTCAGATAACTTTGATTCGGCCACTTTAAGTCTTGAGCAAGCATGGCACGTAAGCCCCGCCTGGATGCAAGATTTAAAAGGGGAAGATCAGGCAACCGCTTCAAGCAGTAGCCAACTAGAAAAATTAAATCAGCACTTCACCGACATGCATGCGAGTCGGGCCAAATACTTTAAAGCTTACAGTAGTGTGCGCGATACCCAAGTCGGCTATTGGTTTAATTTAAGAGAGCACCCTGAAATTGATCAGCATGAAGGGGCAGATCAAGAGTTCCTAATTATTGCTAAAAATTTCTATAACCAAAATAATTTACCTAAAGATTTACAACAGCAAGTTAGCCAGTTATTAACCCAAAGTCGTTGGGATCAACATGGTTACGATGATATCGAACGTCAAAGTAATGAGCTGACCTTAATACGCCGTCAAATCAAAACTGCACCGGAATACAATCCGGAACAGCATCGACCAATTGCTTACCCACAAAGAGCGAAAGTCGTGGGACCTGAGGGAGAAACTATTCATGTCGATGAATGGGGACGCATTAAAGTACGTTTTCTATTTACTCGTAGTGATGATCATGGCCATGATGGTGGCGCAGGTAGTAATGACAATGATACCGACTCGGCTTGGGTGGATGTACTGACTCCTTGGGCAGGAGAAGGTTATGGTGCACGTTTCTTACCACGTATTGGTGAAGTGGTTGTCATTGACTTTTTTGATGGCAATATCGACCGTCCATTTGTGACGGGCCGAATCCATGAAGCGCAGCGTTCACCAACTAAATTCGATGTAAAAGGGCAGCTTCCTGATACTAAAAAGCTAAGTGGCATACGCAGTCAGGAAATCAATGGAAGTGGCTTCAACCAATTACGCTTTGATGACACAACTGGACAAATCAGTACCCAACTCCAAAGTAGTCATGCAGCAACACAGCTGAATTTAGGTAATTTGAGCCATCCTAAAGAACAAGCGACAAGCCAAGGCCGTGGTGAAGGCTTTGAGCTTAGAACAGACGCTTGGGGAGCTGTGCGTGCGGGTAAAGGTTTATACATTAGTACGCACAAACAAGATCAAGCTCAAGGATTTCACCTTAATGCGAATGAAACCAAACAGCAGCTTGAAGGTGGATTAAACAACAGCAAAGCTCTAAGTGAAGTTGCTAAAAATCAGCAGACAGATCCGTTGGAAGTTCTTGATCATTTAAAAACCTTTTTAGACCAGATTGAACAGCGAGACAAAGATAAAGCTGCTGCATTTAAACAAGCGATTATGGTGTTAAGTGCGCCAAATAGTATGGCCCTTACCAGTAATGAAAACATCCATGTGATTGCAGATGGACAGATTAGCCAAACTGCTGATGATAGTATTAACCTGAGTACTCAAAAGAATTTTATTGCTCATGCCCAAAATAAGATAAGTTTTTTTGCAGCTCAAGATGGAGCAAGAATGTATGCGGGCAAGGGCAAAATTGAGTTACAAGCACAAAATGATGGTACAGATATCATTGCACGAAAAGGGGTACAGATTATTTCAACAGAAGATAGAATCGAAATAACTAGCCCAAAAGAAATTATACTCACTGCGGACGGTTCACAACTCAAGATTAATAGTTCAGGTATTTTCCCTGTAACTGGGGGCAAGCTTGAGGTTAAAGCAGGTCAGCATTTATTTATGAGCGGCGCAAATATTGTTGTTCCCAAGATAAGCTTACCTACTATAAAAACACCTTTTAGTAATAAAATTAACTATAACTGGAATATAAATTCAGAGGGAAAAAAAGAACTATTTATTATAAATAAAAAGAATAATATTCTTATAAGAAGCCATAAAAATGAGCTTGATAAGAATAATAATTTAAGTTCATTACGTTTTTATACACCAGAAGAAGTAGACTTTACTGCAATGATTTTTAATTCGGATTATATTCAGTTAAAGCAAAATATACCTGATAGTGAAAATATTGATGAGCTTTTCGAAGAAACACTTTTGTATGACGAAGAAAATGATGATGTCTATACAGAAGAGGAGTTTTGATTAATGAATAAATTAGTCACTATTACTACTAAGTTCTATGATAAATCTGGAAATCGGATTATTAATTTAAATGTACAATCAAGATACAAAGGATCATTAAAAGCTAATAGCCAAAAAACTGATAAGCTCGGTCTGTTTGTATTTCAGGCTTCGCCAAATAGAACTGTTGAGATATTAGCAAAGCCTCCTAATCAAAAAGACTATACAGTATTTAAAACGATAAACTCATCTATGAATTCCTCGGAAATACATCCGATAAAAGTTCAATTACCAAAAACAATTGATGAATATAAACAAGTAAAGCAATCCAAATCAACCAAAGGAATCGTAAGTACTTTTTTTAAAATTTTTGATATGAATGGAAAGGTTATGAAAAATTTTCCTATTCAATCACGACCAAAAGGTAAAGGAAATTCGCCCGATAAATATACAAATGATGAAGGCATAGTAGAAGTACGCTCATCACCTAATAGAGATATAGAGGTCTTAGTATTAACATCAAATGATACATTTGTTTTAAAAAGTTCAATAAATTCTGCTAATGGCAGTTCACAACCAGTTCTTATTAAATTAGATGAGCCTTATGAAAAATTTAAAAGTGCATCTACGATTAAAATTCTAGATCGAGATGGAAGTGACTACATTGTAGAAAAGACTAATGTGGAAATGTTAGTTGTAGAGAATGGTAAAAAGCAGCTTTTTAGTATATCAAATGGAAAATTGTCATTACAAAGCATGATAGGGCAGAAACTAGAATTTACGGTGTATAAGCCTGATGGTAAGCCTTTAAAGACACAAACCTATATGGCAACACGAGTCAAAAACAACCTTATTGAGTTCCATCTGGACGTAGATATAACAAAAGGTAGTACGGCACAAAATGATCCAGAAATTAATAAGAAAGTTAAAGTTGATATATTAATTACAATGGAACAAATGAAAAAAATGTGGCCAAAAGCTTTGGCTACAAAAATGCAACCAATTTTAGATGAACTAAATAGCGATTTATTAGGTTATAAATTAGATACTAGATTGAGACAAGCCCATTTTATGGCTCAAGTTAGGCAAGAAGTAGGTAGCTCTTTTTCATTAAGAGAGCAAGTCGAATATATGGGTCCAACAGCTTTGAAACAAATAGGCTATTATAGAACTCATCCTAAACAAGCAGAGATTGATGGATATAAAAGAGGACAAGGTCCAGCAAATGGTGAAGTAATTGCAAATCGTATGTACGATGATAATTATCGGAGCGCTAAATATAAATTAGGTAATACTTCTCCTGGTGATGGTTGGAAATATTTAGGCCGAGGCCTAAAACAATTAACAGGGAAGAATAATTATCAAGATCTAACGAATATGTATTCAACTCTATGGCCAGGAGAAAAAGTTGATTTCGTAAAGAACCCTGAATTAATTGAAAAACCCAAATATGCAGTAAGATCTGCCATTAGATTTTGGCTAAAATTTAAGCTTTATGAGGTTGCAGATAGAGGAGCTAATGGAGAACAGGTAGATGCTATTACGAAAGTAATTAATGAGGCTACAAATTCATATGCTGATCGAAGAGCACATTTTGTTCAGGCACGAAAGATTTTTATTTAATATAGTGTTTATGTAATGAAAAAATATTTTACTACTGTTCTGTTAATAATATCTTCTTTAATATATTCTCAGAATATTTTTGCAAATGATCAATGTAATATTGAAGAGACAGTAAATTTAACTATTTTTAAGAAAAATGATTATAAATTCTATAATTATATGTGTGACTCTGTAGAGGGTTCTTATCTAAAAGGTTATCTAGGATCTCAAGAAAAAAAAATATTTGTTAGTGATTACTCTGATTTTGCAGCTAAAGAAAGCCCTAAACTTTTAGCTGTCAGTATCTATAAATCAAAAAAAAGAAAACCACCTATATTAATTATCCTTAATTCATCTTATTACTGTTGTACTCCGCAAATGGAGGGTGAAATGTATCAAGTTAATTTATATCAAATTAGTGAAAATAAAACCTTAAATCTGAAAAATATAACTAATATATTGGGTGTTAATGCAGAGGGTTTTGAAGGGAGAGCGGAAGGAAAAGTCTATTATAAATATAAAAATATTTCTGAAATTAAAAAATGGTTAGATAAAAATTATTGATGGATTTATATTCTTGAAAAATAATTTAAAAAAACCCAACATAAGTTGGGCTTTTTTTTACGTCTCTACAATTCCTTCTAAATCTTCGAGCGAATAGTTCGGCATATCAATAATATGGGTTTGAATACCGTCTTGCACATAATCATTCACATGAGGATATAACCAACGAGTAATCTGTTCGGCAACACTTGAGTGATACTGAATTTCAAAGTGATTTAAGCCATAAAACACCGCTTTATGTGAGTCTGGAACTTTAAGCTGAAAACGTGGATTTGGATGTTCGCCCAGTGCGCTTTTCACACTGACTAAGTAATCGCCAATCACAGTAAGCGCTTTATTACGTACCTTTTCAAACTCGAGTGTTCCTGCCACTAAAAAGGTATTGATATGGGAAGGTAGAGGAGCTGGAGCACGGTTGTCATCCATCATACCAATACGGGCATCCATGTATTCCCAGTCATCATCTCGAACACTACCATGGCGTAGGTCTAAAATCCCATTACTACGGATGTTAACCAGCTGACCAATTAGGCCAACAAATGGAAAAGCGCCTAGCCGATCTTGTAGTGCAAATCCAAAACGCTCAAGTACTGCACCGTGGTGGGGAGATCCAATACAGACGAGGTTTTCGACCATATGAATCCATTGGTACATATTTTGTTTACCGTAAAACAGTGCGCTACGGGAAACTAATCCACCCATGCTATGACCAATTAAATCAATACTGGTAATTCTTGGATTACGCTGTACTAAATCTTCTAATAAATTTGAGAAACTGCGGCCATTGGCTGAAATACGGCGGCCTGTATTGTAATTTAAATACAGCATCGTGTTGTGATCACGCTGTGCTAACAAACGCTCACCAATCCCGCCATAATGTGCATTTGACCAAGTAAGATGGTTCATGCACAAACCATGAACCAAAATTACAATACGGCCTGCAAGTTCGCCTTGTTGGATTGCACCGTAGTGGTCGTATAGAACCATTGGCAAGGCGAGGGGACTGTGCTGTTTAAGTAGATAGTCTCCGAAAATACCATTTAACACTCCTACTAAAAAATGAAGGGTTGGTGTTAATGGCTTCTCATGAAGAGTTGGAAATTTTTCAATAATACGACGTAACCCTGGTGCTAAAAAACAACTACCATATTTTTGTAAGGCACCATAAGAAAACTGATATGCCTTTTGGACAAAGGGCCGTTTTTGGAAATTTTTAGCATTTTGGGCGCTAATACCAAAAGCATTTTTTAATACTTCAATATTAATGACTTGTATTAATTCATGTATACCATTTAAGCTGGTACTGAACAGTTGAGCTAAACCTTCTAGTACGTCGGCCTGACTAGGTGGCGTACGATCCCATTTACAATAAGTTTCATGTAACGGTGTTAAGCTCGGCATATCTTTTCCCCATTTACGTTATAACCGACGTTTTAAGCTGTACTTTTTATGAACGGCAGCTAACGTTTCCATCTTAGTAGTTTAAATAACACATGTTTTTAAAATACTGATGAATGGTAAGTTGAGTGGTTTTTCTTGTCTGACAATAGTGTTTTTATATACAAACTGAGAACAAAAATGTGAGTTTATTCTCAATTTAGAGGGAAAAATATATGAATATTATCTACCTCCATGGCTTTAATAGTAGCTCTTCTTCAATTAAAGGGCTCAGCCTTAAGCAGTATTGTAGCGAATTGGGGATAAATGTGCATTTGCCAGATTTAAATAGATCTCCGGAACAGGTAGTAGCACAGGTTTCAGAGCTGATTGAGTCTTTACAAGAGGTGGCTTTAGTCGGCAGTAGTCTTGGTGGATTTTTTGCGACATATTTTGTCGCGAAATATAATATTCCGGCTGTACTGATTAACCCTGCTATGCAACCATGGAAGCTGTTTGATGAGTTATTTCAAGTTGAAAGTATGCCTTATAAGGTGAACGATCAATGGTCAATTGATCATGTTCAGTTACGACAGTTAGAACAACTGGAACTGAAACAGCCTGAAAATGCTGACAAAATACTCGTCTTGTTGCAACAAGGCGACGAAATTTTGGATTATCGTCAAGCACAACGCTATTATAGTGCTGCAACACCATCCTCATTGATTTTGACGGATGCTCATGGCAATCATGCCATGGAAGATTTTGAAGAAAAATTACCCTTAGTGATCGAATTCTTTGCGCACACCATCAAATAAGGAAAACGTACAACGTGACACAATATACGGCTCAATCGCTTGAAGTTCTTTCCGGTTTAGACCCTGTTCGTCGTCGTCCGGGGATGTATACCGATACTTCTCGTCCTAACCATTTAGCCCAAGAAGTTATTGATAATGCTGTCGATGAAGCCTTAGCTGGTCATGCCGACAAAATCTGTGTCACGGTTTATAAAGATGGTTCATTGTCAGTTGAAGATAATGGCCGTGGTATGCCAGTCGATATTCACCCTGAATATGGCCAAAGTGGTATCGAAATCATTTTAACCAAGTTGCATGCTGGTGGTAAGTTTAGTACTGATAACTATCAGTTTTCAGGTGGTTTACATGGTGTGGGGATTTCGGTTGTAAACGCTTTATCTACACGTGTTGAGGTAGAAGTTCAGCGTCAGGGTAATTTATACCAGATGGCCTTTGAGCAAGGCGAACCTGTTGCACCTTTAGCGGTGTTAGAAGGTAAAGCACCTAAACGTGCGACAGGAACTACTGTACGTTTCTGGCCTGAAGCTAAATATTTTGATAGCCCAAAATTTGCTTTAAAAGCACTTAAACATAATTTAAAAGCCAAAGCTGTTTTAGCTGCCGGTTTAAAAATCACTTATATCGATCAAATTAATGATGAAAAAATCGAATGGCAATTTGAAAATGGTCTTGTCGATTATTTGATGGATGAATTGCAAGACCGCGAAATTTTGCCAAACCCTGCATTTGTAAGCAGTGGTCAAGCAGATCGTGCCGCGTGTGAGTTTGCGATTTGCTGGAATGTAGAAGGTGGTGAGCAGGTTCAAGAAAGCTACGTCAACCTGATTCCGACTGCACAAGGCGGTACACATGTAAACGGTTTACGTTCGGGAGTGACCGAGGCATTACGTGAATTCTGTGAGTTACGTAATTTATTACCACGTAATCTTAAACTTTCGGCTGAAGATGTTTGGGATGGCGTGAACTATATTTTATCGCTTAAGTTCCAAGAACCACAGTTCTCTGGTCAAACCAAAGAGCGTCTTTCGAGTCGTGAAGCTGCCAATATAGTTTTAAATATTGCTAAAGATGCGTTTGCGCTCTGGCTCAACCAGCATGCTGAAATTGCCATGCAACTTGCTGAAATGGCAATTTCTAAAGCAGGGCGCCGTTTAAAAGCTGCGAAAAAAGTTGAGCGTAAAAAGATTGTTTCTGGCCCGGCTTTACCGGGTAAGCTGGCGGACTGCGTGGGCCAAACGCGTGAAGAAAGTGAACTCTTTATTGTTGAGGGTGACTCTGCGGGCGGTAGTGCCAAGCAGGCGCGTGATAAGAACTTTCAGGCCATCATGCCAATTCGTGGAAAAATCTTAAATACATGGGAAGTTTCTTCAGATGAAGTACTTGCTTCTCAGGAAGTTCACGACATTGCGATTGCAATTGGTGTAGACCCAGGTAGTGATGATTTATCTGAATTACGTTACGGCAAAATTTGTATTTTGGCCGATGCCGACTCGGATGGTTTACACATTGCGACTTTGCTTTGCGCTTTATTCGTTAAACATTTTCCAGCATTGGTTGAAGAAGGGCATTTGTATGTAGCAATGCCACCATTGTTCCGTATCGACATTGGTAAAGATGTCCATTATGCGCTAGATGATGAAGAGCTTGAAACCATTTTGAAAAATGTTAAAGGCAATAAGAACCCGCAAATTACCCGATTCAAAGGGTTGGGTGAGATGAACGCAATTCAACTACGTGAAACAACAATGGATCCGAACACCCGTCGTTTGGTGCAACTCGATCTAGATGATGCACATTTAACGGCAGGTTTACTCGACAAGCTCCTTGCAAAAAAACGTGCAGCAGACCGTAAGCAATGGCTTGAGCAGAAGGGTAACTTAGCTGATATTACGGTTTAAAAATAAATGAAAAAATCCCTGCTCAATTGGCGGGGATTTTTTGTGTAAATCTAAATTGTTGAAAATCACCACAACGGGTTCTACTATTAAATTAAAAAATAGACAGATCTGTCTATTTTAATTTAGACAGTAATTTTTATAGCTTCTGGAAATTGAAAAATATCGCAATTTGCACCGCCTCCAATTCGATCCACTACTGCAAAATCACTCGGCGCTTCAAAGGTAAGCAAAGGATGATGCCAAGTACCTGCCCGATAATTGATACTTTGCTTGCCATCCGAAACAAAAGCACATAGTTTTGAAATATCAGGAGTATTTTCATCTAAAGCAGGGGCCACAATAATTAAAAATTTTTGTTGCTGTAATGGAATGAATGCTTGAGAGCCTTTCGGATGGCGCTCTAGCATTGAAATTTCCATAGGTAACACACTGGCCTTAATATTTCGGAATATACTGATTCCTGCCTTTGCTTCGCCCTCAATTTCAGTTTCAACGAGCGCATGGTAGCGTTCGGTGTGTGCATCATTAATATGAAAAAAATCATGCCCGTCACAACAAATGACTTCTCCGAAGGGCTGAAAGTTCTCAATGGTTAAAGGCTGAATTTGAACATTCTTCATGATCATGACTTGGCAATTTTTCCCCATAAACGGACACGGCTAATACCACCATCCGGAATCATATTAATACGGATATGCGAGACTTTTTCATGCTGTAAAATTTCATTCATATATTCATGAATATGGTCCATTTGCATAGGTTGGGCTTCAAGTAAGTAAGACCAAAACATACTTTGTGGAATCAGCTGTGCATCGGTTGCATTTTCAAGGTAGACAGCCTGAATAGAAACTTCAGCAGGAAAGTTACCTTTAAAATGCGCCGTATCAATTTCAATTTTTTCAATTTTTCCGCTTTTACCCAATGCAAGAATACACCAGTCATAACCTGGTGCACGGCGGCGTTTGGTTTCCCACCCATCGCCCATGTTGACGCCACGGCCTGGGTTAATCAAATTACGTGGATGTCCAAAGTGCGCATCGCTATAAGCAATTACACGACCGCCATTTTCTAAGGCCAATAAATCGAGAGTCTGCTCGTGGTCGGTCACCTGAATATGAACGTCACCATAAACGCGTAAACGGGCAATACCGCCATCTGGGAAAATATTGAGGCGTATATGCGTGAAAATTGCATCATTATTGACCATAAAAATATGATGTTGACTCGGCCCTAGCTCTGTATTTTCCAAAATACTCTGCCACGTTACCCCAGTAAGGTCACCATTTGGTGCATAACATGCCTCTAATGATGCAGATGCAGGATAATTTCCTGTAAAAAACGTGGTGTCGATATCAAGTGCACTGATTTTTCCACTCACACCTAGTTTCACAATACACCAGTCATAGCCTGCATGACGCTTACGGCGGGACTCCCAACCGTCCATCCATTTGCCATGATCATCAAATTTATCTTCAACAAAAATAGGTGCTTCAAATTGCAGCATGCGCTTTGCTTCGGCAAAGAAATCATCTGAACACTCAATCACTTGTGCACCAATTCGGGCATCTGCCAAATTCGTTTTAGTATTCAAAATTTCAGGAAGTTCAAAAGCTGGAGCGTGCAATGTTGCCATAATGGGGTATCCGTATTTCTTGTTAAAAACATGATTTTTCATTTAAAACTGCACTCACACTGAGCGTGTTGAGATGAGTTTTATACATAAATATATAAGCATGGTGCATGCCAGTTTTGTGGAAAAGCTAAATAAATTTTGAACGATGGCATGTTTTTAGCATAAGCACCCTATAGGTGAATATCTATAGGAGCGTGTTATGAATGTGGTGATTATTGGTGCGGGAATGGGAGGTCTAACCACAGGCATTGCATTAAAGAAATTTGGTCACCAAGTTCGTATTTTTGAGCAAACTGAAAAGATTCTTCCGGTCGGCGCGGCAATTTCGCTGTGGTCGAATGGGGTGAAATGTCTAAATTATCTGGGATTAACCGAGAAAATCGCCAAACTTGGTGGACAAATGGATGACTTGGCCTATGTAGATGGTTTAACTGGAGATGTGATGACACAATTCAGTTTACGACCATTAATTGAAGAAGTAGGACAACGCCCTTATCCGGTTGCACGTGCCGATTTACAAAATATGTTAATGGATGAGTTTGGTCGAGATCAGATTTATTTAGGCAAAAAAATGGTAGGCCTTGAAGATAAAGCTGATTTTGTAGAGGTTCATTTTGCTGATGGTAGCTCAACACAGGCTGATTTACTCATAGGGGCAGATGGTACGCATTCAATGACTCGGGCCTATGTGTTAGGTCAGCAGGTACAACGTCGCTATGCAGGTTATGTGAACTGGAATGGTCTGGTTGAAATATCCGAAGATTTAGCGCCAGCTCAGCAATGGACGACTTATGTAGGAGAGGGCAAGCGCGCGTCTCTGATGCCAGTTGCGGATGGACGTTTTTATTTCTTTTTAGATGTACCTTTACCAGCAGGGTTAGAGAATAATCGGGATGAATATAAAAAACTTTTAAAACAATATTTTGCTGATTGGTGTCAGCCAGTGCAGCAGCTTATTGAACGCTTAGACCCGCAAAAAACCAATCGGGTAGAAATCCATGATATTGAACCGTTCACACAGTTTTATAAAGGTCGTGTGGTGATTTTAGGTGATGCTGCACATAGCACGACACCTGATATTGGGCAAGGCGGTTGCCAAGCTATGGAAGACGCGATTTATTTAGCGCGGTCTTTGCAAATTAACACTTTGGGACTAGAAGATGCTTTACGCCGCTATCAAAACAAGCGTAATGAACGTGCCAATGAATTGGTGCTTCGTGCGCGCAAACGCTGTGACGTAACGCATATGAAAGATGAAACGGTCACGCAGGCATGGTATGCAGAACTACGCCGTGAACAAGGCGGACATATTATGCAGGGGATTATTAGCAATATTGTGGGTAATCCACTCGATTAAAAACAAAAACAGCAAGGAGTTTTCCTTGCTGTTTTATCTTCTAAATAAAAATTTTAGAAGTGGTATTTAACCAAAGCACTGACGTTATTTTCGTCGGCCCCTTTAATACCAAATTTGTTATTCCACACAGAGTGCTCGATACCGAGGTATAGACGTGTATCAGGAGAAATGTGTTTACCTACATTCCATTTCCATTGAGTGGTCCAGTTCAACTCGCTTGCATGGTCATCTTCAGCGGTTGACCAGTCAAGGAAACCATCTACCAAGAAATCTTCAGATCCTAATTTTAATGGGATGCCGTAAACGAATGTCATTTGATAATCGTCGTCAGTGTTCTCATTATTCGCACGGTAGAAGTTTAAATTCGCATATTGGAAATATGGGATATCTAAATCAACTGCAAAACCATAAAGGAAGTTGTCGAAGTTATTGCCGTTTTGAGAGTTACTCTCCCAAGTGGTACTAATGAGCACATCTTTAATTGGGCCGTACGCCAGTTTTTTGCCAGAAACTTCACCTAAGCTTAAACGTGGTGATAACTCAAAGTAAGTACTTTTATAGTCATCTTCGCCACGCATGCGGTCCATAAAGAAAAATACATCAGCATATTTAACTTTTGCTGCATATTCCAAAGTAATCGTAGTTTCTTTGTCATCTACAACTTCATAGTTTTCACCATAAAGTCCAGTCACGCTAAAATCTTGCCAGATTGGTTTTGCCTGAACCATGGCAGTTGCAGATAACAAGGCACAAGTCGCCGCAAGTTGCTTTAATTGCATTTAAATGATCTCCCCCCAAATAAAGCACGCTAAGGATACAGGGTCTTAAGCAAAAATGAAGCCAAATTTGATCAACGGTTAAAAAAAAGCCCACCGAAGTGGGGCGCTAAAAACTAACTCATTAATGTGTATTTCGTGTGTTTATTGTTTGGCTTAAATGAGGGGTACGCGAGCTGCGAAATGAAGGTAAGTGATTAAATAACAAATTCAATAAGATAGCAAAGATACAAGTCGAACTAATACCCGAATGGAACAAAGTTTGTACCCAAACTGGGAAATGAGCATAAAATTCATGGTTAATAATTGGAATCATCCCAGCTGATAAAGCAGTTGCTACAATAATCAAATTTTTCTGATCGTTATAATCAATTTTTGCCAAAGTGCGAATTCCACTTGCTGCAACCGACCCAAATAAGACCAAACCCGCACCACCAAGTACTGGCATAGGAATTGCCGCAATAAGGCGGCCCATAACAGGTAATAGACCTAAAATAATCAGAATGACACCGCCTGCTGCCACGACAAAGCGGCTTTTGATGCCTGTAATTGCCACCAGTCCAACATTTTGGGCAAAAGCACTTTGCATGAATGAACCAAAGATAGGGGCAATCGCACTTGAAAACATATCTGCACGTACACCATTGGCGATACGTTTTGAATCGACTTCGGTTCCTACAATATCTCCGACAGCAATAATATCGGCTGTAGTTTCCGTCATAATCACCAAAGTAACGATTAGCATCGATAAAATTGCACTTAGCTCGAAAGTTGGTAAACCAAATGCAAATAAGTGTGGAAATTGCAGCCATGCGCCTGAGCTCACCTGACTAAAATCTCCAAAACCCATAAAGTAGGCAAGGGTAGTACCAGCAACAATAGCCAACAAAATTGATAAACGGCGTATACTTGCTTGTGGCAGCATATTTAGAATAATCACAATGCCTAAGGTCAGCAAAGCTAAAGAGATATTCTCGACGCTACCCCAATCAGGTGCTTTGTTGTTGCCACCCATCATCCAGCGAATCGCAACGGGTAACAGAGATAACCCAATAATCGTGATGATACATCCCGTCACAACAGGTGGAAAAAAACGAATAATTTTTGAAAAGTAAGGTGCAAGGCATAGTCCAATTAAAGATGCGGCAATAACCGCGCCGTAGACAGCAGGTAAACCACCGCCTGTAGTGATAATAGCAACCATGGTTGCCACACCAGCAAAAGACACACCTTGCACTAGAGGTAATTTTGCCCCTAGATATTTGGTTCCGATGGTTTGTATGAGAGTTGCCAACCCGCCTACAAATAGGGCCGCTGCAATGAGCATTCCGACTTGTGCTGCGCTTAAGCCAGCTGCCGTTCCAATAATCAGTGGCGGGGCTACAATACCCCCATACATGGTGAGTACATGCTGTAAGCCGTAAGCAAAACTTTTGGAAATTCCTAAATATTCATGCTCTGGAGAAATCGCATTCTTTTGCTGATGATTCATATTTTTCTCCTATTTATATTTGAGTTAGCTGCCGCGATAAGTGGAGTAAGCAAACGGGCTGATCAGTAATGGAATGTGGTAATGCTGATTGGTGTCTTCTATGAAAAATTGAATACAAACACGGGGGAAAAAAGTTTTGATTTGCTGTGATGAAAAATAAGGGGCAACTTCAAATTCAAGTTGATAAGCACCTTTACCTAAGTTTTTTATTCCAAAATCACTCACTCGCCCATCTTGGTTGGTAATTGCAGTCGCTATCAGTTCATGAGTGGCTGCATAAAACAACTTTACTTCGACCTGTGCAGCTGGTTTACCTAAATTCGTATCTAAAATATGAGTGCTGATCATGCTTGTACTTCCTGAGATAGACGTAATAGAGCAATTGCAGCGAGTTGCTCATGTACAATTGTTTTTTCAATAGCTAAGTTGTTTTGAAGACGTTGATGGAGTTTTTTTAAAATCTCGTCGCTACTGAGGCCTGCGGCTTTAATTAGAAAAATAAAACCAAACTTCTGCTCATACTCGATATTACCTTGCAGCAGGGCTTGTTGTGTTTGTTCATCTAAGGAAATGCCAGCTTGTTCTTGGGCTGAAAAATTTTGCTCTTTTGCATTGAGCTGTTTTTTTGCCTGTCTTTCACCAATTTTTGGATGGGTGGCTAATGCGGCCTGAATCTCTTGCCATGACCATGTGTGGCTTAATTGTTCTGCATACCCTAAAAGTACTGATGTTGATGAGTAGGGACGTTCTGAAATAATTTTTTCGGCCCATACAGGAATATGGACGCAGTTGTTTAACAGAGTCTTGAGTTGGTCGGGTGGGGCTTGATTAAACTCGGCTAAAAACACTGTTATTCCTAAACTCGTTGTCGTGATATAGAGTTTTAGCAATAACAGTGCCAAGAGTGATTTGAGATTTGCTTAAGAATTTGGAAAATTAATAATCAATTATTGGTTTATGTGATTTTTATACCAATATTCTGCAATATCCTGACGGCGACATACCCAAACACGATCATGCATTTCAATATAGTCTAGGAATCTTTGTAATGCTTTAAAACGACCCGGACGCCCTAAAATACGGCAGTGCATTCCAATAGACATCATTTTTGGTGCAGTTTCTCCCTCGGCATACAACACATCAAAACTATCTTTTAAATATTGAAAAAACTGTTCTGAGCTATTAAATCCACCTGGTGAGCAGAACTTCATATCGTTACATTCCAAAGTATAAGGAATAATCAGATGAGGTCGTGATGCACCCGCCGTATCGGTAAGTGTGGTCCAAAAAGGCAGGTCATCACCATAATAATCAGAGTCGTATTGTATTTGCGGGAACTCTGCAAGCAACTGACGCGTATTGGGGCTATCACGCCCGGTGTACCAACCTATGGTTTTATTTCCAAACAAGTTTTCTAAAACAGATAAGGCTTGCTCCATATGCTGTTTTTCGACTTCAAGATCACTCTCTTGATAATGAAGCCAGCGGTAGCCATGAGAAACCACATCGTAATCGGCTTGTTTAATTGCCTCTACAATATAAGGGTTGCGAACAAGTGCCATTGCTACTCCAAAAATGGTCATGGGGAGCTTGCGCCGTTGAAACTCATTATGAATGCGCCAAAAACCAGCACGTGAACCATATTCGTACATAGAGTCCATCGACATATGTTTGGCTGGGTAACTTGCAGCGCCAATAATCTCGGATAAAAACTGCTCTGAACCTTCGTCGCCGTGTTCAATATGTTTTTCGCCACCTTCTTCATAATTCAGCACAAATTGCACGGCAACCTTAGCATTATTAGGCCATTTCACCTCTGGAGGCTGTCCGTGATAACCGATTAAATCACGTGAATAAGGAGACTTTTGAATCTGCTCAATAAGTTCTGCTCCAGATAGATAAGATTCGGACACAATTGCTCTCCTTTTGTTCAATTTTTCATAAAAATTTAAAAAATCAGCTTGCATATTTTTATAGATGGACTGATATTGAAGGTATGAAGATCTTCAAAATAAATTAAAAGCAGTACGTTTAAGTCAGGAGATAACAAACCATTACACCATCAAAATGTACAATTGAAGTCAGTTCATGCATGCTTAAAACATGCCAACATAAAAAAGTTTTGCATAGAAAAGATCCACAGTAAGAAAGAGAGGATGGTATTTATGAATATTGAAATCCGCACAGATAAAAACATCCATAATAGTGAACGTTTAATTACTTATGTACGTGCAGAACTTACTCAAGAATTCCAACGTCATAGCGAACGTATTACACATTTCTCGGTTCATTTTAGTGATGAAAATGGGGACAAAGGTGGAGACAAAGATATCCACTGTATGATCGAAGCACGTCCTTCTGGCTTAAAACCAGTTGCAGTGCACCATAAAGCAGGAAATATTGACGCTTCAATTCATGGCGCGATTGAAAAGCTAAAACGTAGCCTTGAACATACCTTTGAGAAAAAAGAACACCCGAGAGGTGGTCAACCAGAATTCATTGATGATGAAGTTTAAAAAACACTAAAAAGCCCTTCGGGGCTTTTTTTATGAATACGTAAAAAGACCAATAAAAACTCTTCACAACTTTAGGTTTGCAATGCAATAGCGTTGACCTCTAAAATCTTCAGTAGAGATTAGGCATAATAGCGCTAATATATTTTTGAGAGATGGTCATGTTAACCACCCAACAGCAGGCTTTAATTAAAGCCATAGAAGAATTAGAACTCGCGCAAGTACAAAAATTACTTGCTGAGGGTCTTGATCCGAATTTCATTGATCCGGAACAAGGACCGCCAGTGTCCATTATTTGTGATGGAATTTTTAAATGGTGGGAAGACGTCTCTGAAGCGTATGAAGCGGGGACTCCATTATCACAAGAAGAAAAACAGCAAGCCCTGCAAGTTTATCTCGATATTCTTGAAGCTCTCATTCAGGCAAAGGCAAATGTTCATCTTTGGGATGCAGAAGAGTTTTATGGTCCACTATGGGATGCAGCAAGTTCGGCATGTGCACCAGCAGTTCAGCGCTTGCTAGATGAAAAAGTTGATCCAAACACACGTGATGAAGAAGGACTCACCATTTTATCTTCAATCAGTCAGTTGTTCTTTGATTGTGATTTTGATGAAATAGATTGGTCAGAAGCGCTTCAAGAAGAGCGTGAAACACTAGAGTTATTGCGCCGTCACGGAGCAAAAATGTCAAAAGAATTAACTACTTGATTGGATAATAGAATGAGAATATTTCAAATTTTAACTTTTGCTCTGACCGCTGTTGCTGCAGGAAGTACTTTTGCCGCAGAGTTCTCGTTTGATCGTCCGGGTTCAGGCTTTGGAACAGGCATTACGCCAGTTGGTAAATTAGCATGGGAACAAGGTTTACCAAGTGCAACTTATACAGAGACAACTGTTGATGGCGTTAAAGAAAAAACAGTTACTGTAAATGAGGATATGTTATTCCGTACAGGTTTAGCTGATGGTTTGGAATTGCAATTAGGCTGGCAAGGTCCGGCATGGACTCAAACTAAACGTGCTGGTAAAAAAACGGATAACTCAGGTTTTGGCGATGTAAGCATCGGCTTAAAAAAAGCGATTGATTTAAATGATGAAAATTTAACAATGGCTGTATTGGCTGAAGCTGTTATCGCAACAGGTAATGATGAGTTTACTGCCCATGACGATATATATAGTTTAAGTTCAGCAGTAGCTTATAAATATAATGATTTGTTGGATACTTCTATTACCATGCGTTATGAAGTACAAAACAGTAACTGGGCAGTGACTGCAATTCCAACCATCAATTATAAGATTGCGGGCAAACTTTCAGGATATTCTGAATTTGTTTATCGTAAAGCTGAAAGCCAAGACTACCAATATGGTTTAGGAACAGGTTTAGTTTACGCAGTAAATAACCGCACTCAACTTGATGCAAATATTGGTGTGGACTTAGAAGGTCAAGATAAGAGCTACAAGGGTGGCTTAGGCATGGCATTCTTATTCTGATCAGACTAACTTAAACTAATTATTATTGATGAAAAAGCTTATTTCTCAGGGAATTATTTATTTTCTAGTAGCCGCTACTTTTGTATGGAGTCAGTTTGTCTTTGCAGAAGATAAGTTATTGTCACCCGAACAGGCTTTTTCATTTTCGGTTGAATCGCCACAATCGCATACCGCAAAGTTATCGTGGCAGATTCAGCCGAATTATTATTTATATCAACATAAATTTACCGTACAACAGGGCAATCAGCCTTTAGCTTTAAATTTGCCTAAAGCAGTTTCTCAATATGATGAGAACTATGGCCAAAGCCAAGTTTATTACCATCAAGTCAACTTCCAGATTAAAACCAAGCCTTCAGAGCACTACACTGTAACTTGGCAAGGCTGTGCCAAAGACCGTATTTGTTATCCTCCACAAACTATTGAGTTTCAAACTGACGCAGATGGTCTGGTCGGTTTGCAAAATCAGGCTGGTGCAGCACCAAAACGCTTATTAGATTTGGCAAATACACAAGCATCAAGCTCTACGGAGTCTTTAGAGAATCAGAGTTCAGCTACTCAAACTGAAGGAGCTGCTCCAGAGATTGCCCAAGATCAGGTTTGGTCAGCAAAGTTAATTGAACACTCGCTTTGGTATGGTGTTTTATTATTTTTAGGTTTAGGCATGCTGCTTGCATTTACGCCATGCTCTTTACCAATGCTGCCGATTTTAACTTCATTAATTATCCGGGATCACAAAGGTTTAAAAGCTTGGACGATTGCACTTACTTTTGTGTGTAGTATGGCATTGGTCTATGCAGGTCTAGGCTTGATTGCTTCTTCAGCGGGTTTAAATTTCCAACGCTGGCTACAACAGCCTGCTACTCTTATTGCGTTTAGTTTGTTGTTTGTGGTTTTTGCACTAAATCTGTTTGGGATTTTTGAGCTTCGGTTACCGCAAACTTGGTTAAATCGCCTTGATCGTATTCAGTCCATGCAACAAGGCGGCACTTTAGTTGGTGCAGGCGTTATGGGCGTGGTTTCTGCGCTCTTGGTTGGTCCATGCATGACTGCGCCTTTGGCTGGAACTTTATTATTTATTTCTCAAACCCAGAACCAATGGCAAGGTGCTTTGCTTTTATTCTGTCTCGGTTTTGGCATGGGAATACCTTTACTCATCGCGAGTGTTTTAGGTGCAAAGTTCTTACCTAAAGCGGGCGACTGGATGCATCAGATTAAAGTGATTTTTGCTTTTCTGATGTTGGGGTTAAGCCTTTATTTCATCCGCCCTTTATTACCAGATTGGGGGATGCAAGTGCTTAGTTTATTGCTAGGGCTGGCTTTTATTATTTATGCGCTGTATCAGTTTTTTTGGAAAAAAGGGCAGTTACAGTGGCTTTATGCGCTCCTACTTTTATTGGTAACGCCATTTGTGGTTTATAACCAGTATCAACATATTCAAAATCGTAGCTTGCAAAATTCTGAGCATATGGCTGAGTGGCATGTGGCGACCACGGCAGCAGACTTTCAAAAGATTTTAGCAGCAGCTCCTGCTGATCGGGCTATTGTAGTTGATGTCTATGCCGATTGGTGCGTGGCTTGTCAGCCTATTGAACATCGTATTTTAAAAGCACCTGAGGTTCAGATGGCTCTTGCGCCTTACTATCTCATTAAACTTGATTTGAGTCATTATGACCAGTCACATGAAGCTCTACTCAAGCAGTGGAATATTCTTGGGCCACCAACTTATCTCTTTTTAAACAAGCAACAGCAAGAAATTCGTTCTTTACGTTTAACAGGCGCATTTAGTCAGCAAGAGCTTTTACAACAGCTGGGAAGCTTATCAAAAGCTAAAGATTCAAATTGATTTGATCTGAGGTAGTTGGTGAAAAGTGCGTACTTGATTACGCCCAGAGGCCTTTACCGCATAGAGCGCTTGATCGGCTTGTCTAATCACAAGATAGGGGTCATTTGCAAATGCGGAACTGCTGATGCCAAAGCTGGCACTTACATGAATTTGGATATTTTGATTATTGAAGATAGTCAATTCTTGTAAAGCTTGCCGGCAACGTTCGGCAATTTTTTCTGCTTGAATAATATCAGTATGAGGAAGTAATAAAATAAATTCTTCTCCACCAAATCGACCAATGATGTCTTCATTACGTAAATTTTCAGAAAGACATTGAGCAATTTTAATCAAAACCTGATCACCTTGGTGATGTCCGTATATATCATTAATTTTTTTAAAATGATCGATATCAAGAAGTATCACGGCATAATCAAATTGCTGTTCATGAAGTGCTTCAAGATGGGTGTTTAAGCTTCGTCTATTTAAGACATTAGTTAACGGGTCGATTTGGCTTAAACGTTGAATATAGGTTTCTCGTTGACGCCATTGGGTCAGCAATATTTCAAATAAAATAAAACACGCCACTAAAATAGGCATAATAAAAAACAGCATACTTCCTAGCCAAAATGGATTGGTTTGAGCATGCCGCATCGCTGTAAAATTAAATAGGGGAGCATATGAAATAACCCCCGTCATACTTAAATATGTACATACCGCTAGAATAATAGTTGCAGGTATAAAAGCGCTATAAACAATTTTTCTTTCAAATAAAACCAAACCTACGCCAATAGTGCCTACGTAACCCACCATTGTGGCAGGGCTGATACTACCAATTAAATATCCATCGTGGCACAACATCAGCATAAAGGCTTGTACACTAATTAAAGGCACAATTTTTTGCGCCCAAGCTTGGTCTTTGTAGCGATAACAAGGAATAATGAGTACAGCTAATAAAAATAAGGTCAGTAAATTCAGCCAGATTTGTGATTCAACTAAAGATAGATTTGCCCATTGCCAAATACTAGGAGTAATTAAAATATAGCCTTTCCATAAAATCCAACTGAAGTTCATTGCGCAGGCGAGGGTAAGCATTAATGCGCTTTTTTGTAATGGGGTCCAGTTAATAATGTGATTGTGATGGATGAAATCGAGAATCACCTGTTTTATTTTATTTATAGGACGAGTGATTAAACGAATTTTCATAATAATAAAGGAACTCCTAAATAGAGATGTCTCTTCGTCAGATCATCCTAAAGAGGGAGAGTTTGAAGGATTCATAACCTAAACATACCATGATTCATAAATTAAACCTCATGATTTGGATTGTGAAAAATAAGAAGAAGTGACAAATTTTAAATTTGTCACTTCTTCATTTTGATTACGTCTTATCAAGTTCATGAGCAAACTCAGCAATATCCGCCATCGCCTGTTTTGCTTCTTCGAACCAAGCATTAAACATTTGGAAGTTATGCCACATGCCTGTGTAAAGTTTAAAATGCACTTTTACACCTGCTTCTTCAGCTTTCTCTCTAAAACGCTTGGCATCGTCTAATAAAATTTCTTTTGAACCGACTTGAACTAATGTTGGCGGTAAACCTTCTAAGTTGTCGAAAATAGGCGAAACACGCGGGTCGTCTGCCGCAATATGATTGCCAATATAATGTTGAATACCTATTTGCAGGGCTTCAAGAGAAAGTAGGGCATCATGTTTTTGGTTAAATCTTAAAGACTCACTGGTTAGGGTTAAATCTAGAAAAGGTGACAATAAAATCAGGCCACTTGGCATAAGTTCGGGTTGTTCTTTTAAACGTAAGCAAAGTGCCAAAGCTAAATTAGCTCCACAAGAGTCACCAGATAAAATAATATCTTTAGGCTGGATACCTTGAACTAATAACGATTGATAGACGTCATATAAGGCCTCAGTTGCTTCAGGATATGGATGCTCGGGTGCAAGTGGATAGTCCACATGAATAATCTGCATTTGGGTACGAGCAGCCAAATCTGTCATGAACGCATGATGTGTTTTTAAACTTCCTAAAAAAAAGGCGCCGCCGTGAATATGAAAAATAAGCTGGGTCGCTGAATCTTGAGCTTTAATTTCTTCCCCCTTAATGCCAGCAAGTCGGATTGGTCGAACATTTACATTTTTTTGTTTTGGAAATGCTCGGCAAAGTTGTTCAAGCATAGGGCGCAGAGCAGTTGGAGGTAAATTCAACTGACTTGGTTTACGAATTGCTGTTTTAAGAAATGTTTCTGTGAAATAATATTTTAAAACATTAGGTATATTCATATAGTATCCGCTTATGTTAATTACTTGTTTCCCTATAAATTTTATTTTTCAAGGTTACAAGGTTACACGAAACAGTCACATTCAAAAATTGCAATATCGTTGCGAGTTTTGAATACTGAAGTCTTGGAAGACCCAAGGATATTACAAAAATGAAAAAGATTGCTTTAGCTTTAGGACTTGTTGGTATGGCTGCATTTGCCAATGCGGCTGACCCACTAAACGGAACGGTATGGAAAACGATTGATGACCAAACCAATAAGCCCAAAGCCGTAGTAAAATTTACGGAACAGAAGGATGGAACCTTAACTGCAACCATTCAAAACATTTTGACACCAGGTGAAGAAAACGCTTGTACAAAATGTGAAGGTCCGTATAAAAACAAACCGCTTAAAGGTGTGACCATTGTACATAATCTAAAAAATGTAGGTGGCAACAGTTATGAAAACGGTACAATTTTAGACCCTAAATCTGGCAAAACTTACAAATTAAAAGGTGAGTTGGCTGAGGGCGGTAAGAAGCTTAAATTACGTGGTTATATTGGCGTTTCAGCATTGGGCCGTAACCAAACTTGGATTCGTGCGAACTAAAAGCCTAAATAAAAAACGAGCCATTGGGCTCGTTTTTTTATGCGCTTAAGTTTTGATAGGCCGTTTCATCAAAGCCCACAAGAAACCCTTTAGAGGTCTGTAGAACTGGTCGCTTGATTAAGCTTGGCTGAGTAATTAGCGCCTCAATAAGATGATCTTCACTGCTTAAAGCACGCGTTTGTTCTTCTTCAGATAGTTTTTTCCACGTGGTACCTTTCTTGTTGAGCACCGTGTCTTGTCCAATTTCTTTTAACCAGATTTTTAGAGTATCGGCATCGATCCCTTGTTTTTTATAATCGTGAAATTCGTAGCTCAAACCTTTTGCTTGTAAAGCATCAAATGCTTTTTTCATCGAGTTACAGTTTTTAATACCATAAATTTTTAACATTTTATCGGACCATGTCAAAAAGAAAGAACACACAGCCTAACCCAAAATGCATTTGAGCACTACTTTATACAGATACTTTTAAAACAAATGAAAAATAATGATTAAAACAATAAAGAATGTCATGTTATTGTCATAAGACAAGGTAATAATGAGCTTAATAAGAATAAATTAAAAAACTAAAAGAACGTAGCGCAAAAAATAAGAGATAGAAAAGAGAAAACCCGCATTTAATCATCCTGATCATGCGGGTCTCATTTCAACGTCCATTGTCACATCCTTGCAAATAAACTTATCTTAAGTTTATTTTATCTTCCTACGGCGTCCTATCCTTTTGCGTCATCCTGACTGCTTCCCTGTGCCGTGGGGCTATAATGCCGTTAAACATGTGTAAGAAAAATACTCAAAAGCGACATGTGTTGTAAGCAAAAACGACAATGTAAGTGAACATGTGTTCACTTATTCTTGAATTTTATAATCGATAATAACTGGAGCATGGTCACTAAACCATTGATCTTTATAGACCCATGCATTTACAGTGCGCGCTTTCCAGTCTGGTGAACATGCGTGATAGTCAATACGCCAACCTACATTTTTCGCACGCGCTTGTCCGCGATTTGACCACCATGAATACAATTCCGCTTCTGTTCTTACAACACGGAAAGTATCTACATAACCAAGTTCATCATAAATGTGGTCAAGCCAAGCACGCTCATGTGGTAAACAGCCAGACGACTTTTGGTTGCCAGACCAGTTTTTAATATCAATCCGTTTATGAACAATGTTGTAATCGCCACAAATAATGATGGACTTATTCTCATCACGCCATTGTTTCAAGATTTTGGCGTATTCACCTAAAAATAAATCTTTACGTGCTTGCGCTTCTTCACCACTTGAGCCTGAAGGTAAGTATAATGATGCAATATGTACGGGATGTGACAAACCTAAATCGAATTCGGCAGAAATGAAGCGGCCTTGACTATCGGCCAATTCAAACCCTAAACCATCTTTAATAGAGACAAAGGGTAAGCGGCTATAAATTGCAGTACCTGCGTAGCCTGCACGCTCTGCTGGAAAGAGATGGGTATGCCATCCCTCGGGTCTAAATTTCTCAGTCCATTGTTCATGGGTAATGCGGCTTTCCTGCATGCATACGACATCGGCATCTGATTGTTCTAACCATTCAAGTAAGCCTTTCGTCACTGAAGAACGTAAGCCATTTACGTTAATGGAAACGACTCGAAGAATTTTTACATCACTTGGATACTGATCCTTTGGTATCATGCGAAAATTTAACCTCAATTGTGAATTTGGAGCACCTCATGACAACGCCTGTGTCATTTCACCCGCAAGCATTTATCGAACTCGCATTATCACGCGGTGTGCTTAAATTTGGTGAGTTTACTTTAAAATCTGGACGCGTGAGTCCTTATTTTTTTAATGCAGGCCTACTCAACGATGGTGAAGCTTTATCTCTTTTAGCACAAGGCTATGCCGATAAATTAACACAATGTGAAAATGTTGATGTGATTTTTGGACCAGCTTACAAAGGTATTCCATTTGTAGCTGCGACTGCTGTTGCTTTATCGCAAACACATAACAAGAGCGTGCCATGGGGCTTTAACCGTAAAGAAGCAAAAGATCATGGTGAAGGCGGTGTTTTAGTCGGTGCTGCGGTTGAAGGTAAAAAAGTCTGGATCATTGATGACGTGATTACCGCAGGCACAGCGATTCGCGAAGTGGTAACGATTTTGAAAAATGCCGGTGCAACTATTGCGGGTGTGTTGGTTGCGCTAGATCGTCAAGAACGTGGTCAAGGTGAGCTTTCTGCAATTCAAGAAGTTCAAAAAGAATTAGAAATTCCTGTACACGCACTGATTACCATGAAAGATTTAATGGATTATTTAGAGGCGAAAGGCGAAAAAGAAGCGCTAGCAAACATGCAAGCTTACCGTGAAAAATACGGTATCTAAAAACAAAAAGGCATACCTCTAAAATAGAGGTATGCCTTTTTAATATTTACTTAAAACTGATAATTCAAACGCAATAACACATTACGTGGTGTGCCTGGCATGCTGTCTGAACGCCAGTACTCTTTATTGGTTAGGTTATTTACCGCAAGTGTGACATTCCAAGGGTCGGCACTGTAGCCAATTGCTGCATCGACACGATTGAAGCCTTCCATTTTTACTTGATTATTAATATTTGGATAATAAGAACCCACATAGGTCACGCCCACTTCGGTATACCACTGCTCGGTTGGTAAATAACGAACAAATAAATTACCTGTGTTCTTAGATGTGTTGGCTAAATAATTGCCTTCACGTTCAGGATTTTGCTTGTCTTCTTTTACTTTGGCATCGGTATAGCCATACCCACCGCGAACAAAGACATTATCAAGTACACGGCCAATAAAACTAAATTCGAGACCACGAGATTGATGTTGACCAGCAGTTGCCCATACCTCTGGTTCACTGTCAGGATTCGGTTTATAACGAATATTATTTTTACGAATATCAAAGACAGAAAATTGAGTATTTAAACGATTATCGAACCATTCACTTTTTACCCCAACTTCATATTGCTCGTTATATTGAGGCTCTTTATCCATTTTCGCGACATCGGTACTTCCAGTAACTTGGTTGACACCCATTTGTCCACCAAATGGTGCGAAGCTTTTAGAGTAAGACGTATAAAAGCTATGTTCAGGAACTGGTTGCCATACCAAGCCAACATTTGGGCTAAAAGTACTGTCTTTTACATTACGCTGTTCATTCTTAATTTTGTTAGTGGTTGAAAAATCGAAGTAATCGTAGCGGAGTCCCATCATAAGTTTAAGTTGGTCATTTAGACCAATTAAATCTTGAATAAATACGCCGTAAGTTGTGCCTTCATTATAGTTATGCTGACTAATCTTTAATGGGCCATTGCCACGACTGTACTCTCGTTCACCAGTGATTGGATTAACGTAACCATAAATGGCCGATCCATTTTGAGTTTTATTGGCTAGACGTGGTTCTCGTTGTTCATAAGTCCAGTCTGTACCGACCATAATTTGGTGTTCAAGCTGGCCTGTCTTGAACTTTCCTTTAATATCAAATGTATTGGTTGTGGTCTTGTTGCTGGTTTGTTGCCAGTAGTAAATTTGATCGATGTAACCTTTTTTTGTACAAGCCTCATTCTTTGAGTTTTTTCCATTTAAACCACAATAATTTCCAAAGTAAAAGTGGTCAAAGTTCTGTTCTGCTTGTCGGTAGCTTGCTGCCCAGTGGAAGTTCCAATCAGGCGCATATTCATAATTCACATCGGTACGAACGACTTGCAAAATATCATCAACATAATCGCCGTCTTGGGCAAATCCCATTTTAATTGAAGTTCCCGCAGGCAAGTTGTCACGTGTTGGCCCACGGTCAGGTACACGATTTAATTTGTCATAGGTATATTGTGTGGTCCAAGTCAGCTTTCCATCGTCATTCTTATAGGTAAAGCTTGGAGAAAACATCTCAATCTTATTTTCAATACCAGAGCGGAAGCTGCCTGCCTCGCCATATTCTCCAGTCAAACGCACTGCTAAATTGTCATTAAGTACTTGGTTGATGTCAGCGGTTGTTCCGTAGTTATCGTATGAACCCGCATATGCGCCAACTGAACTTTTAGAGTCAAAATTGGCGAATTTACTCACCATATTCACAACCCCGCCGCCAGCACTACGGCCATATAAAACCGAAGCGGGGCCTTTTAAAATTTCTATACGTTCGATATTGGCTGTACTGCGGCGTACTTGCCCGCTTTCACGTATGCCATCACGGTAAATATCACCTGTATCAGCACCAAAACCACGAATCGTGATCCCATCACCACGCATATCGTAACTGGTTGATACACCTGGTGTACCTTGCAGCATGACGCTTAAATCATTCGATCCATAAATTTTATATTTCTGAACATCAATGGTATCAACGGTTTGAGGGATATCTTTTTTATCTAAACCATTACGAGTGACATTGGCTTTGTCATAATCGATATAGCTTTTAATCGGGTCGAGCTCACTCATGGCCTCGATTTTTATGGTTGGCATGGTGGCTGCGGCTTTTGATGAGGATTCAATCAATTCCTCGGCGTTAGCACCTTGAATATTTAAAATCATTAAACTGAGTAAGCTGAGCGGGAATGAACCCTTAATTTGGGGAGATGATATAGAAATTCTTAACATAAAAATAAAATCAATTAACAAAAATAAAAGTATAAATGATAATTATAATCATTTAATTGTTTAGAATAAAAGAACTATTAACTTGAAAAATGATATATTTATTTTTTATTAACTGATTTTTAGGAAGTTAATTAGCAAATTAAAGGACTTATTGAGTTGACTCATTAGTTTTTCTTGTTAATTAGATTTTAGAGGGGGCTTTTTATTGATAAAAATGCCCCCTCTAAAATCACGCATTATTTTTGAGAACATCTAAAATATCCATTTCTGGATCATAATTTTCATCAATTGTTTTGCAAATCGCTTGGCCTACAATGACTTGAGAGCCATTAAAAGTCATAGTAGGTGCTTCATAGAGCTCCCAACCATGATTAAGTGCTTTAGTCACTCGTGCACAAAAAGCAGAGTCATCAGGTCCGGTTAAATAGCGATAAAGTTTCATCTTTAGCCTTTAAAAATAATATTTTATGGGAGTAGTTTAACTGAATTTACCTTAATTCAAGATAAAGAAATAACCGATAAGGTTTTACTAAAATTAAGAAAAACGAGTGAAAAATCTCAGCTATACTCATGCTAATTTAAATTTTAAGAAGAGCTTGAGCATGCGTGTACTTGTCGTCATGGATCCGATTGAAACCGTAAATCTGAAAAAGGATTCAACCATGGCAATGTTGTGGGCGGCGAGCCGTCGTGGACATGAGTTAGGTTATGCATTACAACAAGATTTATATATCGATCAAGGTAAGGCTTACGGTCTCATCTCTCCGTTAAAAGTTTTCGAAGATTACAACCATTATTATGAGTTAGGCGAAAAGAAAAAAGAATCTATCGCGGCTTATGATGTTGTCCTTATGCGTAAAGATCCGCCTTTTGACATGAACTTTGTCTACACAACTTACGTGCTTGAACAAGCCGAGCGTGAAGGTTCATGGATTATTAATAAGCCCCAATCACTGCGTGACTGCAATGAAAAATTGTTTGCTACGCAATTTCCTGAATTACTGGTGCCGACACTAGTAACATCGCAGCAGAGTTTGATTCGCGAATTTATTACCGAGCACGGTGATGTGATCGTTAAGCCACTTGATGGTATGGGTGGTATGGGTATTTTCCGTTTATACCAAGACGGTGTAAATATTGGTTCTACCTTAGAAATGCTTACGGAATTAGGCACCCGCCCAATTATGGCTCAGCGTTATATTCCTGAAATTGTAGAAGGGGATAAACGAATTTTAATGGTAAATGGCGAGCCTATTCCTTACTGTCTGGCACGTATTCCGCAAAATGGTGAAGTACGCGGTAACTTGGCAGCTGGTGGCTTAGGTCAAGCGCGTCCACTCACAGAAAATGACAAACTCATTGCTGCTAAAGTTGGTCCTTTCTTACGTGAAAAAGGTTTGGTATTTGTAGGTCTTGATGTAATTGGTAATTATGTCACTGAAATTAATGTGACAAGTCCAACCTGTATTCGTGAAATTGATGCGCAATTTGGTACATCAATTGCCGATGACCTATTTGATGTATTAGAAGCCGGTCGTCCAGCATAATGGTCTAGTTCGGGTGGTTTTCTAAGCTTATTATTGGAAATCACCCGAAAATATATGAATTAATAAAATCACAATATGAAATACGCTAGCGCTTTGTAGGCATATTTTCAAAAAAGCACATCTTTCTGTTATAAACGAGTGAAATTCGCTTTTCGTTAATGAAGCTTTAGGATTAAAATAAACGGCTACAAAAATAGATGACAATTTCCATTGTTTTTTGAGTTGAAGAATTAGACCGTGACCGATTCACAGCAAAGCAAACCTAAACATGTCATGATGATGGCTGCCGGTACTGGTGGACATGTTTTTCCAGCCCTCGCCGTAGCCAAACAACTTCAACAACAAGGTTGTCAAGTTTCATGGTTAGCCACGCCAACAGGTATGGAAAATCGTTTATTAAAAGATCAAAATATTCCAATTTATCAAATTGATATTCAAGGTGTGCGTGGAAACGGAGTGATCCGTAAACTTGCTGCACCTTTTAAAATTTTAAAAGCAACTTTTAGTGCAATGCGCTATATGAAACAGCTTAAAGTGGATGCAGTTGCAGGCTTTGGGGGATATGTGGCAGGCCCGGGTGGGCTAGCAGCGCGTTTATTAGGTATTCCTGTTCTCATCCACGAGCAAAATGCGGTTGCAGGATTTACCAATGCACAGTTATCCCGTGTTGCTAAAGTGGTATGTGAAGCGTTTCCAGATACATTTCCTGCTAGCGAAAAAGTAGTGACAACCGGCAATCCGGTACGTCGTGAAATCACTGATATCTTAAGTCCAAAGTGGCGCTATGATGAACGCGAGCAAGCGGGTAAGCCGTTA
The DNA here is from genome assembly GCF_044778325.1 of Acinetobacter sp. BD54. Lineage (NCBI taxonomy): Bacteria > Pseudomonadati > Pseudomonadota > Gammaproteobacteria > Moraxellales > Moraxellaceae > Acinetobacter > Acinetobacter sp. BD54. The sequence continues at coordinate 325,892 of NZ_JANJEP010000003.1, read as the reverse complement.
AATATTTTAATTGTGGGCGGATCTTTAGGTGCAAAAGCACTGAATGAACGCTTACCTCCGGCATTAAAACAACTTGAAGTTCCACTGAATATTTTTCATCAATGTGGTCAGCAACAGGTTGAAGCAACTCAAGCTTTGTACGCAGATGCGCCAGCAAATTTGACCGTACAGGTTTTGCCGTTTATTGAAGATATGGCGAAAGCTTATAGCGAAGCAGACCTGATTATTTGCCGTGCTGGTGCTTTAACTGTGACAGAAGTAGCAACAGCTGGTGTTGCAGCAGTTTTTGTACCGCTTCCTATTGCGGTGGATGACCACCAAACTGCAAATGCCAAATTTCTGGCCGATGTCGGTGCTGCAAAAATTTGCCAGCAATCGACTATGACACCAGAAGTTTTAAATCAATTGTTTACTACGCTGATGAATCGCCAATTACTTACAGAAATGGCAGTGAAAGCGCGTCAACATGCCCAACCAAATGCAACTCAGCATGTGGTTGATCTTATCCAAAAAATGTAATCGGATTTACTATGTCTCCAACAACAGCTGCGAACCAAGCAAAAAAACTGATTAAAGTGCCTGAAATGCGCCGTATCAAACACATTCATTTTGTGGGAATTGGCGGTGCAGGTATGTGTGGTATTGCTGAGGTGTTAGCTAACCAAGGATATAAAATTTCCGGTTCAGATATTAAGGCATCAAAAACCACACAACAATTAGAAGAAAATGGCATTAAGGTCTATATCGGACACGAAGCAGAAAATATTAAAAATGCAAATGTGCTTGTCGTGTCAACAGCAATTGACCCGGAAAATCCGGAAGTTAAAGCTGCCATTGAACAACGTATTCCGATTGTACGTCGTGCAGAAATGCTCGGTGAGCTTATGCGTTACCGTCATGGTATTGCTGTGGCAGGTACACATGGTAAAACTACAACCACAAGTCTTTTGACGACAATGTTGGCGGAAGAAAACCTCGACCCAACTTATGTGATCGGTGGTTTACTTAACAGTACAGGCGTAAATGCAGCGCTTGGTGAAAGCCGCTTTATTGTTGCTGAAGCTGACGAATCGGACGCATCTTTCCTTTATTTACAGCCAATGGCAGCGATTGTAACCAACATTGATGCTGACCATATGGATACCTATGAAGGCAGTTTCGATAAATTAAAAGATACCTTCGTGCAGTTCCTTCATAACTTACCATTCTACGGCTTGGCTGTGGTTTGTGGTGATGATGCGAACATTCGTGAGATTTTGCCACGTGTAGGCCGTCCGGTTATTACTTATGGTTTTAATGAAGATAATGACATCCGTGCGATTGATGTAGAGCAAGATGGTATGCGTTCGCACTTTACGGTATTACGTAAAGGACGTGAGCCGTTACGTCTAACCATTAATCAACCGGGTTTACATAACGTTTTAAATGCTTTGGCTGCAATTGGTGTTGCAACTGATGAAGGCGTTTCGGATGAAGCAATTAGCCGTGCATTAAAAGGTTTTAGTGGTGTTGGACGTCGCTTCCAAGTACAAGGTGAATTTGAACTTGGTGAAGGGAATGTAAAATTAGTCGATGACTATGGACACCATCCTAAAGAAGTGGAAGCTACGATTAAAGCTGCTCGTCAGAGCCATCCTGATCGTCGTTTAGTTATGCTTTTCCAACCACACCGTTACTCTCGTACTCGTGATTGTTTTGATGACTTTATTGAAGTTTTATCTCAAGTCGACCAATTATTATTACTAGAAGTTTATCCGGCTGGGGAAAAACCAATTGTTGGTGCAGATAGCCGTACTTTGGCGCGTAGTATTCGCTTGCGTGGTCAGGTTGAACCGATTTTGATTGATCCGGTTGAAGGTAATTTGCAAAACATCATGCAAAATGTGTTACAACCAAATGACTTGTTATTAACGCAAGGTGCAGGTAACGTGGGAGCAATTTCAGTAGAACTTGCACAGCACCATTTGTATGTGAAATAAACAAAAAGTATTGAATTATCGGGTTAAGGATTTAAACGTGTCAAATGCTACAAAATTCGGCAAAGTTGCCGTGTTACTTGGTGGGAAATCGGCTGAGCGTGCTGTGTCTTTAGATAGTGGTCAGGCAGTTTTGGACGCTTTGTTACGTTCAGGTGTTCAGGCTGAGGCATTTGATCCGCAAGACCGTAGCGTAACTGAACTTGTAAACTATGATCGTGCATTTATTGTATTGCATGGTCGTGGTGGCGAAGACGGTCAAATCCAAGGTGTGCTTGAGTGGTTGAACATCCCTTATACAGGAACGGGTGTACAAGGTTCTGCCATTGGTATGGATAAAGTCAAAACCAAGCAAATCTGGCAAGGTAGTGATTTACCAACCGCACCGTATCGCATTATTACTAAAGAAACTGACTTGGATTCAGTGATTGCTGAATTGGGGTTGCCTGTCATTATCAAGCCTGTACATGAAGGTTCAAGTGTAGGCATGAGTAAGGTTGAGAAAGCTGAAGATTTTGCGGCAGCAATGGAAAAGGCAACTCAGCACGATGCTGTAGTTATGGCAGAAAAGTGGATTACAGGACGCGAATTTACGATTTCATTCTTAAATGGTCAGCCTCTACCTGTTATTCGTTTGCAGCCACCAGCAGATGTTGCTTTCTATGACTACGAAGCAAAATATCAACGTAATGATGTTGAGTATGGCATTCCTTGTGGTCTTAGCGAAACTGAAGAGAAAAAACTACAAGCTCTATGTTTACGCGCTTTTCAAGCCGTAGGTGCAGAAGGCTGGGGACGTATTGATGCAATGCAGGATGAGCAAGGTAACTTCTGGCTTTTAGAAGTAAATACTGTGCCAGGCATGACCAGTCATTCGCTTGTACCAAAGGCTGCTAAAGCAGTAGGTTATAGCTTTGATGAATTGTGTGTTGCAATTCTTGAGCAAACATTGGAAGGTACGGCTTAAATATGGCACAACTTCCGGCATCCATGCGCCGTAAACGTGCGGCAATTACCTCCATTCATGAAAAACCGCCTACGCGCAAGCAAAAACTTGCCAATGCCGGCGGATGGGTGTTGCTGGTTATTGCCTTTTTAGTCTTGGCGGTCGGAATTTACGGACTATATAAAGTTATTACTGATGCAACTGTTGCAAAACTTGAAGTTGTAGGTTCAACAACTCCAGTTGAGACTCAGCAAGTGATGCGATATGTGCAGCCGATTGTAAAAGATAACTACTTTACATCTGATTTAGAGCAGATTCGTGATAAAGCATTAGAAATTTCATGGGTAGACCGAGTCGTCGTATCTCGTGCCTGGCCCAATGGTATTCGCGTTCGTGTTATGCCTCGACATGCTATCGCCCGTTGGGGAACAGGTCGCTTATTGAGCGATGGTGGCGATGTATTTAGTGAAGCAGAGCCGAGACTTCATCCTGAGCTTCCGTTACTACACGGTCCGGTAAGTCAGTCTAAAATGATGATGCGACGCTATAATGAAATTAATCAGTTATTCCATCCTGTTAATTTGCGTTTAAAAGAGTTATATCTAACAGAGCGAATGACTTGGTTTATGCAGTTTGACTCTGGTTTACGAATTATTGTTGACCAAGATCAAACAATGAATAAATTGCAACGTTTAAGTCACTTGGCACAATCTGACCTAAAACCTGTGTGGCCGAAAATCTCAGCCATTGATTTGCGATATCGTAATGGATTATCTATTCAATGGAAGAATGCAACCCCACCTAAAATCGTGAATGGTCAGTTTGTTGTAACGAGTGATGACACAAGCATTGCAGGTGGTACAAAAGCAAAGCCATAATACGTGGCTTTAAAATAGGCAATTTGCCTGGTATTAGACAACAAAGAAATGGTATGAGTGATGAGTGAAGCTGTTCCCTCAGTTGTTGCGATTGACATTGGGACGCATAAAGTTTCAGTTTTGATTGGAAAAATTCATGCGCCGGATAACATTCAGGTTATCGGTATGGCAACTGCTCGCAATCGAGGCATGAACAAAGGAAAAATTGTAAGTCTCGATAAAGTCATTGCTGCGATTAAAAACGCTGTTGCTGAAGCGGAAAATATGGCCGAATGTCGCATTCATAGTGCGTGGGTATCTATTCCGAGTACCGAGCTACAAAGTTTCTATGCTTCTGGACGCACACCTGTTGCTAACCCGGCGCATGTGATTACAACCAATGAAGTTGTACGCGCATTAGAGTTGGCAAAAGCAAGCCATGTGACTTCTGACTATTATCTAGCGAGTGCGGTCCCATTAGGATTTGAATTAGGCGACTCATCTGAATGGGTTCAAAACCCAATCAATATGACCGCTCACAGCATGACTGGTCATTATCAGCTTATGATGATGCCGATTGCCACTATGCAAAACCTTGATCGTGCCATGAAAGGCGCGAACATTGGAGTTGAGAAAATGGTGGTTTCTTGCTTGGCTACGGCTGAGGCAAGTTTGCTTAAAGATGAAAAAGAATATGGTGTCTGTCTTGTCGATATTGGTGCAGGTATTACCAATCTGGCAGTTTATTTAGATGGCCGTTTAGCTTTAGCACGCACCTTGCAGCGTGGTGGTGAGCATGTGACACGTGATATTGCTGCCGTGTTACAAACAACCACTGAAGAAGCTGAACGTATTAAGATTCTGCATGGCTGTGTTGATCTAAGTGCTGTTAAGCCTGACCATATGATTCAAGTACAGGGTATTGATGGTCCGCAAACGATTAGCCGAATTGAGTTAGCGGAAATTATTATTGCTCGTTATGAAGAGATTTTCAGCCAGATTCGCGAAGAACTCGAACAAAGCGGTGCAATCCATGGTCTATATCATGGTGTTGTATTGACTGGTGATGCTTGCCAGATTGAAGGTATGGTAAGTTTGGCGCGTCGTATGTTAGGTGTGTCTGCCCATCTAGGTAATCCGCCATTACAGGTGTATGCTGATGATCAGCATCAAGCTGCATTACGCCGCTCAATGTATGCAACAGCAGCTGGTTTACTTATGTTTAGCCAAAGTGAATTACAAGAAGCTGTTGAGGAGCCTGAAGAGGGAAATGACCGTTCGGTATGGGAACGAATGGTGAATGGCTGGAATGCTTTTAATAGCAAACTTAAAGCCATTTTTTAGGATGTATGTATTTATTGGTAGAATTGTTAGGAAGTTGTAAGAGAAAACCACTGTACTTGACAAGGTTGGTATTGCACAGCATTCTTAAAATTAGTTATTTTTGAAAATCAAGGCAGTATACGGGCTGAAGTGACTGCCATAATGTATTAGGAACCCTAAAGGTCATGGCCTCATTTGAATTTATAGAAGATGAACTAAACGATGGCAACGGTCAAGCCCGTTTCACTGTATTTGGTGTAGGTGGCGGTGGCGGTAATGCCGTTCAGCACATGGTACAGTCTGATATTCAGGGTGTTAAATTCGTTTGTGCTAATACAGATAAACAAGCACTTGACTGTATGAATGCCCCTTTCAAAATTCAGTTAGGTGAGCAAAGTACACGCGGTCTAGGTGCAGGTGCTAACCCTGAAGTAGGCCAGGTAGCAGCAGAAGAAAGCCGTGAAATTATTCGTCAGCACCTTGAAGGGACTGACATGGTGTTTGTAACCGCTGGTATGGGTGGTGGTACAGGTACTGGTGCAGCTCCGGTTGTTGCCGAAGTTGCTAAAGAAATGGGGATTTTGACTGTTGGTGTTGTAACAACTCCATTTAACTTTGAAGGCCGTCGTCGTCAAAAGTCTGCTGAGCGTGGTATTGAAGCGCTGGAAGCTCATGTTGATTCATTGATTATTATTCCTAACCAACGTTTATTAAGCGTTTATGGTGATATTTCAATGAAAGATGCCTATAAAAAGGCAGATGACGTATTGTTAAACGCTGTACGCAGTATTTTTGACCTTGTAGTTAACCGTGGTCATATTAACCTTGACTTCGCGGACTTGAAAACTGCAATGAGTACTCGTGGTTACGCAATGATGGGTGCTGGTTTGGGCCGTGGTGAAGACCGTGCGCGTCAAGCAGCTGAACAAGCTATCCGTAGCCCATTGCTTGATAATGTAAACATTATTAATGCGAAAGGCGTGTTAATTAACATTACTGGTGGCGATGACATCACATTACGTGAAACAGAAATCATTACTGACGTTGTTAACCAGATTGTTGACCTCGATGAAGGTGAAATCTTCTACGGTACAGTATTTGACCCAGATGCACGTGATGAATTACGCGTAACTGTGATTGCAACTGGTTTAACACGTAATGCAGCTGATGCAGAGCCAAGAAAGCGTAATACAGTTAGCCATACATCAACTCAATCTGCACAATCTGTAGATGAAGATGACGTTCCTGCAATTAATAAACGCCAAAATGCTGAAAATGACGTGAATAATGCGCCAAGTTCAACACCGCGTTCTTCGCCAATGAGTATTCAAGATTACTTGAAAAATCAGCAACGTAAGTAATTTAGCGTACAATCTATCGAAAGGCAGTGTATAAACACTGCCTTTTTTTATTTTTGATCAATGACTAAATATGCTAACGTATAGCGGTTTTAAAAAAGAAGTTACAAAGCATGGTGAAACAGCGTACTCTCAATCGTGTGGTAAAAGCGAGTGGAATAGGTCTTCATAGCGGTCAAAAAGTGATGATCAATTTCATTCCACATACCGTGGATGGAGGTATTGTATTTCGCCGTATCGATTTGGATCCACCTGTCGATATACCTGCTAATGCATTGCTGATTCAAGAAGCATTTATGTGTTCAAATCTTGTCACTGGCGATATTAAAGTCGGGACAATCGAACATGTGATGAGTGCGATTGCTGGTTTAGGAATCGATAACTTAATTGTGGAAGTGTCTGCATCAGAAGTTCCAATTATGGATGGTAGTGCTGGTCCATTTATTTATTTGCTCATGCAAGGTGGCTTGCGTGAACAAGATGCTCCTAAGAAATTTATAAAAATATTAAAGCCAGTTGAGGCTTTAATTGATGATAAAAAAGCAATATTCAGCCCGCATAATGGCTTTCAGCTTAACTTTACGATTGATTTTGATCATCCTGCATTTGCCAAAGAATATCAGTCTGCAACTATTGATTTTTCTACTGAAACGTTTGTGTATGAAGTCAGTGAGGCACGAACTTTTGGTTTTATGAAAGACTTGGATTACCTCAAAGCAAATAATTTAGCTTTAGGAGCAAGTCTAGATAATGCAATTGGCGTAGATGATACGGGTGTGGTGAACGAAGAAGGTTTACGATTTGCCGATGAGTTTGTTCGTCACAAAATTTTAGATGCAGTTGGTGATTTGTATTTACTTGGTCATCAAATTATTGCCAAGTTTGATGGCTATAAATCAGGACATGCCTTAAATAATCAGCTATTACGCAATGTTCAAAGTGATCCGAGTAATTATGAAATTGTAACATTTGATGACGAGAAAGACTGTCCAATTCCATACGTGAGTGTGACATAAGTCATTGTCTTTATTTGGCTATGTTATAATGTAACATTAATAAGTGTGATTTTTATCACATATTAAGAACGATTCTAATTAAGAAATAGAAAGCTCATCATTTTTTATTGCTTGCCAAACGTAGTAAAGCTTGGCTAAGCTTAGGGTCGCTCACGAAGTCGGCGGCACTACGTAACATTTCTTGTGTTTCCGGGGGGATGGATTTAGAAGGCTCAGATGAGGTCGTTACAGGAATAGTTTTATTTCTTAAGCGCACTTGAATTCTTTGTAAGTCTTTTAATCCTTCAAGTTGAGATAATTTAGATACATATTGGCTCTGTAAATAGCTGAGTTGACTAATCATTGCCTGATTTTCACCAGTAATAATTAAAGAGCCATTTTGATAACACACGACTTGCCATTGTTCCGGTTGGGGCAATAAGGGTTGGATTATTTTCGTAAGTCTTTGCCATTGCGCGACTTGCGTTGTTAGAAACGTAAGGTTTCCTGTTTTTATGTGTTTTCCGGTTTGTTGAAAAACGTTATCGGGTTTAGACATTGATCATTCTCAAATGGTTTGTTGTCCTAATCTTAAGCGTTCATTTCAACCGATATCAAGGAAGAGATCATAAGGAACTTGAGTAAGAACAGTTTCAAGAGGTTTTTATGCACACGCGTCGTATTTTATTAGCGTTTTCACTTGCCGCTTCGGCAGCATCGGTTGCTTTTGCAGATTATCAAAATATTAACCAATCTACTGATTCAGATCGATTGGAACAGTTATCAAAAACACTATCTCAAGGCTCATATACTCATCCTGATGATTTAGATCTTCCGGCGAGTGCAAAAGTTTCAGTGACTTTACGTGAGAAAACAGTTGAACTCAACAATGATTCACTGGCAAAGAAATACGGCACAACGACAGCTAAAAACTCATTTAAAACCTCTTCTTCAAATCCTTATTCTTGGTTAGTTTCTCATCCTCTTCCTGATACAGTACGTGTTTCTTCTAACTTTGGTGGTCGTACCATGGGTGGTCGTGCAGAGCATCATGGTGGTTTAGATATGGCTGCACCAAGTGGTACGCCAATCTATGCGACTGGCCCGGGTATTGTGACTAAATCAGGCTGGGGCACAGGTTATGGCCAATATGTTGAAATTAACCATGGTAATGGTTATTTAACACGTTACGCGCATGCTTCACGCTTAATGGTTCGAGTAGGTGATCAGGTTTCTGCTGGTGACCATATTGCTAATGTCGGTTGTACAGGCCGTTGTACTGGTCCACATTTACATTATGAAGTAGTTAAAGATGGTCAACGTAAGAATCCATCAACTTACTTGGCAATGTTGCCTTAATTGCATTGCCTCTAAGGTCAAGGTTATTAAATTTATGAATTTGAAATTAACTTAAACCTTTTTTAACGTAATGATTGTATAAAAAAACGCCTTTATTGGCGTTTTTTTGTTATTTTGTTTACTGCTCGGTCAATGACTATTCATTCAGAAAATAATATGCCCCCCCCACATTCACCCGTGGCAATAACTTGAAAGGGGTAAAACGTGGTAAAAATACAAAGTAGATTAGAGAACAAGGAACAGGTGAATTATGGCGTTTTACGGTGACTCCGACGCACAAGAAACCCAAGAATGGCAAGATGCATTCGATTCAGTTTTACAACACATGGGAACTGAGCGAGCGGCATTCTTGTTGGAAAAACTTTACCAACAAGCAATTGCTAAGCATGTTCCAATTCAACGTCTCAATACACCTTACTTAAATACAATTTCTGTTGAAGAGCAACCTGCAATGCCAGGCGACCAAGATATGGAACGCCGTATTCGTGCATTGATTCGTTGGAATGCCTTAGCAATGGTACTTCGCGCGAATAAAACAGGTGATGATTTAGGTGGTCACTTGGCGAGCTTCGCATCAAGTGCAACATTATATGACGTAGGTTTTAACCATTTCTTCCGCGCTAACAGTGATAACTTTGGCGGAGATATGATTTATTACCAAGGACACTGTGCTCCTGGTATTTATGCACGTTCATTCCTTGAAGGACGTTTAACTGAAGAACAGTTAAGTAATTTCCGCCGTGAAGTTGGCGGTAACGGTTTACCAAGCTATCCACATCCATATTTAATGCCAGACTATTGGCAATTCCCAACTGTATCAATGGGTCTTGGTCCAATCATGTCGATTTATCAAGCGCACATTCAAAAATATTTGATGAACCGTGGCTTGATCAAAGAAGAAGATCGTAAAGTTTGGGCATATCTCGGTGATGGCGAGATGGATGAGCCAGAAAGCTTAGGCGCGATCTCACTAGCTGGTCGTGAGAAGCTTGATAACTTAATTTGGGTAGTTAACTGTAACTTACAGCGTCTAGATGGTCCTGTACGTGGTAACGGTAAAATTATTCAAGAACTTGAATCAATCTTCCGTGGCGCAGGCTGGCGTGTCATTAAAGTAGTATGGGGTCGTCATTGGGATCCATTACTAGCTAAAGACACAAGCGGCGCATTAAAAGCACGTATGGAAGAAGCTGTTGATGGTGACTATCAGCGTTATCAAGTAAAAGGCGGCGCATATACACGCGAAAAATTCTTTGGTAAGTACCCGGAAGCTGCGGAACTTGTAAAAGATTTAAGCGATGAAGATATCGATAATCTTAACCGTGGTGGTCATGACCCTTACAAAGTTTTTGCTGCATATGCAGAAGCGATGAAAGCAAAAGGTCAACCAACAGTAATCTTGGCGAAAACCATTAAAGGTTATGGCTTATCTGAAGAAATTGAAGCGGTGAATAAAACACACCAAATCAAAAAGATGCAAATCGACTCTTTAAGATATGTACGTGACCGTTTCAATCTTCCATTCACAGATGAGCAATTAGAAGAGCTTCCATTCTATCGCCCAAGTGAAAACTCTCCAGAAATGAAATATATGAAAGCGCGTCGTGAAGCGTTAGGTGGTTACTTACCTGCACGTCGTCGTGAGAGTGAATCTTTAGCGATTCCTGATTTATCTGTATTTGATGCAGTGTTGAAAGGTTCGGGTGGCAAAGAACAATCAACCACTATGGTGATGGTTCGTTTAATTGCTGCTTTACTTAAAGAAAAAGCAATTAAAGACCGCGTAGTGCCAATCGTTCCAGATGAAGCACGTACTTTTGGTTTAGAGGGTATGTTCCGTCAGCTTGGTATTTATGCCGCTCACGGTCAAAAATATACACCGGAAGACCAAGAGCAGTTAATGCATTACCGTGAAGCAAAAGACGGTCACATGTTACAAGAAGGGATTAACGAAGCAGGTGCGATGAGTGCATGGGCTGCGTTAGCGACAAGTTATTCAACCAATAACTTGCCAATGATTCCAATGTACATGTACTACTCAATGTTTGGTTTCCAACGTATTGGTGATATTGCATGGGCTGCGGGTGACGCACAAGCTCAAGGTTTCTTGTTAGGTGCGACTGCGGGTCGTACAACATTGAACGGTGAAGGCTTACAGCACCAAGACGGTCATTCTCACATCTTGGCGAACACGATTCCAAACTGCGTATCTTATGACCCATGTTTTGGTTATGAGTTGGCTGTCATCGTGCATGACGGTTTACAACGTATGTATGTGAACCAAGAGCGTGTGTTCTATTACTTAACTGTAATGAATGAAAACTACGAGCATCCTGCAATGCCAGAAGGCGTTGAAGAAGGCATTAAACGTGGTATGTATTTATTCGAGAAAGATGAAAAAGCAACTGTTCAGTTACTTGGTTCAGGTGTAATCCTTCGTGAAGTGATTAAAGCTGCGAAAATCTTACGTGATGAATACCAAATCCATTCAAACGTTTGGAGTGTAACAAGCTTCAATGAATTGGCACGTGATGGTATGGCATGTGAAGAATACAACCGCCTACACCCACTTGCTGAAGAAGTTAAAGAATCTTGGGTATCTAAACAATTACGTGGTACGGAAGGTATCGTAGTTTCTGCTACCGACCATATGCGTGCTTACAGTGAACAAATCCGTGCTTATCTTCCAGATGGTCGCCCATTTGTTGCATTGGGTACAGATGGTTACGGCCGTTCAGATACACGTGCGAACTTACGTAGTTTCTTTGGTGTTGATGCTGCGCACATCGTTGTTGCTACCTTGAAAAAATTAGCTGACGAAGGTGAAGTAGACGCACGTTTAGTGAAAGATGCAATTTCTAACTTTGAGCTAGATACTGACCGTCCGGTTGCATGGGCGCCGCAAGCACATCCGGAAGTTCAGCCAGTTGCTGAATACAATGAAACGCAAACAGGTGAGGGGAACTAAGCATGCAAATTAAGACCCCTGATATTGGTGTAGATAAAGCAAACGTCGCTGAAATTTTAGTAAAAGTTGGCGACCGTGTTGAAGTTGACGACAGTATCGTTGTGCTTGAGTCTGATAAAGCAACTGTTGAAGTGCCTAGCACTTCAGCAGGTGTCGTAAAAAGTATCTTGATTAATCAAGGTGATGATGTGACTGAAGGTGTTGCTTTGATTGAGATCGAAGCAGAAGGTGCGGCACAAGCAGCACCGGAACCAACACCAACTCCTGCGGCTGAAAAGCCAGCTGCTCCAGCACCTGCGCAACAAACACAAGCTTCAGCTCAACCTGCTGCCGCTACATCAAGTGCAACTGTTGAAGTGACTGTACCTGACATCGGTGTTGAAAAAGCATTGGTTGGTGAAATCCTCGTTAAAGTGGGTGACCAGATCGATGTTGAACAAAGTATTGTGGTTGTAGAGTCGGATAAAGCGACTGTAGAAGTTCCAAGTAGTGTTGCTGGTACTGTAGAAAGTATTCAAGTGAAAGAAGGCGATACCGTTAAAGAAGGTGTTGTTCTTATTCAAGTGAAAACAGCAGCTGCATCTAATGCGCAAGCAGAAGCTCCTGCTACTACACCAGCTCCAGCTGCGGCAGCTGAACCGGTTGCTGCAAAGCAAGAAACTCTGGCAGCGGTTCCAGCTCAGTCTGGTTCAGTTGATATCAATGTTCCTGATTTGGGTGTAGACAAAGCTGTCGTTGCTGAAATCTTGGTTCAAGTTGGCGATAAAGTTGATGTAGACCAAAGCCTTGTTGTTGTTGAGTCAGATAAAGCAACTGTGGAAGTTCCAAGTACCGTTGCTGGTGTTGTAAAAGCAATTCACTTGCAAGCAGGCCAACAAGTTTCACAAGGTATATTGCTTGCAACAATTGAAGCTGAAGGCCAAGCACCTGCTGCTGCACCAGCGGCAAAAGCAGAAGCAGCCCCAGCTCCACAGGCAGCAGCACCTAAAGCAGCTGCTCCTGTTGCAACTCAGTCTGCACCTGCGGCACCTACATCTGGTACTGATAAGTTAACGAAAGAGCAAGAAGCAGAAAACGCTAAAGTGTATGCTGGTCCTGCTGTTCGTAAGCTGGCTCGTGAACTTGGTGTGATCTTGTCACAAGTTAAAACTTCTGGTGAGCATGGCCGTGTTGTTAAAGAAGATATCTTTGCTTATGTGAAGAGCCGTTTAACTGCGCCGCAAGCTGCACCAGTGGCTCAAGCTACTGCTGCTCCGGCTGGATTGCCGTCATTACCTGACTTTACTGCTTTTGGTGGCGGTGAAGTGAAACCAATGACGCGTTTACAGCAAGTTTCTGTACCGCAGTTGTCTTTAAACAACTACATTCCACAAGTAACTCAGTTTGACCTTGCGGATATTACTGAGCTAGAAGCTTGGCGTGGTGAGTTGAAAGACGGCTTTAAGAAACAAGGTGTGAGCCTAACAATTTTAGCATTTATTGCAAAAGCAGTAGCTCACTTGTTGAAAGAAGAGCCTTATTTCGCGGGTCACTTAGCAGATGATCAGAAATCTGTATTACTCCGTAATGAAATCCATATGGGTATTGCGGTTGCAACTCCAGATGGTTTGACCGTGCCTGTACTACGTAATCCTGACCAAAAATCAATTAAGCAAATTGCTGTTGAATTAGGTGAGTTGAGTAAAAAAGCGCGTGATAAGAAATTAACGCCGAAAGATTTACAAGGTGCTAACTTCACGATCACAAGCTTGGGCTCAATTGGCGGTACAGCATTTACGCCACTAGTTAACTGGCCACAAGTTGCAATTTTGGGTATTTCACCTGCAACGATGCAGCCTGTATGGAATGGTAAAGACTTTGATCCACGCTTAATGTTGCCGTTGTCATTGTCTTATGACCACCGTGTAATTAATGGTGCGGATGCAGCGCGCTTTACAAATAAACTTACGAAACTTCTTAAAGATATTCGTACTTTATTAATCTAATGCTTTGAAAGAACATACTAAAACCTCGCTTCGGCGGGGTTTTGTTTTAATGTCTATTTGACTTAATTTTAGGTTAATCTACAGATTAAGCAGGACTTATCGAGAGTGAGGAGACATTTCTCGTTATTACATAAAGGAGAAATAGTAAATGTTGGGTTTTCTGAAAATTATGTTGCCCTTGTTGTTGGTTGTATTTTTATTGATGGGAATATGGGTCAGTATTTTGCACGTCCCTTGGGAGTGGATGACTTATGTTGTCATGGGGATTGAAGTGTTTGTCGCTACTCTGATTTTACCCCTTGAATATCAAACTGGAACAAGTAGCAGCCATATTGGTTTTATCAGTATAAGTGCTTGTCTTGCAGTGCTGTTAGGAATAGCCCGTTTATTCGTATGGACATGGGTAAAATTTTTTGCCTGAATATTTGAAAAATAGATTTAGTCGAATATAATAAGCCCATACTTCATTGGGGAGTAGCCGCTATTCACAGCAAATGTGAATAGGTGATGGTCAACATAATTGTTCAACAGAACATGGTCATCATAGCTTAAACGTCTCATCGTTCCTGAGTTGGCAAGACCTTTGATTTACCACTCTGCAATCATTTTATGATATTTGGCTAGCAGGAGGGGTAGGTCATAGGCATTTATGCTAGCCAGAGAACCGACATGCAAGAATTTCTGATTTCTACCTCGATTGTTGCCCTCGCTGAAATGGGCGATAAAACTCAATTGTTGGCACTTTTATTATCTGCACGTTTTCGTAAGCCAATCCCTATTTTAATCGCGATTCTTTTAGCAACTTTAATTAACCATGGTATTTCTGCTGTGCTTGGGCAGTGGATTACAACGGTTTTAAGCCCTGAAATCTTAGTCTGGGTACTTGCGGTTGGTTTCATTGGGATGGCGTTCTGGATGCTTATTCCGGATGAGCTTGATGATGAAACAGCGAGTATTAATAAATGGCAAAAGTTTGGCGTTTTTGGCGCAACCTTTATTTTATTTTTCTTGGCGGAAATTGGCGATAAGACCCAAATTGCAACAGTCGCTTTAGCTGCACGTTATGACAGCATTTTCTGGGTAATGTTAGGCACAACTTTAGGAATGATGATTGCCAACGCACCAGCTGTATTTATTGGCAACAAATTGGCTGAACGTTTATCTATCTCGCTCATTCATAAAATTGGCGCTGCTATTTTCTTCATTGTAGGTGTTTCTACGCTCGTACAGCATTACTTCTTTTAAATGATTTTAAGCTTATATAAAAACGCACTCATTAAGAGTGCGTTTTTTCTAACGAGTATTAATAATTAAATTTCACAGTAAAGTTAATTTGGCGTGGATTGCCGAGTGTTACCAAATTTTCGTTGAGAGCACCCGCATAATAATCTTTATCAAATAGATTACGGATCGCAAGTTGAGCACCCCAACGCTCAGCCTCATAGCCAGCTTCGGTATCAAATACTGTATAGCCCGGAACATGCACATCTAAACCATCAACAGTTTTATAAGTTTCACCTCGGAAACCACCACCTACATACCAACCAAGTTTTGATGATGGATCAAATTTGTAACGAGCTGACAAGCTATAAGCGTGTTCAGGAATATTGTCGAGCGCTTTCCCTACATTGCTTGCATTTGCATCTTTACTAATTTCTGCATCAATTGTGTAGGTATATGCAGCCGTTAATTTTAAACCTTTTAAAATTTCTGCACTAAGTTCAGTTTCAATACCGCGAGTTAACTGTTCACCACGTTGTACTTTATAGCCACTATTCGCAGTATCAGTAACCAAAACATTCTGACGTTTTAGATCATACCAAGCGATAGCACCTTGAATTCGTTGATCCGGACTTTGTAATTTCATCCCGACCTCAACCTGTTTTCCTTTTTCTGGCTTAAATGGGTTGCTATTTACATCAGTACCACTATTTGGGGTAAATGAAGTAGCGTAGCTCACATAAGGTGCCACAATGTCATTGAGGGTATACATGACAGAAGCACTGCCCGTAAATGCATTATCTGATTGTTTACTCGCATTGCCAGTTACTAAACTTGTAGTTTGGGTTTGTGCCCAATCTTGACGTCCTGATAAGCTTAAAAGTAATTGATCATTAAGCTGAATACGGTCGCGTAAATAAAGCCCCAGATATTTGAGACGGTTGATATCACGTACATTTTGCTTCAATGTCACGTTCTGACCATAGACAGGGTTATAGATATTTAAATCACCAATATCATATTTATCATTGGTGTAATCACTTTTTTCCTGAAAAGCATCGACTCCAATATTAATGTCGTGCTGCATGCCATATAGATCAAACTGTTTATTTAAACGGTTATCGATGGCGAAGCTTAAGTTATCAATAACTTGGTGTCGGCTGTTATTTCTACGGCTGATAGTCGTGTAATCAATTTCACCTTGTTTATCTTTTGCCCAAAAGTTACTACCTGTACGAGCAAAGACTGCTTTGCCATCCATTTCGGTTTTTTGTACGGCAAAATTCTGGTTAAAGTTCCAGCCATTATCAAAAGTATGTTTAAACGTATAACCAGTGCGATAAACATCTGCCTCATATTTACCGAAATTAGGATCGCCAATATATAAACTACGATCTATAGATCCATTAGGGTTGTCTTTTAATGTACCAATTACAGGTAAACCTTGCTGACGAATATATTCGCGGTGTTGATAGCTTGCGATTATAGAGAGGTCGGTGTTATCACCGAGGTCAAAATTATAAGAAGGCGAGATATAAAAATTTTTAAAATAAACATAATCGGTCGGATCATCTTGATCAGAGATACGTCCATTTAAACGGAAAGCACCTTTTTCACTATTGTTTGGGCTGTAGTTTAAATCGAATGTTCCTTCTTTAAGGCTGTAACTACCATAAGTCATGCTAGCACGTGCAAAGCTTTCTGCTTCCGGTCTTTTAGTCACTAAATTGACCATACCACCCGGAGCAACTAAACCGAAATTAATAGAAGCAGGACCTTTTAAAATTTGTACCTGATCCATACCAGATAGTTCGGTGGCAACATAAGTATTTTGGCCTACCCTTAAACCATCGACATACACCGAATCAGAAGAAGTTTGCCCACGGATAATGAAATCATCCCAACCGCGGCGACCAAGTTTCCCAGCTTCTACGCCTGCAACACCTTCAAGTGCATCTGCTAAAGTTCTTGCTTGTTTTTGGTCAAGTTGTTCACGGGTGACGACAGAAACTGATTGAGCAGTTTTAAATAGAGGTGCATCTGATTTTAAAGCTGAATTTGCTTTTGTTGCGACATAAGAAGTGGGATTTTCTTTTTGTGCTTGAATAGAAATAGTGGGTAACACATTGGTTGAATTTTGCTGTTCTGCCGGTTCTTCAGCATGACTTGTTGTCATTGAAGTAAAAATAGCAACTGCTAACAAAGTTTTTGAAGTTGAAAAAGCAAAGCGTTGAGTCATGGGAGGCCTAAACAGCGCAAAAAGTAAATTTGATAATGAGAATTATTTTAATTTATTGCAGTTTAATTTTAAATAACATTATGATTCATTTATAAAATAAGAAAACCAAAATCAATTTTAAAATATTATGAGAAAAATAAAGTAATTCATTGCATGAGTTACTGAATCCCATTATTTTATTATGGAAATAAAAATATCTAATATTTAAAGTTTTTTTGGGGAATTTTATGGGGTTTGAAAAAACAACATCACAGATATTATTTGATAATGGCGTACACAAATGTATTAGTTTTACCAGTTTGGTCAAAGGGGAAGGCATACAAGCCAATCAATTTTTAATTATTGATCATGAGCGTGCTGCCGTGATCGACCCGGGTGGTGATTTGACCTATGTTCCGTTGACAATGGAACTTAATAAATATACGCGCCTTAAAAATCTTGATTATGTGATGGCTTCGCATCAGGATCCAGATATTATCACCTCAATGCCCCGCTGGTTAGTCTATACCGATGCTAAAGTGGTGGCCTCAAAATTATGGGCACGTTTTTTACCTCACTTAAATTCATCATTTATGAGTGAGCGTATGAAAGGGAATTGGGAAGACCGTCTGATTGAGCTGCCTGATCGTGGTCAAGTGATTCAATTAGGTGAATCGAAACTTGTAATCGTTCCAGCGCATTTTCTACATTCGGTGGGTAATTTTCAGTTTTATGATCCCGTGGCTAAAATTTTGTTTTCGGGCGATATGGGAGCATCCATCGTAGATGATGCAAGTCAGCCTCTAAAAGATTTTGATAGCCATGTGATGAAAATGAAAGCTTTTCATCAACGTTATATGTGTTCAAATAAAGTCATTCGCTTATGGGTCAACATGGTCCGTCAGATGGATATTGAAATGATTGTCCCTCAGCACGGTAGTCCATTTATTGGTAAAGAGATGATTAATCAGTTTTTAGACTGGATTGAAACATTGCCATGCGGTGTAGACTTAATGACAGAACAAATTTTTAGCTGTCCAACATAAAAAATAATATTCGACATATTGAGTCCAATTTGAAATTTTTTTAGGATTTCGCGTCGCAGAAAAATTTTTGATGAC
The DNA here is from genome assembly GCF_044778325.1 of Acinetobacter sp. BD54. Taxonomy (NCBI): domain Bacteria; kingdom Pseudomonadati; phylum Pseudomonadota; class Gammaproteobacteria; order Moraxellales; family Moraxellaceae; genus Acinetobacter; species Acinetobacter sp. BD54. The sequence continues at coordinate 307,565 of NZ_JANJEP010000003.1, read as the reverse complement.
GAGAATTTGAATAAAAATGTTATCTCAAGTTGCGACTCCAGATGAATGCCTACGCTGTGGGGCATGTTGTGCACATTTTCGGGTTTCATTTTACTGGGCTGAGGCCGAGTTAATGGAAGAACATCTAGTTGAACCTTTGACACCTGTCTATTCATGTATGCGTGGAACTAATCAGCCTGAGCCCCGATGTCAGGCTTTGACGGGTGAAATTGGTAAAGAGGTGGGTTGTTCCATCTATGCGGTGCGTAGTTCTACCTGTAGAGAAGTGCAGATTGCGGATGAGCAGTGTAATAAAGCTCGTTTAGCGCACCAGCTTATTCCTCTTATTCAAGTTAGCCCGGCAGATTCAGAGAATGATCACGACTATGATCAGGTGAGTTAAATATAAGCTAACACAATAATAAGTGGGAAATATTTAGAGTAGGCGAATATCTATTGCTGAAAAAGGTAAAGATAATATGAAAATTGCATCGAAATTTGTTTATAATAGCTCACGGAATTTACCAGTGAGATTGTTATGCTGACCATCGTTCAAGAAGCGCTAACCTTCGATGATGTCTTATTACTTCCTGCCTACTCTACTGTTCTCCCAAAAGATGTCTCTCTAAAGACACGTTTAACTCGCGGCATTTATTTAAATATCCCATTAGTTTCAGCTGCAATGGATACAGTGACTGAGTCACGTATGGCGATTGCAATGGCGCAAAATGGTGGTATCGGGATTTTGCACAAAAACATGGATATTGCTGCTCAAGCTGCAGAAGTACGCCGTGTGAAAAAATTCGAAGCGGGTATGGTGAAAGACCCTATCACTGTAAGCCCTGAAACTACAGTACGTGAACTGATTGCAATTACCTCTGCTAATAACATTAGTGGTGTACCTGTTGTTAAAGACGGCAAGGTTGTTGGTATTGTGACAGGCCGTGATACGCGTTTTGAAACCAATTTAGAACAACCTGTTAGCAACATCATGACAGGCCAAGATCGTTTAGTCACTGTACGTGAAGGCGAGTCTAAAGAAAATATTCAAGCATTATTGCAAAAACACCGTATTGAAAAAGTCTTGGTCGTTGGCGAGAGCAACGAACTTAAAGGCTTAATTACAGTAACTGACTTCCGCAAAGCCGAGAGCTATCCAAATAGTTGTAAAGATGATCTTGGTCGTTTACGTGTTGGCGCTGCGGTAGGTACAGGTGCTGATACACCAAGTCGTGTGGAAGCATTGGTTGAAGCTGGTGTTGACGTCATTGTTGTTGATACAGCACATGGCCACTCTGCTGGTGTAATTGAACGTGTACGTTGGGTGAAACAAAACTTCCCTCAAGTACAAGTGATTGGTGGCAACATTGCAACTGGTGATGCTGCATTAGCATTATTAGATGCAGGTGCAGATGCTGTAAAAGTGGGTATTGGTCCTGGTTCTATCTGTACAACACGTATTGTGGCTGGTATCGGTATGCCACAAATTTCTGCAATTGACAGCGTTGCTAGTGCACTAAAAGATCAAATTCCTTTAATTGCAGATGGCGGTATCCGCTTCTCTGGCGATATGGCAAAAGCGATCGGTGCGGGTGCAAGTACGATCATGGTTGGTTCATTACTTGCAGGTACTGAAGAAGCGCCGGGCGAAGTTGAGTTTTTCCAAGGCCGTTACTACAAAGCATATCGTGGTATGGGTTCATTAGGTGCAATGGCGGGAGCAACTGGTTCTGCTGACCGTTATTTCCAAGATTCAAAAGCGGGTGCTGAGAAGTTAGTACCAGAAGGAATCGAAGGCCGCGTTCCATATAAAGGCCCAATGGGTAACATCGTTCATCAAATGATGGGTGGTTTACGTTCATCGATGGGTTACACAGGTTCAGCTGTGATTGAAGATCTTCGCCAAAATGCGAAATTTGTGAAAATTACTTCAGCAGGCATGTCTGAGTCACATGTTCATGATGTAACGATTACTAAAGAAGCTCCGAACTATCGTGTTGGTTAGATTTTGGTAACCAAAACAACGAAGAAAGCCGTCAGTACACTGACGGCTTTTTGTTTTTGGTGTAAAGTAAATCCGATGAAAAGAGATATGGCGGAATAGCCATATATGAAATGAGCCACGGCTGAAGTGGCGTAAAAATGAGATAAGCTATGAGTTATTTTGGAACGGATGGTATTCGTGGAAAATTTGGGCAAATGCCGATTACGCCAGAGTTTGCTTTAAAACTCGGTTTTGCTGCAGGGAAGGTATTAAAACGAACGAGTCCGAAAAATAAACCACTTGTTGTATTAGGAAAAGATACTCGTTTATCCGGTTATATTTTAGAGTCTGCTTTGCAGGCGGGATTAAATGCTGCTGGTGTATATGTTCACTTACTTGGACCATTACCGACACCGGCTATTGCACATCTTACCCGTGCCTTACATGCACATGCAGGGATTGTTATTTCTGCATCACATAACCCATATTTTGATAACGGGATTAAGTTCTTCTCAAGTGAAGGTAAAAAATTACCAGATTCATTGCAGGAAGAAATTAATAAAGAATTAGAAAAAGATTTATTTATCGAAGACACTGCAAACTTAGGTAAAAGTGTTCGTGTGACCGATGCAAATGGTCGTTATATCGAATTTTGTAAATCTACATTCCCATATCATTTTGATTTAAATAATTTAAAAATTGTTGTGGATTGTGCTCACGGCGCTGCTTACAGCGTTGGCCCTTCGGTTTTCCGTGAACTCGGCGCTAAAGTTGTCGCTTTATACAATGAGCCAGATGGTTTAAATATTAATGAAAACTGTGGTTCAACTCATCCAGAGAACTTACAAAAAGCGGTTGTGGAACATGGGGCTGACTTAGGTATTGCCTTTGATGGTGATGCTGACCGTGTAGTGATGGTTGATAAGTTCGGTAACTTAATTGACGGTGACCACATCTTATATATTTTAGCGACTCAGGCAAAAAACAAGCCAGCAGGTGTTGTTGGTACAGTAATGAGTAACATGGCACTTGAAGTCGCGCTTGAAAAAGCAAATGTTGGCTTTGTTCGTGCAAAAGTCGGTGACCGTTATGTATTACAAGCCTTAGAAGAAAACGGATGGGTAACAGGTGGTGAGCCTTCTGGTCATATTCTGACTTTAGACAAGAGCACAACAGGTGATGCGATTATTGCAGCATTACAAGTGTTAACCGTGATGGTTGAGCAGAACAAAGCGCTGCACGAATTGGTTCACGACTTTAAACTGTACCCACAAGTTCTTGTAAATGTACGTTTGGAACAAATGCTTGATCCATATTCTATTCCTGCATTAGTTGCTGAGTTCAATAAAGCTGAAGAGCAGCTCAAAGGACGTGGACGTATTTTAATTCGTAAGTCTGGAACTGAGCCAGTCATTCGTGTCATGGTTGAAGGTGATAACGAGCAAGAAGTGAAAACTTTAGCTGAACATTTAGCAAATGCAGTTCGTTCACAGGCACAAGTCGCATAAGGTGTATGGCATGAGTGATGTCATTAAAGACTTAAGTGAATTGCGCTTAAGCTATGAACAAGGTGAGTTGTACGAGACTCAAGTTGCTAGCAATCCCCACGAGCAATTTCTAGGTTGGTTTAATCATGCTTTAGCAGCTAACTTGCATGAACCGTATGCAATGTCATTAGCAACTGCGAGTGCTAGTGGTCGTCCGCATGTTAGAACTGTGTTGTTACGCGGTGCGACAGAAGCCGGTTATGATTTCTATACCAACTATGACAGTCAAAAAGGTATAGATTTGGCAGAAAATCCATATGCTGAATTGTTATTTTATTGGCCAAGTCTAGAGCGTCAGGTACGAGTAGGTGGGCATGTTGTAAAAATTCCTGAACAGGAATCTATAGACTACTATCATAAACGTCCACGTGATAGCCAGATCGCAGCTCATATCAGTACCCCCCAAAGTGGCAAAATTGAAAGTCGCGAGTTGTTACAACAGCGTTTTCAAGACTTACAACAACAAGTTCAAAGCCGTGAAGTACTCGATAAGCCGGAGTTCTGGGGCGGATATCGTCTACAGCCAGATTATTATGAGTTCTGGCAAGGGCGACCAAATCGTTTACATGACCGCTTGAGTTATGAAAAAATCGACGGTCAATGGACGTTGCACCGACTGATGCCTTAAATGACAAAAATACAAATTAAACAAAGACCTTTATTGACACGCCCTGAACAGTTTCAGGGCGTGCCTCCGTTTATTGCCGAAATTTTGGCAAGACGGGGCGTACAATCCGAGCAAGAACTAGAGTTAAAGCTTAAGAATTTACTGGCTCCTGAACTCAAAGGGTTAGACGCTGCTGTAGCATTAATGGATCAAGCCATCGATGAGCAGAAAAAAATAGTTATTGTGGGGGACTATGATGCTGATGGCGCAACCAGCACTGCTTTAATGATGCTCGTGCTTCGCGATATGGGAGCACAAGTCGACTATTTGGTACCGGATCGTTTCAAATATGGCTATGGACTTACTCCTGCGATTGCTGAGCTTGCTCATCACACCTATCAACCCGATCTATTAATTACGGTAGATAATGGTATTTCTAGTCATGCTGGTGTTGATGCAGCACATGCTCTAGGCATGCAAGTGATTATTACTGATCATCACTTAACGACTAAAGAAACACCACTTGCAGAAGCAGTTGTTAATCCAAATCAATTAGGCTGTGAGTTTCCAAGTAAAGCATTGGCAGGTGTTGGCGTTGCTTTTTATGTACTTGCCAATTTGGCGAGCCTACGCAATAGACAAGGTAAAAGCACAAGTAAAGTTACCCAATATTTAGATTTGGTCGCTTTAGGAACTTATGCTGATGTTGCTGTCCTAGATTATAACAACCGTATTTTGGTCGATGCAGGTGTAAAACGCATTCAGCAACATCAGTGTCGAGTAGGAATCTTAGCCTTACTCGATATCGCTGGTCGGGAAGCTACTTCAATACGTGCTCAAGATTTAGGTTTTGTGCTCGGACCGCGCATTAATGCTGCTGGACGTATGGAGAGTATGCGTATTGGGATCGAGTGTTTATTAGCTGACACGATGGAAACTGCATACCCCATTGCTCAGCAATTAAATCAGTTAAATATCGATCGCCGTCAAATTGAAGGGGAGATGAAGCAACAAGCTTTATCTGCTTTAGACAGTTTACAACTCTCACAACAAGATATTCCCGCGGCGCTTGTTCTGTTTGAAGAAAATTGGCACCAAGGTGTAATCGGGATTGTCGCGGGACGTTTAAAAGAACAGTTTCATCGCCCAACGATTGTGTTTGCCCCAGATGAAGATGGTATTCATATTAAAGGCTCAGCACGTTCCATTGATGGGGTGCATATTCGAGATACCATTGAACAAGTTGCCGAACAACATCCTGAGCTGGTGAGTCATTTTGGTGGGCATGCGGCAGCGGCAGGCTTAACGATTCGTAAAGAAAACTTTGAAGCTTTTAAAACCGTATTTAATGATTGTGTAGCTGCTATGGATGAATCAATCTTTCAAGCGACATTATGGACCGATGGTGAGCTACCTGTCTCTGCTTTGCAATTAGATACCTTAAACTGGATTGAGCAATTAGGTCCGTGGGGACAAAAATTTCCACTGCCTCAATTTGAAGGACATTTTAAAGTTATCGATTTTCGTTGGCTCAAAGAGACACATTTAAAGCTTAGATTAGCGATAGACCAATATAGTTTCGATGCTATTGCTTTTAATGCGGCAGGTCGCTTCGAGTTTGATCCGATGCGTGACCATGTGCATTTGGTTTATGAAATAGACCGTAATGTCTTTAATGGTAATGTGAGCTTACAGCTACGCATTGTGCATTTAAATCAATAAAAAAATCCGCTCAATTGAGCGGATTTTTTTAATCTAGGTTAGATTAGAAGCGGTATGCTGCACGAACACCATAAGTGTTGTCGTTATCACCGAATCCAACACGACCTTCAACACTTACTTGCTGATTTAAGAATTTTTTAGCATTGATACCAAACTCATCTTTATCAGTTAAGTCGTTGTTGTAGTAGTCCACACCTAAACTTAAAGTTTTATCGATGTAGTAGTCACCACGAACTTTATATTCGTCAAGGTCACCAAACGCACCATAAGCTTCAAGGTTTACGTCATGTTGACCAACTTGGGTTACATACTTAGCACGAACGGTAGGATCTGCACCGTCTTTACCGTCTTTCTCGTCGTAACCTTTAACACCTAGAGCAAGTAATAAACCAGGAGCTGGTAAATAACCTACTTCTGCAGCATAAGTAGTCACTTTACTGTCGATATTAGTGTTGTCGATTTCACGTTCGTTTCTGCCTACATCACCGCTAAGGTAAAAGTCAGAGTTAGGAACGAAGTACTCAACGCCTACGCCATATTGAGTGTCTTTTGTGCCGCTGTTATCGCCATAGTTAACATGTGCGTTAACGTTACTTGCACGGTTTAAGAATGCTGCTTCTGCAAGCGGTGCATTACGTGTTTGAACAGGGTTGAAATAATAAGTCCCATCAACACCGAATTTGCTTACGCTGCTGCCGTTATCTGGATCAAGATAATTGTAAGAACCACCAACTTCAGCTTGGTAAGCGTTTGCTGCGCCACTTACTGCAAGAGCAGATAAAAGAGCTGATGCAATTGCTAGTTTTTTCATGGAATCTCTCCCCTCTAAAAACGATTTTATAAATGTTTTGTTACAACTTTCAGTCTAGAGCAAAATCATTCACCGTCAATCTTGTCCAAGTAACTGGACTGTAACCATGTGCTTTTTATGTAACTATATTTAATTTAATATATTGATTTTAAATAATAAAAAAACAATGTTTTATTTTATTAAAAATGAGGAGATTTTGTGTAGAAACTTAAAAATGCTGGAAAAGTACCCAATTTTGTATGGGGATGTTACGAGTTAAGCTTAAAATCTACTGAAAGAAAATTAGCAAACTTATTCATTGAAATAAGAGTTAGCGATTAAAGCAGGTTCGAAGATAACCGTAGCTATGATAAAATATTTGACTGTTTATCTGCTTTTATGGGAACACTCGCGTGGAAATTAATCCTTATCTAAACCAATTGAAAGACTTAACTGATCGTAGCCAAACACTACGGGGGTATCTTTGACTACGATCTAAAAAAAGAACGTTTAGAAGAAGTTTTACGTGAGTTAGAAGACCCTGCGATCTGGAATGATCAAAACCGTGCTCAGGCAATGGCGAAAGAAAAGGGCGAACTAGAAAACGTTATTAATGTATTAGATGGCTTATCTACACAGCTTGAAGATGCAAAAGCAATGTTGGATTTGGCTGTAGAAGCTGATGATGAAAGCTTGCTTGAAGATGTTCAGTCTGAACTGAGTACTGCTGAAGAAGAATTAGCAAAACTTGAATTCCGCCGTATGTTTAGCAATCCAATGGACCCGAATCCTTGCTATGTCGAGATTCAGGCGGGTTCAGGTGGTACAGAAGCACAAGATTGGGCTTCAATGCTATTACGTATGTATATGCGCTGGATTGAACGTCATGGTTTTAAAGCAGAACTTATGGAAGTGTCTGACGGTGACGTCGCAGGTATCAAATCTGCAACGATTCGTGTTGAAGGTGAATATGCGTATGGTTGGTTACGTACAGAATCTGGTGTACACCGTTTAGTACGTAAATCACCATTTGACAGTGGTAACCGTCGTCATACTTCTTTCTCTGCGGTATTTATTTCTCCAGAAGTTGATGACAATATCGAAATTGATATTAATCCTTCAGATGTTCGTACTGATACTTACCGTGCATCTGGTGCAGGTGGGCAGCACATTAACAAAACCGATTCGGCAGTACGTTTGACGCATATTCCGACTGGTATTGTTGTGGCATGTCAGAACCAACGTTCACAGCATGCGAACCGTGATCATGCATGGAAACAGTTACGTGCAAAATTGTATGAATTAGAAATGCAAAAACGTAATGAAGCTGCTCAAGCACTTGAAGACTCGAAGTCTGATATTGGTTGGGGTAGCCAAATTCGTTCTTATGTACTTGATGACTCTCGAATCAAGGATTTACGTACGGGTGTTGAAAATTCAAATACTGGTGCGGTTCTTGATGGTGACCTTGATCGTTTTATTGAAGCGAGTTTAAAACAGGGGTTATAAGAGTCTTTGGAACTTTTAATTCTCTATAACTCTTAAATTTTTAGCGATTAAAACGGCAAAGCAGTTCAGTGTTTGGAAGTTAATCGGAAAAATACGATATGAATATCGAAAAAAATAGATATGAATATCGTCAAAATACGATATTATGTTTTCGAAATGCTGAACAAAGCTTTGTTCGTTTACAAGACGTGTTGAGCCTATGGATATTGATGCAATTAGCAAAGCCCTAGCCAATCCTCTGCGTCGGCAGATTCTGCAATGGTTAAAAGAACCGGAGCATTATTTACCGGTAGAAGAGTGTGGTGGTAGTTTTGAAAAAGGGGTTTGCGCAGGTCATATTGAACGTTTGGGTAAAGTAGCTCAGTCTACGATGTCCAATCATTTGTCTGTATTACAGCAGGCGGGTCTCATTCAGGTCCAAAAATATGGACAATGGTCTTATTTTTCACGTAACGAAGCTTTGATTCAGCAATATATCGAACATTTAAAACAAACACTTTAAAACAAATAAAGTGTAAGTCGAGGCGATCATGGCTGAACTCAATACTCCCTTAACAGTTGGTGATTTTGAAATTAAAAATCGACTGGTAATGGCCCCATTAACACGTGCGCGTAGTGGCGAAAGCCGTGTTCCAAACGATTTAATGGTGGAATATTATCAGCAACGTGCAAATGCTGGTCTCATTCTCACTGAAGCAACAGTGATTGGTTCAAAAACCGTAGGTTATGCAGATACTCCGGGACTGTGGTCACAAGAGCAAGCACAAGCATGGAATAAGATTATTGAAGCAGTTCATGCTCAAGGTTCAAAAATTGTAGTTCAACTGTGGCATGTGGGTCGTATTTCACATCCAGAGCTGTTAGATGGCGATATTCCTGTTGCACCGAGTGCGATTCAACCTGCGGGTGAAGTAAGTTTATTACGCCCTAAACGTCCATATGTAACGCCACGTGCGCTTTCAATTGAAGAAATTCAGGAAATTGTTGCTCAATATAAACATTCAGCTGAATTGGCTAAAGCAGCAGGTTTTGATGGCGTTGAGCTACATGCAGCAAATGGTTATTTAATTGACCAGTTCCTTCAAAGTAATACTAACCAGCGTGATGATGAGTATGGTGGTCCGGTTGAAAACCGCGCTCGCTTGTTATTAGAAGTAGTTGATGCCTTTATTGAAGTGTGGGGCGCTGGCCGAGTAGGTGTGCATATTGCACCGCGTGGCGACTCGCATGATATGGGTGATGAAAACCCGCTAGCGACATTTGGTTATGTGGTTGAACAACTTAGCCAACGTAATGTGGCTTTCATTTTCTCTCGTGAATATGAAGCAGCTGATAGTATTAGCCCACAATTACGTAAAAAATTTAATGGTGTATGGATTGCCAATGAAAATCTGACACCAGAGTCAGCAAAACGTATCTTGCGTGAAGGTCAAGCAGATGCTGTATCTTTTGGTAAAGCATATATCGCTAACCCAGATCTTTTACAGCGTTTAGAACAAGGCTTACCTTTAAATGAACTTCAACCAACAACTTTATATGCTAAAGGCGCTGAAGGATATACAGACTATCCGGCTTTAGAAGCTTCATAAGTTCATAATATTATTTAAATTTAATATGTGCTGAACTTGCTCTGTTGTGAGTTCAGTAAATGACTTTTCTTGTATATGGTAGAGTTTAGGTATCGAAACTCTGCCATTTTTTTTATCTATGTTATATTTTCCGCAGTTTTTGAATTTTGACTATTTGAGGCAAACCGCTTGGCGACCCCATTTTGGTACAACACCGCACTTCATTTATTAAAACCGTTTTATCGTTGGCGGATAAAAAGACGTGCAGAAAGTTTAGAATTATATCAGCAGGAATGTCTGGAAAGATTTGGGCCGTTTGAAGCACCGAAGAATGTAAAAGCGATCTGGTTTCATGCTGTTTCAGTCGGGGAAACCAATGCTGCACAGCCTTTAATTGAATATTATCTAAAACTTGGGCAGCCAGTCTTAGTGACCAATACCACGAAAACAGGTCAGGCTCGTGCCAAGTCACTTTTTCTAAAAGAACCTTATTTAGATTTATTTCAAGCAGTTTATTTGCCTGTAGACCAGAAGCCACTTTTAAAAAAATTTTTTGAGTTATATCAGCCAAAGCTTTTAGCACTGGTTGAAACTGAACTCTGGCCAAATTTAATCGATCAAGCCAAGTTACAGCATGTACCTTGTTTGCTGCTTAATGCTCGGTTGTCAGAAAAATCTGCAAAAGGATATGGCAAAGTCTCGGGTTTAACCGCAGGTATGTTAAAACAGCTGGACTGGGTATTAGCGCAAGATAGTGCAACTCGTCAGCGTTATGTTGAGCTGGGTTTAGACGAACACAAAAGTCAGGTCGTTGGTAATATTAAATTTGATATTCATGCACCAGAGGCTTTTATTAAACAAGCAGCCCAATTGCATCAGCAGTGGTATCTGGAAAATCGGCAGGTTGTGACGATTGCCAGTACACATGCACCCGAAGAACAACAAATTTTGGAAGCGCTCGCACCTTATTTAAATTCAGATCGTGAGTTGGTGTGTATTGTGGTGCCTCGTCATCCTGAACGTTTCGATGAAGTATTTGAAATTTGCCAAAATTTAAATTTAATTACGCATCGTAGAAGTATGGGCCAAAGTATTCATGCCAGCACGCAAGTTTATCTCGCTGACAGTATGGGTGAGCTCTGGTTATGGTATGCCTTAAGTCAGGTGTGTTTTGTAGGCGGTTCTTTAAATGAACCGGGTGGTGGGCATAATATTTTAGAACCTATGGTTTTAAATGTACCTACTGTAGTTGGACCGCGTTATTTTAACTTTCAAACGATTGTCGATGAGTTCATTGATGAAAATGCTGTGCTTATTGCTCAAGATGCACAGCAGGTTGTTGATATCTGGTTAGCATGTCTGGCAGAACCTGAGGCGACTGAACAGTTAGTGGTACAGGCGCATAAAGTGTTGCAACGTAATCAAGGTTCCTTACAAAAACATATCGGGGTGATTAATCGCTATCTGGCCGAAAAATCATGAATATTGTTTTACTAGAGCCTGAAGATGTTCAGTCGGATACATGGTCTATCCATTCAAAACGTCAATTACAACATTTGCGTGAACATCTTGATATTACAGTCGGCCAGAATCTAAAAGTTGGTATTCGCAACGGCGCTCGTTATATCACTGAAATTGTTTCGATGAATGAGCATGAAGTCCGTATACGGCCTATTCGTGAAGAACTACTACCAGCAAAACTTCCGGTTCATTTAATTGTAGCTTTACCAAGACCTAAAGTTTTACGCCGTCTAATTATGGACAGTGTGACTTTAGGGGTTGAAAAGATAAGCTTGATTCATAGTTATCGTGTTGATAAAAGCTATTGGCAAACTCCCTTTTTACAGCAAATAGACAACTACGTTACGCTGGGACTTGAGCAAGCAGGCGATACAATTGTTCCTGAAATTCAACTCTATAAACGCTTTAAACCTTTCGTTGAAGACGTCTTGCCAAGTTTAATTACGCAGGAAACACCTGCCTATGTGGCTCATCCTTATGCTGAGCAGCGTATGCCAATTAATATTAGCCATGCTTGTAGTGTAGTGGTCGGACCGGAAGGGGGATTTATTCCTTACGAAGTAGATTTGCTCATAAAAAACGGCTGCCAAGCTATGAACTTAGGCAACCGTATTTTAAGAACCGAAACGTCTATTTCTTATATTTTAGGTCGTTTGTTTAGCTGATGTTTCAGGGTTTAAAGCTGGTGGATTAGATACCATTTTTAATTCCTGAATTGGGTAAGGAATATCAATATCATTTTCATTGAAAGCTTGTTTTACTTGAGCTTGAATATTACTAATAGATGAAGAGATATCAGTTTCAGTGGTATCAACCCACCAGCGTACAGTCAGGTTAACCGAGAAATCTGCTAAAGCTGTGACGTTAACTGAAAACGCAGGTTGACTCAGTACATTTCGATCATTATTGAGAATATCTAAAATAATCTGTTTTGCTTTTTGCTCATCATCATCATAGCCAATTCCGACTACAAACTCACAGCGTCGTTGTTGATAAGCAGTATTAACAGTTAAGGCACTTGTATAAACCGTTGCATTTGGAATAACAATACGGCGACCATCCGGTGAGCGTAGGAAGGTTGCACGGATCTGGATGTCTTCTACAGTTCCTTCAAGTGAATTCACCACAATTGAATCGCCAATACGGAATGGCTCGCTCAATAAAATCAAAATACCTGAAAGCAGGTTTTGGAAAATATCTTTAAATGCAAAACCAATGGCGACCGAACCGATACCTAGCGCACTCATAAGCTGGCCTGGTGTGAACCCCGGAATCATAATGACGAGAGCTATTAAGAAACCAAAGAATAAGATCGCTGTACTACCGACACGGTTTAAAACTAAAACTAGATTTTGACGAGTATAAGAGCGATTTTCTAAGGTCTTACGAACAAAGAACTTAAATAATTTGGTCAGTAGCCAAAAAATAAGAAAAACAACAATCGCAATGCAGATATAAGGTACACGTTCCCAAAAACTATCTACGATTTTGTCGATAGTGGTATAGGCATCATGGTATTTCTCGGTATGCGCTAAAACTGTTTGAGTGGTTTTAGTACCTGCTTCTTGCAAAAGTTCGCCTGTATTTTTTGCAACATCCGTTAAGGATTTTTGTTCATCAGCCACGACAAGTCTCTAATTGAATAAATTCAGAAAGCCTTTTCAGCTTCCATCATAGTAGGAGATAAAATGTGCGCCTACTATAATGAGTTCATCTAAATAATAAAGTGTTTTTTAATTAAAAGTATTCCGTTCCTTTTTGTAAGATTTGTGTCGGGGTTTGAATAGTATCGGTACCAGAGAAGTAGTAGAAAAAGCCTGCTGTAGAAATAAGGCTAATTAAAATAGCGATTAAAATAAGCCAAGCCATCAGTTTTTCTATAAACGTTGAAGGCCGAACGGGACCATATTGATTAGTGCCCGCTGTACCAGAAGCAAGCAGTAAATAAAGCATAAAAAAGAACTGAACGACTGGAATAAATAACAGTAGTCCCATCCAGCCACTTTTATTTAAATCATGTAGGCGTCGAACGACCAGAATAATGTTGAGATAGATCAGAAATAGCCAGAAAGCCCAGACCATTAAAGCACTTATACCGGAGAGAGAGCTGTAAAATTCAAAATTAAATAGATCACTTGAAAGCTGAAAACTTCCAAGAAACGAAGCCAGTATAAAATAGCCCACGATTGTGACTAAATAAATCAGGCCATATCCACCCAAATAACTCATTCGGTTAAAGCGGCCATGAATTGAAAAAGGGCTGTCTTTAAACGGGAGTTGAGGTGGACGTGAAGAGGGGGTTTCGGCAAACATCTTATTTTATTCCTGCACTGCTTCTAAAAGCTAAAATAAACTTTGTTGATGGTCAAAACCATCAAAACTTAAAAAAATTATAAAAGTAAAAGCTATAGACAAATGTTTTAAATCAACTTAATTTTATAAAAATGTTCACAATTTCGTATGCTTGAGTAAGTGATTAATATATGACCAAAGTCGCATTGTCTAGGCTTTGAAAGAGTCATCATACTGAAAAGGCAAACAAATAAGATCCAGTAAAATAATAGCCACAGTCTCGAGATGGGATGCACAAGATCAAGGAAGTTGCGTATGAATGAGATCTATCCAGTACCAGAGGAATTTAAAAAAACTGCTCGTACTGTTGAAGCAGACTACTTTAAACGTTATCAACACTCTATCGAGAACCCAGATGAATTCTGGGCAGAGCAAGCTAAAATTGTCGATTGGATAAAGCCATTTACCCAAGTTAAAAATACTAGTTTTGACAAAGACAATTTCAAGATTGAATGGTTTGCTGATGGTGAGTTGAACGTATCAGCAAACTGCTTGGACAGGCATCTTAAAGAACACCCTCACAAACCTGCAATTATTTGGGAAGGTGACCATCCTTCTCGTCATAAAATCGTTTCTTATAAAGAATTACATGACGAAGTCTGCCGTTTCGCCAACGTTTTAAAGAAATATGGCATTGGTAAAGGTGACCGCGTTGTGCTGTATATGCCAATGGTGACTGAGGCTGCAATTGCCATGTTAGCCTGTGCCCGTATTGGTGCGGTGCACTGCGTGGTATTTGGTGGTTTCTCACCAGACTCGTTGGCGAGTCGTATTGAAGATAGCCAAGCTAAACTTGTGATTACGGCTGACTCAAGCCTACGTGCCGGTAAGTTGTTACCACTTAAAGAAAATGTTGATTTGGCATTAGCATTGCCAGGCACAGAGTGCGTTGAAAATGTGATTGTAGTTTACCGTAATGCAAACCCAATCGAGATGAAACCGGGTCGTGATTTGTGGTATCACCTTATTATTATGGAGGTGGATGCAAACTGTCCTCCAGAACCAATGAAGGCCGAAGACCCTTTATTTATTCTTTATACCTCTGGCTCGACGGGGAAACCTAAAGGAGTGTTACATACTACAGGTGGTTATCTGGTGTACGTAGCGAGTACCTTTAAAGAAGTTTTTGATTTAAAACAAGATGATGTGTACTGGTGTACCGCTGATGTCGGCTGGATTACAGGCCATAGTTATCTAATCTATGGACCACTAGCAAATGGTACGACGACCTTAATGTTCGAAGGTGTGCCTCAGTATCCAACATGGGCACGTCTTGGTCATGTGGTCGATAAACATAAAGTCTCTATTTTATATACAGCGCCAACCGCGATTCGTGCCATGATGCGAGAGGGTGATTCGTATGTACGTGAAAGTAACCGCAGTAGCTTGCGTTTGTTAGGTTCAGTGGGTGAACCTATTAACCCTGAGGCTTGGAACTGGTATTACAACGTTGTTGGTGAAGGCCGCTGTCCAATTGTTGATACATGGTGGCAAACCGAAACAGGTGGTATTTTGATTGCGCCATTACCGGGGGCAACAGCTTTAAAACCCGGTTCGGCAACGCGTCCTTTATTTGGTATTCAACCAGCGATTGTCGATGGTGAAGGCAATGAACTAGAAGGCGCTGCCGAAGGTAACCTTGTGATTAAAGATTCATGGCCGGGCCAGATGCGTACCATTTGGGGTGACTCAGATCGCTTTATTGAAGCTTACTTCTCGACCTTTAAAAATACTTATTTTACAGGTGATGGCGCCCGCCGTGATGAAGATGGCTATTACTGGATCACGGGTCGTGTTGACGATGTCTTAAACGTTTCAGGCCACCGTCTAGGTACGGCTGAAATTGAAAGTGCTCTTGTATCGCATGAATCGGTGGCAGAGGCTGCTGTTGTGGGTATGCCGCATGATATTAAAGGGCAGGGTATTTGTACTTTTGTGACCCTGCAGGCGGGGGTTCCGGAATCGGAAGAACTGCGAAAAGAGTTAATTAGCTGGGTACGTAAAGTACTTGGACCAGTAGCTTCACCAGATGCACTGCACTGGGCGCCAGCATTACCTAAAACCCGTTCGGGTAAAATCATGCGCCGTATTTTAAGAAAAATTGCAGCGAATGAACTGGATAGTTTGGGCGATACATCAACCCTAGCTGAACCTGCTGTGGTGGATCAACTGATTGCGACAGTTTATCCTGATAGACAAAAATAACGTTTTAATAAAAAAGCCCCGATAGGGGCTTTTTTATTAAGCCTGTTTAAGATTTTGCTAGAAATTCAGCAGTATTTTGTACGCTTGCAAACATACCAAGAGCAGCTAAAAAAGCAGTTTGTACATCTTCGGCTTTAACAGTTTTTCCGTTATGGCTTAAATCACGGGTCGCAGTGGCATCTCCAATTAAGATGGGTTGATAACCTAACTCTTTGGCTGCACGTGTGCCAGAATCAATACAAATATGTGTCATCATGCCTGTGATCACGAGTTGTTCAATTTGATGTGCTTTTAAAAGTTCTTTTAAATTGGTTTCTAAAAAACTGTTTGGATAATGCTTTGTCACGATTAATGAATTACTGCCAGCACTAAGTTCTGGATGAAGTAACACACCTTCAGTATTTTCTTGAAAGAAGCTGGCTTGTGGCGGGTTAATATGTTGCACATAAATAATCGGTAAACCTTTTTCATTAAAATATTGCTCGAGCTGTTTTATTTTATCGAGCGCTTGATCTGGTCCAACCAATTCCATTTTGCCATTTTTAAAATAATCATTTTGTACATCGATAACTAATAGTGCTTGTTTCATGAGAATACTCTTGTTGGTATAAGATAAAACAAGGTTATTCTCTGCCCGCAAAATCGGCTATAGTCCTATGAAAGCACTATCGCCAGTTTTCTTTCGTTATGAAAAATGAATATTGAATTAGACCCTATTGATCTAAAAATTATTGCATTGCTTAAGCAAGATTCTCGCTTAACAAATAAAGAAATTGGGCAGCGTGTTCATCGGACAGGACAGGCAGTAGGAGCGCGAATTGCTCAGTTAATGGATGCAGGCGTTATTAAAAATTACACCATTGCCGTGCAATACAGGCATAAACAATTCATTCATTTGCATTTAAATGAACAGCGCTCCTTTGAAGAAATTGAAAATTTAGTAAAGCAATATGAACAAATCGATGAGTGCTTTAAGGTTATGGGTAATGCTTGTTATATGATCGTTAGTCATTTCGAACCAGCAGAACTCAATGCTTTTATTGAAGTCCTCTCAAAATGGTGTCGTTACTCAGTTGAAACTGTTATTCGAGAAGTAGAGAAAGCTTAAAAAATAAAAGCTCCAAGCCGAGTCTTGGAGCCAATATGTCTTTATTTTTATTTATTGTTTTTATTGTCTTGCGCTGTTTTAACTGGAGGTTTTAGGCTGATTTAGCTTGAATTTCTACCTCCTTTTCCTGTTGTAGTTCTAACTGACGAACGAGCGGCAGAACTTTTTCACCAAAGTATTCCACCTCTTCAATAAAGTGTAAGAAACCTGAAAGAATCAAGTCGACACCTACATTTTTAAGCGCCACAATCCGCTCTGCAATTTGCTGAGGTGTACCAATTAAATTGGTTTTAAAGCCATCGTTATATTGAACTAAATCTTCAAAAGTTGATTTTGCCCAGTTGCCTTCTTGTTCTGGTGAAGCGGCACCCGCTTCACGAGTTGCATCGCCAAACGCATTTACTGCTTCAGTGTTGGCTTTATCAATAATTTCTTGAAGTACTGCTTTTGCTTCTTCTTCGGTATCTCGAGCAATAATGAAAGCGTTCACTCCAATTTTAACTTGATGGTTATTGGCTTTCGCTTTATTACGAATGTCTTCGACCTGTTTTTGAATTTCTTCGACAGTATTACCGTTGGTAAAATACCAGTCAGACACACGAGAGGCCATGTCACGTGCGGCACGTGAACTACCACCTTGAAAGACTTCAATATGTGGTTTTTGCAGAGGTTTTGGCTTAAGTGTGTAGTTCTGGAATTGGTAATACTTACCATCGAAACTATAGTTATCTGTGGTCCAGATTCCTTTTAGCGTGCGAATAAACTCTTCAGAGCGAACATAACGCTCATCATGCTCAGGCCATTCTTCGCCAATAGCATCAAACTCACCTCTGAACCAGCCACTTACCACATTAATGGCAATACGACCTTGAGTTAGATAATCAATCGTTGCGAGTTGTTTAGCTGCAAGTGCCGGTTTCCAAGGGCCGGGCAGAATAGCCGCAATCACTTTAAGTTTCTCAGTTTTTGCAAGTAATGCATGACTGAAACTCACAGATTCATGCTGGTTTTCTGCCCCGTACCCTGCCGTAAAACGAATTTGGGTGAGCGCATATTCAAAACCATTGTCTTCGGCTGCCTGTGCAAGTCGAACATTGTAGTCATAACTCCAGTCTGTACGCTGTTCGATGTTACTTACGACAAGGCCACCGCTTACATTTGGTACCCAATAAGCAAATTTAATTGGTTGTTGTAATTGCGTCATGGTGCTCTCTCCCCATTCGTTATTTTTATTTAGCTATATTGCGCTTAGGCAACATGCGTTAATGATTTACCGGACTTATGATGCAAACGAGATTCTGCTGCATCGAGATTTGGTACAGCTGCTGAAGGCAATACTTCTTCTTGCTCAATTTGCTTGTTAATACCGAGCTCTTGATTCGCTTGCTGAGATTTAGGTTTAACCACTTCAGCACGTTTACCTTTCGCTGGCGCCCATTCTAAAATTGGCAATGCACGCGCTACGGCTAGCGTAATACGGTCAGATAACTGTTCACTTTTCACCGTATATTCAGGAGTAAAGTCGCGATCTGTTGCGTATACGCCAATTGGTAAAGTTTGTGCCTGAAAGAAGCTAAACAATGGGCGAAGCTGATGTTCAAGTACGAGTGCATGACGATCACTACCACCTGATGCAGCTAAAAGTACAGGTACATCTACTAATGCAGTTTGTTCAACGAAGTCAAAAAAGTGTTTGAAAAGGCCTGTAAAAGAAGCACGGTAAACAGGCGTACCAACAATTAAGGCATCTGCTGCTTCAACCGCTGCAAGGTCATCTTGTACGCGCTGTGGAAGCTGGTTGCGATAAAATGCGCCGCCTAATAAGGGCCCGATTTCACTCAATTTAATAAAGTGAACTTTAATATCAATTGCTTCAGATAACTCATCAAGAATGGCCTGAACCAGACTTTCGGTTTTAGATGGCGTATTCAAACCACCAGAAACAGCAACAATATTTAAGGGTTTTGATGATGCGATACCAGTCATGATTTGGTTCCTAAGCCTAAAAAAGAAGATTGGACTTATTAATCAACAATGCTGGCGAACTGTAAAATAACGAAATTGGTCAACCTTATCAGTTTTAAATATAAAACCCGAATAGTTGATTTTTATCATTAAATAGCGAGTTAAATAACTGTTTTTATTTTATATAATTATTGATGATATATTTTTTAGAATAAAAATAAAGCTTATATAAAAAACAGATTAATTTTGATTAAAAGGTAAAAAACATCTGCAAATCGGAGCAAAGGTCTGTATTTAACAACATTTTGCATAAAAATGGATAAGATGAGCATATCTTTCATCTAAATAGTAGGGTTACAATAGGCCATACTTATGCTCAAGATTACTTTAATCGCTTATGAATATTTTAATCGTTGATGATCATCCTTTGTTTCGTCATGCTTTGATTCAAGCAGTACGTTATAGCCTGCCGCAGGCACAAATTCATGAAACAGCTTCGGTTGATGAGTTTTATGAGCGTTTGGAAAATGGGGCAGAACCTGATCTGGTATTACTCGATTTAAACTTACCGGGTGCTTCAGGCTTTTCGGCTCTGGTCTATGTAAGAGCACAATATCCATCTATTCCTATTATTGTGGTTTCTGCACACGAAGAAGCGTCAATTATTCAACGTGCAATTGCGCATGGTGCAATGGGTTATATTCCTAAATCGGCTCATCCAAGTCATATTGGCGAAGCAATCCGTCAAGTGTTAGATGGGGAAATCTGGTTGCCGCCAAACTTGCCATCGAATATTAATCTTGACCCGAGAGCGGCAGATGAAACTGCTTTAGCTGAACGTATTCAGTCGTTAACGCCTCAGCAATTCCGAGTTTTGATGATGGTTGCAGAAGGTTTATTAAATAAACAAATTGCTTATGAACTCGATGTTTCAGAGGCTACCATTAAAGCGCATGTAACGGCTATTTTTAGAAAACTAGGCGTACAAAATCGTACACAGGCTGTATTGGCAATTAGTGCATTAAATATTGAAGATAAAAAAATCTAAAATAAAAAAGACCTCAATTGAGGTCTTTTTTATATATTCCACTTAGGCAAGGCAATCTTGCTTAGGTGTTAGGCTGTCGCAGTACAGTGGGTTAAGCGCACATTGCAAATCATCAATTTGTTCTTGGGTCACATAGCCTTTGCTTTTTAAATATTCAGCCACGCGGTCATCACGCAAGCTTAAGAAAGCCGCATCATAAACACCTAAATCAACAAAGAGAGCTGCGGTTTCTAGGCTATTGAACCGATCAAGGAAAATATCATTGCCATACATTAAGAAGATATGGTCAAGTTTTGCTTTTTCATCTACATGCAAACGTTCAGCAAGTTGATGTGGAGGTGTCTTAATAAACAGCAAGTCAGAAAGCTCATCGAATTGAGTCATATCTAACTGGTTTTCTCCAAGTTTGACATGACCAAGCCAAGCCTTGAAAACCAGAACAGCACCACCGCGTAGAAGCATACTCCAGATTTGATGGCGTGTTTCATGGTCAAGGTTTTCACTTTCAGCAGTAAGAACTTTTAAGAAGTTCTCTTCTTGCTGGGCTAATTTATCAAATAAACCCAAGCCTTGCGGATGATAAGCAGCAGGCGCAAATACATCAAAATTTAGATCATGAAATACATTGAGTGCGAGAGGTACAGCACACTGATAAATAGTATTGAGTGCTTTGATATGTGCTTCGCTCAGCTTGCTATGCGGAAAAATACTTTGCCAATCTAACTCAGGAAGTAGGGCATTGGCACTGTATTGACGATAAAATTGTTGAGACGAGAGTTGTCCTTGTGGGGTGTTATCAGAAATATTCATGGCAGTTATCCTTTGCATTCATTCTAGAGCAGTGAAGCTATATAGATTGGAAATCGATTTGATAATTCGTTATACAATTTAAAAATTCGTTTTGAATATTTATGTGTCATGAAGAATGCAAGTAGAATACGACTAAAGTCGTATAAGGTGATTTTTTGTAGATAATCTATTATAAAAACAATGATTTATTAAATTGTAACTAAGTATACAAGTGTTCACTTACAAAAAAGGTGGGCTTTGCCATAGAAAAAAAGGCATTGGAAATTTTGGTCAATGATTTACTGAGTAAAAGTAGACTTTTTGAGCAGTTCTGCCTATTGGCTTAAATTCAGTCAAACATTTTTGCCAAGAACCGCTCCCCAAAATTATTAAAGGTTGGGAAGCGATAAATGATTAGTCTGTCGTGCTGGCAATTTTAAGCCCAGATAACCATGCTCTTAATGAAGCAGGTTTTAACGGTTTTTTGAGTAAAACAATATTCAGTTCTTTTAATTGCTGCGGTAACTCTGGGTGCGAGTCCGCTGTAATTAAGGCAACAGGAACATCTTCTTGACGATTTTGAGTAATAAAATCAACCCCAAGTTGATTGTGGTTTAAATGCTGGTCAATGAGCCAAACCTGAATATTCTCTTTTTGAATAATTTCTAGCGCCTGTTCAGGTTCAGTCGCTTTGAAAACTTGATAACCCCATCTTCCTAATAAACTACTCATTCCTTCAAGAATAGTTTCATCATTGTCTAGGCACAAAATACGGTAGGCTTTAGTTTTTAAAGGTACGGCTTGTACAGCTGGTGTTGCAACTTTTGGCGGCTCGACAATAGGCACTTCAATCATAAAGCATGAGCCTTTGCCCAACTCTGAGTAAACATGAACAGGGTAATTTAGCAAACCTGTCATACGTTGTACGATGGCAAGTCCTAGCCCTAAACCTTGTTCACCCCAAGGTGATAAATGCCCACAGCGCTCAAACTCTTGGAATAGCTTAATCCGTTGTTCTTCGGCAATCCCTGGTCCAGTATCCCAAACCCCAATACGAATATGTCCAGACTGCTGCGCAGAGCGGAGTACACCCACCACCACTCGACCTTTGGCGGTATAACGCAAAGCATTACTGACAAAGTTCTGAATGATACGACGAATCCACTGCGGGTCGGTATCAATCCAGAAAGACACATCGTGGACTTTCAGTGAGATATTTCGCTGAGCAGCGATCGATTTAAACTGCAACTCAAGATCACTGAGTAAATCATGCAACGGATAAGGTTGTCTCTTTGGTTGTATGGTGCCGCCTTCCAAACGTGCAATATCGAGTAGGGCAGAGAGCATACTTTCTGCTCCATAGAGTGCTCGGTCAAGTTGTTGTAGGGTCTGGCGGTCTTCTTCGGTCGAAATACTTTGCTCAAGAACAGTACTAAACAGACGAGCAGCATGCATAGGCTGTAATAGATCGTGACTTGCCGCGGCAATAAATCGACTTTTTGACATATTGGCCATATCAGCTTGTTCACGTGCAAGCTGTTGTTCAGTTAAGGCATCGGCAAGCTGTTGTGTTCTATCTTTTACGCGGGCTTCAAGCACGGCTTCGTTCGCACGGAAGGCCGTAATATCGGCAAATGTCGTTACAAAGCCTCCACCTGCGATTGGATTTCCTCGCATTTGAATTACACGGCCATCTTTACGAATACGTTCAAATTCGTGAGCACTTCCCACTTTCATCCAGTGAAGGCGTTTACGTACATGTTCTTCAACTGAACCGGGACCACATTCACCGCGTTCGGCGTTATAACGAATGAGGTCGGCAATTGGGCAGCCCACATAAACGAGGTCTTTTGGGTAACCAAACAGTTTTAAATATTGGTTGTTCCATGCGACCAAACACATATTTTTATCAACTACGCTTACCCCTTGGGTCATGTGGTCAATCATGGTCATAAGAAGGTTCTGATTAAAACGTTGCCACTGCGATGCTTGGTCTAAAATATTAGCCACTTGCCCTAAAGCGAGGCCGTTATTAATCATTGCTGTTGTGAGCAACGTACGTGCAGAAGCGGCACCGATAATACCGGCCAGATATTGCTCGGTAAAACGCCACCACATGCCATTGGCAATACTATTTGGGTTGAGGGTGAGGTGATTTTGCTCACAAAAATTTTCGAACGCTTGCGTAGTGGGTTGCTCACCCGTAATTCTTTTGGCTAGGGCAAATAAATCACCCACTTTTAAGCGGGCCGCATCATGAGGAAGATAGGTTAAATCAGTAGAGGTGTGCGGTGATGGTAAAGGCTTAGTTTCATAGTAGAAGAAGCTTTCTGCCTGAATTTGTTCAGCGACGCTTGGCCGATAAATTTTTGAAATCCAGATATATAAAACAATATTTAAGCCGAGTGACCAAATAACACCGTGAGTTAAAGGTGCAAATGACTCAAAACCAAATAAAGATTCCGGGCGTAGGGCATTAATGCCGAAAGGACCGAAAAGTAAAATACTTTGAGCAGTTTCCTGATAGGCTTCAGGCAAGCTACGCAATATAGTTGGAAATAGTAATGTATAACTCCACATTAAAAATCCAATAATAAGTCCTGCATAGACGCCTTGACGGCTTCCGCCACGCCAATACAAACCACCAATCAGTGCAGGTGCAAACTGTGCTACAGCACTAAAGGCCAATAAGCCGAAAACTGAAAGTTGGTTAATGTCATTAAAGAAATGGAAGAATAAAAAGCCAAGTAGCATCACTGCAACAATACTGATACGGCGGCTAAATTTAAGAACTTTAGGTAAATGCTTATCGTGACGTGACAGCAACTTAAATCGCCATAGAGCAGGCATAATCAAGTCGTTACTGAGCATAATAGACAATGCTACTGATGACACCAGTAACATACCTGTTGATGCAGAGAACCCGCCTAAAAAGGCCAGTAATGCCAGCCACTCTTGGTTATAACTTAAAGGCAATGACAGCACAGCCACATCAGGCACGGTCAGAAACTTCGGTGCGGCATGTAAAGCCCAGCTTGCAATCGGAATAATGGCAAGAATAGTTAAAATGAGATAAACCGCGAACCATTTACGGGCACCGCGAATATGCTTCTCATCGCGGAGTTCGACCACAGCCACGTGGAACTGACGTGGTAAGCAAATAATGGCTAAGCCCGCCAATAATGTTTGAATCCAGAAAGTTTCGGGTACACCAAAGAGCTGAACTTCCTGAAAAGTCTGGTTTACATCAGAGGTCATTTGGCTCAGGTTGGCCGGTGATTCAAAAATAAAAAATAAAGCGACACAAAGTAAGGCAAATAACTTCACAAATGACTCAAATGCAACCGCAAGCATGAGGCCGCCGTGTTGCTCCGTGTTTGCAATCTGCCTTGTACCAAAAATCATGGCTAAAATCGCAAGCACACTGGTGAGCAATAACACGCTGTTAGTCGTCGTATGAATATGCGAGCTTTGCTCCATAATGACCGAGGTACTTAAAGCAATCGCACGCAGCTGTAACGCGAGGTAGGGGATAATCGCAATAACTGCAAGAATAGTCACCAACGATGCGAGTACACCACTTTTACCATAGCGTGCCGCGACAAAGTCAGCGATTGACGAAATCGCATGATGCTGACGAACTCGACCTAGACGCCGCCAGATATCATAACCAAACCAGACAAATAACAGTGGACCTAAATAAATAGGTAAGAAGATAACGCCTTCACGTACGGCAGCCCCAGTTGCCCCATAGAATGTCCAAGAGGAACAATAGACACCTAAAGTTAAGCTAAATAAAAACATACGGCCACGCGTGCTAAGACGACTGGCATGCTTCTCACCAAAAAAAGCACAGACAAATAAAAGCGCAATATAAAGAGTGAGCACCCCAATAATCAGCCAGCTGTTCATATGACCTACATAAGTGAAACCTTATGCCTATCATAACCCAAGCCGAAACAAAGCTATAAATTGATTAAATTTTAACGACCAAAGTCTAAGTTACGACTGAGCTGGAATCTTGCTAACTTTAATAATGAAAAAATACATTAAAAAAAAGTGACCAAGGTTGGGCACTATGTAAGGAGTTTGGTTATGGATCAAAGCCAAGTAGAACAGATTCTACGTAATCCAAAGTTTCAAAAAATGGTCAAGAAAAAAAGTGCATTAAGCTGGACGCTCACAATCATCATGTTAGTGCTTTATGTGGGCTTTATGCTACTTGTGGGCTACAACAAAGAATTTTTGATGAGTTCCTTTAGTGGTGGTGTAACGACATGGGGGATCCCGCTAGGTTTAGGAATTATTGTTTTATCTTTCCTACTTTGTGGTGTGTATTCCTATATCGCAAATAATACCCTTGACCAATTGAGTGAAGAAGCGTTGAAGGAAGTTGAAGCCATCACGCATGAGAAAGGACTACACTAATATGAAATGGAATTCATTCAAAGCGAAAGCCTTATTGGCAGCAGCATCGCTATATTCAACTGTTGCTATGGCAAGCCCGGACTTAGGTGAAGCAGAACAGCAAGCCACCAACTGGCATGCCATTATCATGTTTATCATCTTTGTTGGCTTTACCTTGTTTATTACCAAATGGGCGGCTAAACAAACTCAATCAGCGCAAGACTTCTATACTGCTGGTGGTGGGATCAGTGGTTTCCAAAACGGTTTGGCGATTGCGGGTGACTATATGTCAGCAGCGTCATTCCTTGGTATTTCTGCAATGGTGTTTAGCTCAGGTTTTGACGGCTTGCTCTATTCACTCGGGTTCATGGTTGGTTGGCCAATCGTTTTATTCTTAGTGGCAGAACGCTTACGTAACCTTGGTAAATATAACCTTTCAGACGTAGTGTCATTCCGTCTTGAAGAAAAACCAGTTCGTACTTTAGCTGCTTTCAGCTCGCTTGTTGTAGTCGCGTTCTATTTGATTGCACAAATGGTAGGGGCAGGTCAGCTCATCAAACTATTATTTGGTTTGAACTATAACATTGCAGTTGTGATTGTCGGCTTGCTCATGATGGCATACGTTATTTTCGGCGGAATGCTAGCAACCACATGGGTACAAATCATTAAAGCAGTGATGTTATTAAGTGGTGCAACTTTCATGGCCTTTATGGTGATGAAAGCGGTTGGTTTCAGCTTTAGTAATATGTTCACCCAATCAATTGAAGTGTTCAGTAAAGTTCATGATGTAAGCTTTGAAGATGCTGCAAAAATTATGGGACCAGGTAAACTTGCCGCAAACCCGATTGATGCCTTATCTCTTGGCTTGGCACTCATGTTTGGTACAGCAGGTCTTCCACACATTCTTATGCGTTTCTTCACGGTAAAAGACGCAAAAGAAGCTCGTAAATCGGTTGTCGTTGCAACAGGCTTTATTGGTTACTTCTATCTTTTAACTTTCATTATTGGTTTCGGTGCGATCCTTTTCGTATCAAACAACCCGCAATTCCTTGATGTTGCGAAAATGGCAATGACCGGCAAACTTGAGCTTGTTGGTGGTAACAATATGGCAGCCGTGCATTTAAGTGACGCTTTAGGCGGTGACTTATTCATGGGCTTCATTTCAGCAGTAGCGTTCGCAACGATCCTTGCTGTTGTTGCTGGTTTAACACTTTCAGGTGCATCTGCAATCTCACACGATTTATACGCTAACGTATTTAAAAAAGGTCAAACCACGCCAGCTTCAGAGCTTCGCATGTCAAAAATCGCGACGCTTGGTTTAGCAATCTTTGCCATGATTTTAGGTATTTTGTTTGAAAAGCAAAACGTAGCATTCATGGTAGGTTTAGCATTCTCTGTAGCGTGTTGTGCAAACTTCCCAATTCTTGTTCTTTCAATGTTCTGGAAAGGTTTAACAACTCGTGGTGCGGTCATTGGTGGCGTAGTTGGTCTTGTAACAGCGGTTGTACTCATTATTCTGTCTAAAGCAGTATGGGTAGATACTTTAAAAATCTCTGATACCCCAATTAACCCGTTCAATGGTCCTGCATTATTTGCAATGCCTTTGTCGTTCCTTTGCTGCTGGTTCTTCTCGGTAACTGACAGCTCAGCACGTGCGAAAAAAGAACGTGCTTCTTTCGATGCTCAATATGTTCGTTCAATGACAGGTATTGGTGCTTCTGGTGCATCAGACCACTAAAATCACAACCACTTGAACATCTCAAAAAAGCCCTACGGGGCTTTTTTTATTTATCTCATAAAATGTATTGAAAGAAGCTCCTTAATAAAGAACAACTTGTTTATCCTATTTTTTGTACAGTATGATTTTCTATAATCCAAAACATAATGAAAAAATGGAAAATAATTAAATGCGATCTATCATTGAATTCTGGTCGAGCTTTCGATTGTTGCCTTCTGCATGGCTGCTGTTGGTGCAATTCATTTTACTTATTCTGGCTATGCTGACTTTTGATAATGAGGCTTACAGGACCTTAACTTGGGCGCTAGGGGTACTTGCATTACTCATTATTGCTAAAGTTATTCGCCAAACACCCATGTTCACTTTTCTGGGACTCGCATTTGTCAGTGGGGCAATTATAGCTTCGGTCTTTATTTTATTAGGCTATAGCAATTTAACCATCCAGATTTTTGCCCATAGCTGTGAAGCCTTAGCTTACTTTTCGGCTGCTTATGGTTTATTTCGCTATATGTTTGCTGACCGATATTTAACCCGCGATGAGTTGTTTGCAGCTGCCGCAGTTTTTACCTTGCTGGCTTGGGGATTTGCATTTTTATATAACATTTGTCAGTTACTCATTCCTAATAGCTTTCAAAATCCAAACCACATCCATCACTTACAAACTTGGTTAGATTTACTGTTTTTAAGCTTTAGTTTGCAGTCAGCTACGGGACTGTCTGACTTAATGCCCCTTAGTCCACCAGCACGTGTTTTAGCGATGTTACAGATGTTTTGTGGAGTGATGTATTTAGCCCTAATAGTCACGCGTTTAATCGCTTTACAATATATCAAGCACACGCCTAAAAAGAATTCTGATAAATAAAGAAGGAGGTGTTTTAATTTATTTACACCTTTGTAACTGCAATATTATTTAAGTTTATTTAAAGTATTATCGGCTTTCTCTATTGAAAGATATAACTTTGTTCATTCCTGAATGTCTTTATTGGCTTTAAGCCTGTCATTTTCATTAAAATAACATGGAGGATTTATGCCTTCCAAACAAGCGAGTTGGTTCGCAAATGTTAATCCCAATGTCTTTTTGGGTACGGTCATTATTATTGCTTTGTTCTTAGCAGTTGTTGTGATCGCTCCGAGTTCTTTTGAACTTCTCACGCAACAGTTAAAGCAGTGGATCACTGATTCTTTTAGTTGGTTCTATGTCTTATCGGTTGCCTTCTTTCTTATCCTACTCATTTATATTGCCTGTTCTGCGATTGGACGTATTAAATTAGGTCCTGACCATAGCCAGCCCGAATATAGTAACGGATCATGGTTTGCCATGTTGTTTACTGCGGGTATGGGTATTGGCTTAATGTTCTTTGGTGTGGCTGAACCTGTCATGCACTATGTCAACCCACCAAGCGGTGAGCCGCAGACAATTGAAGCAGCACAACAAGCTTTACGTGTAACCTTTTTCCACTGGGGCTTACATGCATGGGCAATTTACGCCGTGGTCGGTTTAGCATTAGCTTATTTTGCTTATCGGCATAATTTACCGCTAAAAACCCGTTCAGCACTGTATCCACTGATTGGTAAAAAGATTTATGGACCGTGGGGCGACAGCATCGATATATTTGCGACCATTGGTACAGTCTTTGGTGTAGCGACTTCTCTCGGATTTGGTGTTACCCAAATTAACTCTGGTTTACATTATCTATTTGGTATTGAGCAAAGCACCACTACTCAGGTTTTACTCATTATTTTTGTGAGTATTCTCGCTTCATTATCTGTGTTCTTAGGACTAGATAAAGGGGTCAAACGTTTATCAGAGTTAAACTTAGTATTAGCTTTAATATTATTAGTATTCGTTTTTATCGCTGGCCCTAGTATTTATTTACTTCAGACCACTATTCAAAACACTGGGCAGTATATCTCTAACCTTTTTACCATGACATTCAATTTATATGCTTATCAGCCGAATGGATGGATTGGGGGATGGACTATTTTATATTGGGCTTGGTGGATTTCTTGGTCGCCATTTGTAGGTATGTTTATCGCAAGGGTTTCACGTGGTCGTACCATTCGAGAATTTATTGTCGGGGTACTCCTCATTCCAACAGGCTTTACCATTATCTGGATGGGCTTTTTAGGAAATGCTGCGTTATTTAGCATTATCCATGAACATCAAACCACTTTGATTCAGGCTGTTCAGCAAGACTCGTCAGTTGCTCTATTTGAGTTTTTAGGACACTTGCCATGGTCAGGTGTCATGAATATTCTGGCGACTATTTTGGTGGTTTTATTCTTTGTAACTTCTGCTGACTCAGGGGCATTGGTTACTGACTACTTAACAGCAAAAACAGAAAATTCACCTACTTGGCAGCGTCTGTTCTGGACAGTGCTTATGGCGGTGCTGGCTATTATTTTACTCTTGGTGGGCGGTCTTGCGGCGCTTCAGTCTTCAATCATTATGAGTGCGTTGCCTTTTACCGTAGTCATGCTGTTAATGAGTTGGGGCCTAATAAAAGCCTTGCATCTTGACGTCACTAAAATGATAGCAATTCAAGAGGCTCGCATTACACCACGCGCCATTCATAACCCTAGAAGCTGGCAGCAGCGTCTTGGTTTAATCATGCATTATCCTCATAGTGAAGAAGAGGTGAAGCAATATATTGAAAAGCAGGTTTCACGTGCTTTTGAAAATATTCAGCATGAGTTTAGACGCCGCCATCTTGAGGTGTCGATTAGTGAAGTGGAAGATGGTATGCAGCTTCGAGTCGATCATCATCATGAAATTAATTTTATTTATAAAGTTGTTTCACGTGAAACAGTACCTCCAAGTTTTTTAATTGGTCGTACAGAAGCAGAAGACGGTCAGTATTTTCAAGCTGAGGTATTTTTGAGAGAAGGCGGACAAAACTATGATGTAATGGACTGGACTCAGGAAGATTTGATTCAGGATATTATTGATCAGTACGAACGTCATTTACATTTCTTAAATATCGTACGCAGTTAATAGCCATAAAAAAAGGACTCAATTGAGTCCTTTTTTTTAATTCAATTTCTAAATTAAATTAGAAACGGAATTTAGCATTTAAGCCGATAGTTTGTGTATCGTAGCTAGACTTTTTAACGTCAGCTTTCATGTAAGATGCACCAACTGCTAAAGCAGGAGTGATGAAGTAGTTTACGTTACCACCCCAAGCTTGGCGGAATTCACCAAGGTCATTACCTTTGATGTCAGCTTCGCCATCGTTACCCACGAAAGTAGCGCCAACACTTAACTTAGGAGTCAAGTAAAGGTCAGTTTTTAAACCGTATTGGTTTTCTTGACCGAATGCACCAGCAGCTTCAAAACCGATTGCCATGTTAGTTCCATCGATTGGACCAACATATTTAGCACGTGCTGTAACAGCATCTTGGTCGTTTTGGATAGCAGCAGTTTGGTTAACAGCAGAGTAGATACCGTTACCGATGATACCGAAGTTATCTAAAGCGAATTGGTTAGCAACACTTGTATAACCAACAGTCATTAAGAAGTTAGGTAACAACATAGCACCAACTTCTAATGCATAACGGTCACCGTTGTCATCTTTAGAGAAGTTGTTTTTACCATCAACATCAGTGTGGTTGTAAGTTGCGCTAGCATATACAGGAAGGTAAGGAGTTGGAACGTATGCCTCACCTTTAACACCGTATGTACCAATGTGGTAGTTTACGTTGTTTTGGTCATATTGTTGATAGCTATAACCTAAAGACACGCTAGAAGCTTGGTTTAAGAAAGCTGCTTCAGCTAAAGGACCCTTAGCTGTATCAACATTTTTCAAATAGAATGTACCAGCAACGTCACCAGTGAAGTTTTTATCATTTGCAGTTGTGTCAACATATTCAGATTGACCTTGAACTTCAAATTGATAAGCATGAGCACCGGTCATGGCTAATAATACAGCAGTGGCTAAACCAAGTTTTTTCATAATCATTTCCAGCATTAACAAGAGATAAAGCTGGGGTCATTGTATTGTAACAATTTATGAAGTCAATAATAGATGAAACGTAATGTTAAGGAAATTTGACACTTATGTTAAAAATGGTTAAAAAAACAACAATTGAAGTGTATTATGTCAACCTGCTAAAAAAATGAACATTAACAAGAGCCTAAACCTTAAGTTTCATAGGGAATTGACACTAAATAGTTTAAAAATAATTACATTTACAATTGAAAAAAGCGATTTTATTAATCGGTTTTATCGTTAATTTATTTGTCGACTTGTTTAATAAATAGCCACTAAAACATTATTCTTTTTTCAATTTTGCTGTATTTTGAGTAATAGTTAACACTATTTTGATAAGTTCATCTAAATAATCTATCTATTTTGAATTATTATATAATTGAATAAAGCAAAGAAAATATGTTTTTAAACTAAAAAAACGATTAAAAAATTAATTCTGATCAATTTAATCAACTTTACAAAATTAGAGATAAGTCACACAATTCAATTGCAAAGTTCACTATCTAACATTTTTAGAGTTGGAAGTGCTTTCCCAGATACGATGTGTTATCACATCAGACTTTACGAGCTCAGCTTTCCCCAAGGTTGAGCTTTTTTTTATCTATAAGAAAACATTAATATTTATTAGAAAAAATACATGAAATTTCTTCTATTGAGTGTGTATAAAAAAGAACCCAGCTGAGGGCTGGGTTTAGGATGCTGGGAGAAACATCCAAGAGGAAAAAGAAGCTAATTATAGGATTGCGAAATTTACATCATCTGTAAAATGGAGTTTTGCTATAGCCATCATTTGCTCTTTCGATCAAATTTTTAAGAAATAGAAAAGATGAAAGCGTATATTGCGTTAATCGAACTTTGTTGCTGAACTTCTGTTCAGTAAAGTGCTAGGATGCGGATTAATTACTTCATTCTATAGTAGTGATCATGGTAGGACATTTACGGAGTACCAGCTAGAAATGTCAGGATTACGTTCAGAACATATCAGTAATCGACTGTTTTTCTTCATGTTGGTCATTATTTTGTCCTTACTGTTTATGGCGGTTCCGCTTATTGTCAGCAGTTATCAAGAGTACTTAAAAACTAAACAGGCTTTGGTTGAAATTAAAAGCTTAAGATCAATTGCTGAAGTCGCAAATAAAGTCTCTAAAGAACGTGCGCCCGCAAATAAATTAATGTCGAGTAACGCTGCCGATTTTTCAAAAAATCAAAAAAACTTAAAAGAATATCGCCTTTCTGTTGATCGCCAACTTAATGAAACTATTCATATTTTAAAAGAAGAAGGTTATACCGATTTAGCAAATACTTTAGATACTAAATTTAGAGATGATTTAAAACAGGCGCGTGCTGTAGTTGACTATTATGTTGCAACTCCTGAACAAGCGAGAAGCTCTATACAATTCGATAATGCAATTTTGGCTATGTTTGGAGCTTGGGATAGCTGCCGAGAAGTTTTACAAAATTTGATGCTACAGTTAAAAAGTAAAGATAGCCAAATTAACAATTACTTTACTTTGATTGTGGTGTTGACCGATATGCGGGATCAAGCTGGTCGTACTGCATCTAATGTTATTGCGCCTGTGACTTTTAAAGAAACCATACCTAATGATAATCGGGCGCGGTCTTTGCAGACTCAGCAGCAAGCACGCTACTTATGGGCACTTGTAGACACACTACAGTCAGAGCAAGCTAAAACTCCGGAATATCATCGCCTTTACTCAAGGGTTAAAACTGAATTTTTAGATAAAGGCGTACCTATTGTGGGTCAGCTTTTAGATGAAAGCCAAAAGCACCAAGCCTATCATTTAAATGGAACAGAGCTGACAGACCAAATCGTTGATAAATTTACCACGGTTATTGATTTGCAAAAGTTTTTACTTAATAAAAGCGTCTTAATTGCATCTCAAGAAAACTATTTAGCAAAAAAGAAGTTTTTCCTTACTTTACTCATTTCAAGCATATCCTTAGCAGCTGCTTTACTTACACTAATTTATGCAAAGAGAAGGGTGTTTGAGCCTCTTATTCAGGCCCGTACCTTAATTCTTGATTTATCTCATAGCACAGATTACCCAATAGATGAGTTGAAACCTAAAAAAGGCGAATTTATTTCGTTGTTCGAAGCTATTGATCGTTTACAAAGAATGCTCAAGCAGCGAGATGCTTTTGAATTCCAGCTTAAAAATATTGCCAATACAGATCCATTAACGGGTGTATCCAATCGTTTGGCTTTATCTGAGTATTTAAAAATTGTTGAGAGTTACCCTCAAAAATTTTCTCAAACTTGTTTAATGATTATTGATATTGATCGCTTTAAACACGTGAATGATCAATATGGTCATATTGTGGGTGACCAAGTGATTCGACGTATCGCAGATCAATTAAAAGCAAATGTACGGGCTTCTGATTTAATTGTTCGTTATGGTGGTGATGAGTTTTTAATTTTGTTAGAACAGGTGCAGTTTTTAGATGCACGTCTCTTGGCCGAAAAAATTCGTATTGCGATTTCTTTAGAGGAAATTGATCTATCTGGTACACAAGAAAAATTGCATGTATCGGTCAGTATTGGGTTTGCGATTGGAGCGACAAGCTGGATGGAGTTATTAGAGAACGCTGATCGTTCACTCTTAAGAGCTAAAGCTCGGGGACGGAATGTAGTAGAGGGATAAAAAAAGCCGGAAAATAAATTCCGGCTTTTTGTTTTATTGTTTCAACATCGGTTTCAAGAAGCGACCAGTATGGGAAATCTCAACCTCGGCTACTTGTTCAGGTGTTCCTTCGGCAATGATCATACCACCGCCCGAACCACCTTCAGGGCCTAAGTCGACCACCCAGTCTGCTGTTTTAATTACATCAAGGTTATGTTCAATTACCACAATGGTATTACCCTTGTTGCGTAGCTCATGCAAAATATCGAGTAACTTGGCAATATCATGGAAATGCAGACCTGTTGTTGGTTCATCCAAGATATAAAGCGTTTTACCCGTATCACGTTTCGCTAACTCACGAGCCAGTTTGACACGCTGTGCTTCACCACCAGATAAAGTAGTAGCCGCCTGACCTAAACGAATATAGCCTAGACCTACCTGAGTTAAGGTTTCTAAACGACGGTGAATAACTGGAATAGCACTAAAGAACTCAGCAGCATCTTCAACCGTCATTTCTAAAACATCAGAAATATTTTTGCCTTTATAACCGACTTCAAGTGTTTCACGGTTATAACGTTTGCCATGACATGCATCGCAAGGTACATACATGTCTGGTAAGAAGTGCATTGCGACTTTAATCATACCGTCGCCTTCACACGCTTCGCAGCGTCCGCCTTTTACGTTAAACGAGAAACGACCCGCACTATAACCACGCGCTTTCGCTTCTGGTGTTTGAGCAAATAATTCACGAATTGGCGTAAATAGACCCGTATAAGTCGCTGGATTAGAGCGCGGTGTACGGCCAATTGGGCTTTGGTCAATATCAACGACTTTATCCAGATGTTGTAGACCATCAATCGAGTCAAATTTTTCAGCTGTTAAAGTCGTTGCACCGTTGAGCTGTGTTGCAGCCAGTGGAAGTAACGTACGGTTAATCAGTGTTGATTTACCTGAACCTGAAACACCCGTGACACAAGTCATAATGCCAAGCGGGATGGTTAAATCGACATTTTTTAAGTTATGACCCGCTGCACCTGAAAGTTTAATTTTTTCTTCAGGTTTAGGTGGTTGAGTTCGCTGTTTTGGCACTTCAATTTTGAGTTTGCCTGAAAGATATTGACCTGTGAGTGAGTCGGCATGTTTAGCCAGCTCATCATACGTACCTTCAGCAATGACAACACCACCATGCACGCCAGCACCAGGGCCGATATCAATAATATGGTCAGCTGCACGGATTGCATCTTCATCGTGTTCCACGACTAATACCGTATTGCCCAAATCACGTAAGCGAATTAGCGTTTGTAATAAACGGTCATTATCACGTTGATGGAGACCAATTGATGGTTCATCAAGGACGTACATGACACCCATCAAACCTGCACCAATTTGCGAAGCTAGACGGATACGCTGGGCTTCACCACCCGATAGTGTTTCGGCAGAACGAGCCAGACTTAAATAGTTCAGGCCAACACTCACCAAGAAATGTAAACGCTCACGAATCTCTTTAAAGATTTTATCTGCAATTTCACCTTTGGCACCTTCAAGGTTTATACCTTGATAGTAACTTTCGGCATCTCCAATCGACATGCGGGTAATGTCGGCAATCGTTTTGTCTTTTACACGAACATGACGTGAAATTTCATTGAGACGTGAACCGCCACATGCATCACACGCTGTATTAGAGAGATATTGAGCTAAATCGTCTCGTACATAGTTACTTTCAGTTTCACGATAGCGACGCTCAAGGTGTGGCAAAATTCCTTCAAAAGGTTGCACGCGTGTATGTTTACGGCCACGTTCATCGATATAACTTAAATCGATTTTTTCTTTGCCAGTACCTTGTAAGAATTTCTTTTGCGTGTCTTTATCTAACTGATTCCATGGTGTATCAAGTTGAAAACCGAAATGGTCGGCAACTTTTTGCAGCATTGAATAGTAATAAGGACGTTGACGATCCCAACCACGAATAGCACCTTCACTAATTGCAAGCTCAGGGTTAGGAATGAGTTTTTCAGGGCTAAAATGGCTACGTGTACCTAAGCCATCACAGACAGGGCACGCACCAAACGGGTTGTTAAATGAAAATAAACGTGGCTCAAGCTCTGCGACTGCGCGATCACATTCAGGGCATGAGTGTTTTGCAGAAAAAACGCGATCTGGGTGTTCGCCATTCATCCATGATAAAACGGCAATATCACCACCCAAACGCAGTGCAGTTTCAAATGATTCAGCAATACGGTTGCCTAAGTCATCACGTACTTTAAAGCGGTCAACAACGACTTCAATGGTATGTTTTTTCTTTTTGTCGAGTTCCGGTGGTGTATCAATATCAATGATTTCACCATCAACACGGGCACGAACGAAACCTTGACCTTGCAGTTGTTCGAACAAGTTGCTGTATTCACCTTTACGCTCACGAACAACAGGGGCAAGCAACATAAGTGCTGTACCTTCCTCAAGGTTTTTTACCGCATCGACCATTTCAGAAACAGTTTGCGCAACCATAGGTAAGTCGTGTTCAGGGCAATAAGGCGTACCGACACGTGCATAAAGCAGACGCAAATAGTCATAAATTTCGGTAATCGTACCAACCGTTGAACGTGGGTTATGGCTAGTAGACTTTTGCTCAATCGCAATGGCTGGTGATAAACCTTCAATCGAGTCAACTTCAGGTTTTTCCATTTGCGATAAAAACTGACGGGCATAGGCCGAAAGTGATTCGACGTAACGGCGCTGTCCTTCGGCATACAAGGTATCAAAGGCAAGAGAAGATTTTCCTGAACCTGATAGCCCCGTAATTACCACAAATTTGTCGCGTGGAATATCGAGTGACACATTTTTTAAGTTATGGGTGCGTGCGCCTCGAATACGGATATGACTTTGGCTCATAAAACATCTCAATTGTGTATTGATGAAAATTTAGGTGTTGAGTGATCAGCCGCAGGGAGGTGTGACTGGTTATAAACAACAGACCCTATATATGATAACGATTTAAAATTGTTCAAGTGGTATAAAATGATTTAAAGCGACAAATTGTGACGGTTAAACGACAAACGACAAAATTTGTTTAATTAAGCAGGTTGTATTTTTAACATTCCTCATTCTACATTTCTACTCTAAGCAAATTTTAACCAGCAACATAATTTTACTAGACGACTGGTCTAATAGTTGTTTATGATGAATGCATGAAACGATTAAATAAAAGCGAAACCACACGACAACACATTTTAGATACCAGTTTTGAACTGGTGCTACATAAAGGTTTTGTCGGTGTTGGTTTGCAAGAAATTTTAAAGGCTTGTGACGTACCTAAAGGTTCGTTCTATCACTACTTTGCTTCAAAAGAGGCGTTTGGCTGTGCGTTGCTCGAGCAATACATGGCCAATTATAAAGTCCGTATGGAACAGCTTTGGCAGCACAGTGAGCAAAGTGCCCATGCCCGTTTAATGGCTTTATGGCAGGCGTGGATTGATGATCCGGTCCATGGTAGCTGGGCTGAAAACTGCTTGATTGTGAAATTGGCAGCCGAGGTTTCGGACTTATCAGAAGATATGCGTCAAATTCTAAATGACGGTGTGCACAAACTAACGCAACGTTTGGCTTTGCTACTCAAAGAAGGGCAACAAGAAGGATCAATTCCAAAACATATTGATCCTTTAAAAACTGCGCAAGTCATGTACCAGTTATGGTTAGGTGCTGCTTTACTCACAAAATTGTCGCAAGACAAAGCACATCTACATCTAGCCTTAGAAACCACCCAACAACTCTTAAAACCGATAGAGGAATAAAGCATGCGAAGTATTATCCATCGTAATTTTGGCGAACCTGTAGACGTTTTAGAGCAGGCGGATATGCCAAAGCCTGAGCCAAAAGCAGGCGAAGTGCGTATTAAAACCATCATGTCTCCGATCCATAACCATGATGTATGGACAGTACGTGGAAGCTATGGCTATAAGCCGACTTTACCTGCGATTGGTGGCAGTGAGGCAGTTGGTATTGTTGATGCGTTGGGCGAAGGCATTACTCATGTACAAGTCGGGCAACGTATTGCCGTTGCGGCTGTGCATGGCAGTTGGGCTGAATACTTTATTGCGCCAGCGCAAGGGATTATTCCACTCAATAATGAAATTGATGATGAAACAGCAGCACAACTGATTGGTATGCCAATTAGTGCACTCATGCTACTCGACTTTGTAAATGTTCAACCAGGCCAATGGCTCATTCAAAACACGGCGAATGGTGCAGTCGGTAAAACGGTGGCAATGATTGCACAGGCACGTGGTTTGCCTGTGATTAATCTGGTTCGTCGTAGTGATGCAATTGCCGAGATGCAAGCATTAGGTATTCAGCATGTTGTTGCAACCGATCAACCTAACTGGAAAGAGCAAGTTAAACAGATTCACGGTGACCAACCTCTAATTGCCGGTGTGGACTCGATTGGTGGAAGTGCAAGTGGTGAAATGCTGAATTTACTCAGTGAAAATAGCCTGCTCGTTTCGTTCGGTAGTATGACTGGCGAAACCATGCAGATTTCATCGGGTGATCTAATTTTCAAACAAGCGACAGTAAAAGGTTTCTGGGCGAGTGTGGTTAATAAAGAAATGCCAGCAGCTCGTAAAAAGGAACTGATCGTTGAGCTGCTAACATTAGCTACTCAGAAAAAATTAATCCTTCCTGTAGAAGGTGTATTTAGTTTTGATGAGATTAAAACTGCCGCTCAAAGAGCAACGCAAGGTGCTCGTCAAGGCAAAGTGTTGTTAAAACCGTAACACATTAAAAGATCAGTCGAGAGACTGATCTTTTTTCATATCTTTAAAATAAAAAGGAAAATTGTATGATCGGACAAATATTGATTGCGCTTATCGCAATATTACATGTCTATATTTTAGTGTTAGAGATGTTTTTGTGGGACAAACCTTATGGCATGAAAGCCTTTGGAAATAATGCAGAAAAAGCAAAACTCACCAAAGTCATGGCACAGAACCAAGGTCTTTATAATGGCTTTTTAGCGGCGGGTTTATTTTGGTCTTTATTGGCTGATGCAC
This sequence comes from Acinetobacter sp. BD54, assembly GCF_044778325.1. Lineage (NCBI taxonomy): Bacteria > Pseudomonadati > Pseudomonadota > Gammaproteobacteria > Moraxellales > Moraxellaceae > Acinetobacter > Acinetobacter sp. BD54. The sequence continues at coordinate 269,050 of NZ_JANJEP010000003.1, read as the reverse complement.
CATTTACAACATCAATTGCCAACTTCTTTTTAGGCTGTGTACTGATTGCTGGTATTTATGGTGGTCTAACTGCCAGTAAAAAGATTATTTATATTCAGGCGGTTCCGGCATTGATTGCTTTAGCCGCTGTTAATTTTCTTTAAAAAGCGCAAAATACAGCGTTTTGAAATGGAAATGACCAGATAGGATAGGCGCATGTGGGCGTTATTTTTAAAGTGTATGTTGGGGGCTGGAGTTGTCCTCATTATTTCGATTTTATCGAAAAGTAAGGCATTTTATATTGCGGGTTTAGTCCCGCTTTTTCCTACCTTCGCTTTAATTGCTCATGTGATTGTTTTTCAGCAAAAAGGAGCCGAAGCGTTACAAAAAACTGCTTTGTTTGGTCTATGGTCCCTTATTCCTTATGCCATTTATTTAGTTGCTGTTTATGTGCTGGCAACGCGTATGTCGATGTGGTCTTGTCTAGGAGTCGCAACACTATGCTGGGTTGTGGCTGCGGCAGGTTTGATTTACGGCTGGCAATTGTTTCAAAGTTAAATTAAAGACTGACCATTTAACGAAGTAAATGGTCAGAGCTCATCTTGATTTAGATCTGATCTAAACCTAACCATTGTCTTTGATGGTAGGCACTATCCCAAAATAACCATTCAAGTTTTGCACCCATGGTATAGGCTGCATGCATTTTCTCTAAAGTATCTGCATCACAACGTGCGGCAACTTTATCTACCGTCGCAATCACATTACGAACGGCGGTATGGAATTCTTCACCTGCGTAGGTATCGATCCATGCCTGATAAGGATTGTTTGGGACAGACTTACTCACAATGTCTTTACCGACTTCGGCATAAATCCAGAAGCAAGGTAATAGAGCAGCAAGTACAACAGGGTAGCTTTCAGACCAAGCAGTTGCTGTCAAAAATGAAGTGTAATGATGGCCTGCCAAGGTCAATGGGGTATTTTTAAATTCTTCTTTGGTGACACCAAAGTTTTTCATAAAGTCGTCATGCAAACTGCGTTCGACCACAATTGCAATTTTAGCTGCATCAGAAAACTGCATAATATCGTCAGCATCAAAAGCTTTAGCTGCTGCAACAGCCAACACACGGCCATAGGCCACTAAATATTGAGCATCTTGAATAACATAATGACAAAAAGCTTCTTTATCTAAAGTACCGTTAGCAAGTTCCTGATTAAAAGGCAGGTCGAGAATTTTTTGATATAAATTTAAATTACGTTGCCAGAGTTCTTGAGAAAAAAGCATAAAAACATTCCATTTAAAATAAGACAGCTAAACCCGATTTTAAATCAATTTTAAAATACAAAAATAATAATGATAGATATATCGCAAGAAAATATTTAATACGATTAATAAGTTAATGAAATATTATAAATTTCTTTATTAAACAGTGAGATAAAGTAAAGTGAATAACGGCACAAAACAACATCGTTTTGTGGTTAATTATCGATATAATAGCCGCGGTTTTAAGAAAGATTAAATTTAATTCTTGGTATAGGTCTGATCCATGAAGCATTTCCGATTTTCGATATTTTTTACGGTGGTGTGTTTAGCACTATCCGCTTACTGGGGTTTTACCCATGGACCTGAAGCGGGCGTGTCAACCATGCTTAAAGCTTTAACCATTACCGCGATTTTAGCTGTGATGGAAGTTTCTTTATCTTTTGACAATGCGGTCGTGAATGCATCGGTTCTCCGTAATTGGGACCCGTTCTGGAAAATGATCTTTTTAACGGTAGGTATTTTAATCGCCGTTTTTGGTATGCGTCTGATTTTCCCAGTCGTGATTGTTGCAGTGACTGCTGATATGGGTGTTGTCGAAGTAGCCAAAATGGCACTTAATGATCCGAAAACCTACTCTGAACGTTTAATGGCACATCACGCTGAAATTTCGGCTTTTGGTGGAACATTCCTATTACTGGTGTTCTTAAACTTTTTCTTTGATGACGAAAAAGAAACGCATTGGTTTAGATGGCTTGAATCTAAACTTGCAAGCTTGGCAAGCGTACCGGCAATGTCTGTATTTCTTGCTTTGATTGCCTTAATTGTGATGGCAGGTTATGTCGATGACCATCAACGTTTAGCTGTAACTATGGCCGGTATTTGGGGTATTGTGGTTTACATTGGCGTTGAAGTGCTCAGTCATTTGTTAGGTGGTGAGCCTGAAATTGATGAAAATGGTAATGCTGTATTACAAGATGGAACAGGCGCCGCTTCTGGTGTTGTAAAAGCCGGTTTAGGTGGTTTCTTATATCTTGAAGTGTTAGATGCATCATTTAGTTTTGATGGTGTAATTGGTGCATTTGCCATTACTAGCGACGTTGTCGTGATTATGCTCGGTCTTGCAATTGGTGCTATTTTCGTCCGTTCAATGACAGTTTATCTTGTAGAAAAAGGTACGTTAGATGCCTATGTGTTCTTGGAACATGGTGCGCATTATGCGATCGGTGCTTTAGCATTCATTATGATTGCAAGTGGTACAGGTGTGCATGTACCGGAAGTTGTTACAGGTTTAATTGGTGTAGCGTTCATTGTTTGGGCGGTTATCGCTTCAATTCAATATTCGAAGCGCGAGCAACAGTCGCCTTAAGCTAATTTTCAGCAAACTTCGATAAACTAAAGAGGCTAAACGCCTCTTTATTTTTTTAAGCCCAAATCGTTATTTTAAATAAGGTGTCCCGTATTTTTAGAAACGAATCGGCTTATAATTTACTTAGTTTTATAACGTGTATTGATATGATGAATGCTTTAGAACGTCGCTCAACTTTTGCCTTAAGTAGTATTTTTGCGCTACGCATGTTGGGCTTGTTCATGATTATTCCTGTCTTTTCTGTAGTTGGGCAGTCATATCAATATGCGACTCCAGCACTCATTGGTTTGGCTGTAGGTATTTATGGTTTAAGTCAGGCCATTTTACAAATTCCATTTAGCTTACTTGCTGATCGTTTTAGCCGTAAACCGCTTGTGGTCTTTGGTCTATTGCTTTTTGCTATTGGCGGTGCAATTGCCGGACTATCTGACACCATTTATGGCGTGATTATTGGCCGTGCTATCGCTGGGGCGGGTGCAGTTTCGGCAGTAGTTATGGCACTTTTAGCCGATGTGACGCGTGAAGAGCAGCGTACTAAAGCCATGGCTGCCATGGGTATGAGTATTGGCTTATCTTTTGTAGTCGCTTTTAGTCTTGGGCCTTGGCTCACAAGCCTTGTGGGTATTTCTGGTTTGTTCTTTGTGACAACCATCATGGGTTTGATCGCGATTGCGATGTTATTGCTGGTGCCTAAAGTCACTCGTCACCATCGTAATTATCAGCAAGGCTACATGGCACAGCTTAAACAAGTCATTCAAATGGGTGATTTAAACCGTTTACACGTTTCGGTTTTTGCATTGCATTTATTGCTGACTGCCATGTTTATTTATGTGCCGTCACAGCTTATCGAGTTTGCGCACATTCCTTTGGCTAGCCACGGTTTGGTGTATTTGCCACTTTTGGTTATTAGTCTGTTTTTTGCATTTCCTAGCATTATCATCGCTGAAAAATATCGCAAAATGCGCGGCATTTTCTTAACAGCCATTACAGGCATTATTGCAGGTTTGCTTCTTCTTATATTTGGTTATCAATCAAAATATGTATTACTCGCTGGCTTAGGAATTTTCTTTATTGCATTTAATGTGATGGAGGCTTTATTACCTTCTTGGTTGTCGAAGTCTGCTCCAATCCAGTCGAAAGCCACCGCTATGGGGGTAAATGCCAGTAGCCAGTTCTTAGGTGCTTTTTTTGGTGGCACACTAGGTGGTCAATTATTGATGTTACATAATACTGCGATTGGATGGAGTGTCTTAGCAGGGATTGCTATAATATGGCTGCTAATTAGTTTTGGTTTAGCTCAGCCGCGGTATTTGTCATCTATTGTGCTGCCATTGCCGCAAGTGCAACAGGTGAATGAGTGGACCACACAACTATTGGCAATTCGTGGTATCGAAGAAGTTGTGGTGATGCCTGACCAGCAAGTTGCTTATATTAAAGTCGATAAACAGTCTCTTGATGACGCTTCGCGACGTGATTTAACGCAGTTGTTCGGTAAAGAGGTAGCCATTTAAGCATAACTCTTATAAAGTAAAACATAGAAATGTATAGGATGAAGACAGCTAATGCGTGGTGTAAATAAGGTTATTTTGGTTGGTACTTTGGGTCGTGATCCTGAAACAAAAACTTTTCCAAATGGGGGCTCGTTGACCCAGTTTTCTATCGCAACAAGTGAAGTTTGGACCGATAAAAATACAGGTGAACGTAAAGAACAAACAGAATGGCACCGTATTGTTTTGCATAACCGTTTAGGGGAAATTGCTCAGCAGTTTTTACGTAAAGGTTCTAAGGTTTATATCGAAGGTTCATTACGTACACGTCAGTGGACAGACCAAAATGGTCAAGAACGTTACACTACAGAAATCCGTGGCGACCAGATGCAAATGTTAGATGCTCGTCAACAAGGCGAACAAGGTTTTGCTGGCGGTAATGATTTTAACCAACCACGTTTTAACGCGCCTCAACAAGGTGGCGGCTATCAAAATAACAACCAAGGTGGTGGCTACGGCCAAAACAATGGTGGTTATGGTGGCCAAGGCGGTTTCGGTAATGGTGGCAATAGCCCGCAAGGTGGTGGTTTCGCTCCTAAAGCGCCACAACAACCAGCATCTGCACCAGCTGATTTAGACGACGATTTACCGTTCTAATCAAAGTTTCAAAAAAGGCGAGTTTATCTCGCCTTTTTTATTATTCAATACCAAGTAAACGTACCAGTGCCGTGCCCGCAGCTGCCAAGCAAATCACCAATAAAAGCGGGGCTTTTTTCCAAACTAAGAAAAGTGCCAAACTCACCCCAAATATACGTGCGAAACCCGCGAAATGTTGGCCTTCAAAAAATGTAGTGGTCACAGCAATGGCACAGAGCAAAACGGTTGCGCCGTTTGAGAGTAAAACTTGGTATTTTTCAGAAAATGAAAACTTGGCACCTAAGTGAAAGCCAGCAAAACGAATACTGTACGTACCCAGTGCGAGTAGAGCTATTCCTACAATAATCAGTAACTGTTGACTCATTTTTTTCTACCCCATATCAAGCCAAAAAGTGAAATCAGAATCGGAAGTCCTGCGGCTAAAAAGGGTGTGGTTATCAACGCTAAAGTTGATCCGGCAAATGCAGCTTTTCGAGTGGTTTTATTCTTTAAAGCATTAAAAGTAAGTGCAATTAAAATCGCTGGGAAAATCGCATCTAAGCCAAATGTTTTAGGGTCTGGAATAGCACTCCCAATAAAATAACCTGCAGTGACACCGAGCGGCCAACTGAGCATGATGCCTATACCGCATAGCCAGTAAGCAGCCTTTTTGGTTTCGAAATCAGGCTGTGCCATACCAAACAAAACGCTTTCATCGTTCATGATATGAGACCCAAAATATTGAGAGAATTTGCCTCGAATCAGTTCGTTGACCGCTATGCCAAAAGGCAGATGTCTTAAATTGACGAGTAGTCCTGCAATTGCAGCCGCAATCGGGCTACCACCTACCGCCAAGAATCCAATAAAAATAAATTCAGCAGTTCCCGCGAGCACAAATATGGACAGGCAAAGTGGGATCCAAAGTGCTAAGCCATAACTTGCGGCGAGTGAACCTAAGGACATACCAACAACACTGGTTGCTAAGCACACAAAGAAAATCGAGCGAGTAGTATCTTTACTAAGTTTTCTAATAAGAGCGTATGTAGTCATGGCATGATATAGCGAACGATTTTCCATTATAATGAATAAGTCTGATTGTTTTGTCAAAACGAACGATCGTTTTTTTTATAGAACGGATAGAATGAATGTCTCAGCCAATCGAAATTATTGCCAAAGGTTTAACGCGTGAACGCCAAAGAGCAGGGCTTTCATTGGCAGAGGTTGCGCGCCGTGCAGGTGTTGCCAAATCTACACTTTCTCAATTAGAGGCAGGGCAAGGTAATCCAAGTATTGAAACCTTATGGGCACTTTGTGTTGCACTCAATATTCCATTTGCACGTTTGATGGAAGAACCGAGCAATCAAGTGCAAGTCATTCGCTGTGGCGAGGGGCCAACGGTGAGTTCGGAGATTGCCAATTACAAAGCAATTTTGTTGGCGACCTGTCCACCCCATGCGCGCCGAGATGTTTATTTATTGATTGTTGAACCGGGCGAAGATCGACTTTCAGAACCACATCCAGTTGGTTCTGTAGAACATATTATTGTAGTGGAAGGGCGAGCTTTAGTGGGTTTAATTGATGAAGCGGTTGAGCTGGGTGTTGGAGACTATATTTGTTATCCAGCCGATCAAAAACATATATTTAGAGCTTTGGAAACAGGCACAAAGGCGTTATTAATTTCTGAGCAAAACTAAAGAAATTCAATCTGATTAAAATAAAAACAAAGAGCCATTTACCAGCATCTTCTATAAAAAGGGCCAATTTTGCGTATAAATTTTGCAATTGGCTCTCTCTTTTATTACAAAAATGGCTCTCGTTTCTTGAGTGCCGAAACGACAAATTAAAGCCATTGGAAGTATGCATACGGAAGCGCCGGATAAGCTCAGTGAATTTTCTGTTTTAGGAATTGGGCAGAACGGCTAAATTTTTAGGGGATATTTTTTGGCTTCGGAGGATTTCCGAGACTAGCCGATATCCTCCATATATTAAGGAAAATGATATGGCAGCTCATCAAAATGGTTCTGAAGCCAATCACTCCCAAAGTTTAAAACATGGACTTAAATCACGCCACTTAACCATGATCTCGATTGCAGGGGTTATTGGTGGCTCTCTCTTTGTTGGCTCAGGCAGTATTATCTACAACACCGGCCCTGTAGTTTTTCTAACTTATGCTTTAGGTGGTCTACTCGTTTGGTTCATCATGCGTATGTTAGGCGAGATGGCCGTTTTAAATCCCGACAGTGGCTCTTTTTCAACTTATGCAGACCGTGCGATTGGCCGTTGGGCAGGGTTTTCAATTGGTTGGTTGTACTGGTGTACGCTGGCGATGCTCATGGGCTGGGAAGCTTATGTAGCAGGAAAAATTTTAAATAACTGGTTCCCGTTTATACCGATCTGGGTTTATATGACCGTTGTCATTGTCGCACTGGTTGTTGTCAATTTACAAAACGTCAAGAACTATGGTGAATTCGAGTTCTGGTTTGCGCTCATCAAAGTCATCGCGATTGTTGTTTTCCTTGTGATTGGTAGTTTAGCCATCATGCATTTATGGCCTTGGGGCAATCCGGCTGCATCTGGTATAAGTAACTTAACCTCTCAAGGCTTTATGCCAAATGGTGGTTCATCAGTGATTACCGCCTTGCTTGGGGTGATGTTCGCCTATATTGGCGCTGAAATTGTTACTGTAGCAGCGGCAGAGTCTGCAAATCCATCTAAAGAAATTCGTAAAGCCTCGAACTCGGTGGTTTGGCGTATTATTTTATTCTACGTTGGTTCAATGTTTGTTGCTGTATGTCTTATTCCTCACAACAATGAACTTTTAAAAGATTCAACTTGGGGTACTTATAGTGTAACTCTGTCTGCACTTGGTATTCCGGGCGCGCGCCATATCGTAAATTTTGTAGTTCTAACATCGGTATGTAGTTGCTTTAACTCAGCGCTTTACACGTGTTCACGGATGCTATTCTCGTTGTCTAAACGTGGTGATGCACCAAAAAGTTTTGGTTCTGTAAACAGTAAAAGCAGTCCTTGGGTGGGCGTGATTGTGTCATGCTTCTTCTCTGTAATTGCGGTAATTTTAACTGCAACAGAGAGTATGAATGTTTATGACTTCTTCATGCTAACAACAGGTGCAGCAACACTATATGTGTACCTGACCATTGCTTATTCTCAGCTTCGTATGCGTAAAAAATTAGAAGCTGAAGGCGTGAAGATTGACTTTAAAATGTGGATGTTCCCTTACCTAACCTATGTGGTGATCTTTGCAATTATTGGTGCAATTCTTACCATGTTGATTGAAGGCACCTATTTTAAAGAAGTGATTTACACCACAGCATTGTTCGGCATTATTGTGTTCTTCGGATTGTTGTCTGAAAAGCTAGGTTGGGGTAAAGAGCGTCGTGCAACCCATTTAACTCATAGCCATGAAGAAAAGTTAGTTTAAATTTTTAAATAAAAAAGAGCCTCACTGTGAGGCTCTTTTTGTTTGTTTTAATACGAGAGAATAGTTAATTTAGCGTAGGTACACCTGCTTCACGTAAGCATTGGAGCAAGACACCAAAAGCCATCACCATATCTTTTTCATTTACACAGGCAAAGCCCATCAGCAGTCCACGTTCGGCATGTGCATGTGATTGCATGTAGTATTGTGAAAGTGGGCGAACTTTGACGCCACGTTCAAGTGCTGTGGCTGCAATGGCGACATCATCGCAAGAGTTCGGTAGTTTTAAAACCAGATGTAACCCTGCTGCTTCATCATATTCATGAATAAATTCGGGGCCAAGATAGCGTTGAATTAAGCTCACCAAGTAATCGCGGCGTTTACCATAGAGCAGGCGCATACGGCGAATATGCGCTTCATAATGGCCTTCACGAATAAATTCAGCGAGGGCTTTTTGCTCAAGCAAGTGCCCACCACGATAAAGTTCGGCCGCAACAATACGTAGCGGTGAAAATAACGGCTTAGGGACGACCAAATAGCCAATTCTTAAAGATGGATAAATAGTTTTACTAAACGTGCCCATATATAAAACAGGTGCGTTATTTTCTAAGCCTTGCAAAGATGGATAAGGCTGGCCCGAGAAACGGAACTCACTGTCATAGTCATCTTCTACAATCCAGCTATTGTGCTGACGTGCGATTTGAATCAATTGTCTGCGACGATCAAGGCTTAAATGTGAGCCAAGCGGATATTGATGTGATGGTGTGACAAAAATAAGTTTCGGCGGTACAGCCGGATTTTCTTCGGGAATAATGCCTTCAGCATCGACAGGCATGGGCTGAATATCGAGGCCATTAATCCGTAACGTATTACGCATTCCCCAATAAGCGGGATCTTCAATCCAGACTTTATCTCCCATATCACTCAGTGCGCGTGAGACTAAATCAATGGCTTGGTGAATGCCTTCGGTAATAATAATTTGGTCCGCATCGCACTGGACTGAACGCGCCACACGTAAGTAATCTGCCAACGCACTTCGAAGCTCTATGCATCCACCTGCGTTGCTATAAATCAGGCGGTTAATATCCGGTTCGCGGCTTAAGCGTGCTTGAATACGACTAAAAATATGATGTGGAAACTCTGTAACATCGGGTGCTCCCGGAACAAAGGCTCCCCATTGATGTGGCGAGGCTGCGGCATAGCCTAATAAGTTTGAGCCACGCTGTGAGAGGGCGTAAGAACTTTGAACATTTGGGCTAGAAACTACTTTTTTCTTGTTTTGTGTATTTAAAAAACTCTCTGGTAACTTTTCGGCAACCCATGTGCCGTGTCCCGTACGGGCTTCTAAGTAGCCTTCAGCTTGTAGCTGCTCATAGGCAGTGAGCACTGTATTTCTTGAAACATGAATTTCACTGGCTAAATCGCGTGATGCAGGTAGACGAGTCTTTGGCTGGATCACTCCATCAATAATGGCACCACGCAGGCAACGGAAAAGGCGTTGATGTAGTTTCCCTTCAGTGTCCTGTTGGAGCCGTTGCAGCAAATGATCTCCAAGTAAACTACGCAATTGGCTCTCTCCTACAGTTAAAAAGTGGCTCTCGTCAGTTGCCATCAGACGAGCGAAATTACATGCATAGGCAGTCGTTGTAAAGCACCCTGAAAATTAAGCACAGGATGCAAAAACCAAAGCTGCAACTGATGATGAAAATATGAGGGAATCAAATGGATACTCAACATTCTGCACTTAACGCACGTAAACAGCAAGCAACTCCACGTGGTGTAGGCGTGATGTGTCAGTGGTATGCGGAAAAAGCTGAAAATGCCACGATTTGGGACAAGGAAGGCAACCAATTTATCGATTTCGCTGGTGGTATTGCAGTTTTAAATACAGGCCATCGCCACCCTAAAGTCATTGCAGCGGTGACTGAACAACTTACTAAATTTACTCATACTGCGTATCAAGTTACGCCTTATGAAAGCTATGTGGCTTTAGCTGAACGTATTAATGAACGCGCGCCAATTGCTGGTCCTGCGAAGGCAGCTTTTTTCACAACAGGTGCAGAAGCAGTTGAAAATGCAGTAAAGATTGCTCGTTGTTACACAGGTCGTCACGGTATTATCACGTTTGGTAACGGTTTCCACGGCCGTTCATTTATGACCATGGCAATGACAGGTAAAACTGCGCCTTACAAACGTGATTTCGGTGTAATGCCAGCGGGTGTGTTCCACGCACGTTACCCAGTACCTGCAAAAGGTATTTCAGTAGATGCGGCAATTGAAAGCGTTGAAGATATTTTTAGTGAAGATATTGCACCACATGACGTTGCAGCAATTGTGCTGGAGCCAGTACAAGGCGAAGGCGGTTTCAATGTGGTGCCAGCCGAGTTCTTAAAACGTTTACGCGCAATTTGTGATAAGCACGGTATTTTACTTGTTGCTGATGAAGTTCAATCTGGTTTTGCACGTACTGGTAAGTTATTTGCGATGAACCATTACGAAACTAAAGCAGACCTCATCACGATGGCGAAAAGCTTGGGCGGTGGTTTCCCTATTTCAGGTGTTGTGGGCCGTGCAGAAGTCATGGATGCACCAAACCCGGGTGGTCTAGGCGGTACTTATGCAGGTAGCCCGATTGCAGTTGCAGCTGCGCATGCCGTGATTGACGCGATTGAAGAAGAAAACCTATGCGACCGTGCAAATGAATTAGGCGCTGAGTTAGTTGCTACGCTTAAAGATATTCAGCAAGCAACAGGTGACGTGGTCACTGATATTCGTGCATTGGGTTCAATGGTTGCAGTAGAACTGGAGACTGCTGAACAAGCAAAAGTTGTACAAAACTATGCAATGGAAAACGGGTTGTTACTTCTTACTTGTGGTAAATACGGTAATGTAATTCGTTTCTTATATCCATTAACCATTCCTGCTGAGCAATTCCGTCAAGGTCTTGATATCTTGAAACAAGGTTTTGCGACACTAAAAGCAGGTAGTGCAAAAGCAATGGAGCAATCTGCATGATTCAAAATAATTTGCAGTATTTATTAAAACATCCTGATATTTCATTAGAAGCACCTGCATCAAATGACTATATCGAGGTGAAGGATGCTGCTACGGGTGAAACTTTGGCATGGGTAAAAACCTATGACCGTGCAGGAGTTGAAGCCGCAATTAACCGTTCAGCAAAAGCGCAGGCTGCTTGGAAAAAGCAAACTGCCTTGGCGCGTGCTGATGTGCTATTGGCATGGTACAACCTCATGCTAGAGCACAAAGAAAATCTGGCTCAAATCTTAACAGCTGAGCAAGGTAAACCATTGGCAGAAGCACGTGGTGAAATTGGTTATGCAGCATCATTCATTCGCTGGTTTGCCGAGCAAGCGCGTCGTATCGATGGTGAAGTCTTAACACCTACGTTGCCAAACCAACGTCTGCTCGTGATTAAACAAGCGATTGGTGTTACAGCTGCAATTACGCCGTGGAACTTTCCGGCTGCCATGATTACGCGTAAAGCAGGTCCAGCCATTGCTGCAGGTTGTTCAATGTTGGTTAAACCGGCAGAGCAAACGCCGTTAACCGCCTATGCGCTTGAAGTATTGGCGTTACAGGCAGGCTTACCAGCAGATGTTTTAATTAACATTAGTGGTGATGCAGTTGAAGTCGGTAAAACCCTTTGCGAAAGCGATATTGTTCGTAAGTTAAGCTTTACTGGTTCAACGCAAGTTGGCCGTATCTTGATGCAACAATGTGCGCCAACCATTAAAAAGCTTTCGCTTGAACTGGGTGGTAACGCACCGGTACTGGTATTTGATGATGCCAACCTTGAACAAGCAGTTCAGGGCATCATGGCAAGTAAATATCGTAACAGCGGTCAAACCTGTGTCTGCGCTAACCGTATTTATGTTCAAGATGGCATTTACGATGCATTGGCAGAGCGTTTGGTTGAAGCTGTGTCTAAGCTTAAAGTTGGCGATGGCCGTCAAGAAGGTTCAACACAAGGACCTTTAATTGATGAAGATGCAGTTGCAAAAGTTCAGTCTCATATTGCAGATGCAACTGAGAAAGGCGCAACAGTTCGTATTGGTGGTAAACGTTCGGCACTTGGCGGTACATTCTTTGAACCAACTGTATTAACTGGCGTAACGCAAGACATGAAAGTATCTAAAGAAGAAACTTTTGGTCCACTTGCCCCATTGTTCCGCTTTAAAACCGAAGATGAAGCAGTGGCAATGGCGAACGATACCGAGTTCGGTTTAGCTGCTTATTTGTTTACTCAAAGCACAGCTCGTCAATGGCGAGTAGGGGAGGCACTTGAGTACGGTATGGTCGGCATTAACACGGGCGCGATTTCAAACGAAGTTGCTCCGTTTGGCGGCGTAAAACAGTCAGGTCTAGGTCGTGAAGGTTCAAAATTCGGCATCGAAGAATATGTCGAAATGAAATACCTCTGCGTAGACTTATCTGAGTAAGGGATAAAGCGAGTTCGCTTTGTTCTGAACGAAAACATGCAGTTATACTGCATGTGATGTTTCACAAAAAAACCGGTCATGCCCATTCATGACCGGTTTTTTTATTTAAGTCGGCAAATATCCTTCATGGCTTTCGGGTAAACGACGAAGCTCATCAATGAGGGTTTCAATGAGTTTTTCGACTACCAGACGTTGTCCTTTTCGGGACACATAAACCAGTTGTAGCATGCCAATATTCGACTTCCAGTCAGGAAGAATATGAACCAGTGTTCCTTTACGAATTTCCGATTCAACGGTTAAAAAAGGAAGATCTGCAATACCTAAACCGTCCATCACGGCATAGTAAACACCTGCCAAGTCATTACTTTTAATACGTGGTTGATAAGGCACATCAACCGATTCACCATTACGTATATTGCATAAATGCCAAATATAATTTTGCTTTTGTGTGCCTAAGCTAATACTTGGAAAGTCCTGTAATTCGGAATAATGCTTAATGGTGCGACCTTGCAGTAATTCAGGCGAAGCCACCAGACAGTGATCGGTTTTAATCACATCACGAACAATCAAATTTGAATCTTCATTCGGTTCAAAATTGGTTCGAATCGCAAGGTCGATGTCATCATGCAAGATATCTACTCGACGGCTCGTTAGCTCAAGAGATATTTCAACTTTAGGGTAGGTTTTTAAAAACTGATTTAAAATTTTTCTAATTTGAAAATGCATCATTAAAGGCGGGCAGCTTACTTTTACCAAACCTTGAGGCTCACTTTTTTGCTTTAATAACACGTTCTCAGCACATTCAACTTGAGCAATGACTTTGCAGCATTCCTCGTAAAACTCTTGACCTAAATCGGTCACTTTAAAATGGCGGGTTGTTCTTTGAATCAGGCTGACATTAAATTTATTTTCAAGGTCAATAATGCGTCGGCTGAGCTTGGATTTACTAATATTTTCGGCCTCACTGGCCGCACTAAAGCCGCCGTGTTTCACGACCAAATAGAAATAATAAAAATCATCAAAAGAGCTTATCAATGTCCGTTCAACCCATTTAAATTCAAGATTAGAATGCTTAAGCATTCTAATCTTGGCAGTAGAACTTATTTTTGGCTAGTGTTGTGATTGTAACTTGAAATCAGGTTACGGTAGTCAGGGATATGATTTGAGAACAATGTACCCAAACCTTCAATATCATTACGCCAGTCACGGTGTAATTCACACGCCATACCGAACCAAGTCATCAGCTGCGCACCTGCTTTAGACATACGGTCCCAAGCTGCATCACGTGTTAATTCGTTGAAAGTACCAGAAGCATCAGTAATCACGAATACTTCAAAGCCTTCTGCCAAAGCAGATAGTGCAGGGAAAGCCACACACACTTCAGTTACAACACCTGCAATAATCAGTTGTTTTTTACCGGTTGCTTTAACCGCTTTTACGAAATCTTCATTGTCCCACGCATTGATTTGGCCTGGACGTGGAATAAAAGGTGCATCTGGGTGAATTTCTTTTAACTCAGGAACTAAAGGACCGTTTGGACCAGTTTCAAAACTGGTTGTTAAAATTGTTGGAAGATTGAAGTATTTTGCTGCATTTGCAACAGCAAGTACGTTGTTTTTAAATTTATCCGGATCGATATCTCGAACTAAAGAAAGTAAACCTGCTTGATGGTCAACTAAAAGAACCGCAGCATTATCCTTGTCTAAGCGTACATAATCTTGAGCCATTTTTTATGTCCTCATGTTATCAAATTGAATAATCAAAAATTATTGAGTAGGTCATCAGTGCCTAAAATCATGCTAGATGAGTTTGTTGTCGTAATTAAGTCTAAAAAATAGGATTAAGAATTTTAAAAATAGGACGATCTCTTAAACAAAACATCAAAATTTATGATTGTCCCATAAATGCAATAATGTGTTGCTAATCCTGATCTATAAACTGCAATTATTGAGGCGTAAAATCAATCTCAGTTCAAGAAAATCCTACATATATAGGAGAGATCAGATGAAGAAATTTCTTGGTGCATATCAAAATAACCACATGCATTGGGTTGGTGATGGTTTCCCTGTATATAACCTGTTCTCTTATGACCGTTTAGGCCAAACCCTAAGCCCATTTTTGTTACTGGATTATGCAGCGCCATATAACTTCTCACCAACCACCGAACAACAAGGTGTAGGTTCACATCCTCACCGTGGCTTCGAAACAGTTACTATTGCCTATCAAGGTGAAGTGACTCATAAAGACTCAAGTGGTGGTGGTGGAACCATTAAAACCGGTGACGTGCAATGGATGACTGCGGGTGCAGGGGTGTTACATGAAGAGTTCCATTCTCCTGAATTTGCAGAGCATGGCGGTCTTTTTGAAATGGTGCAATTGTGGGTAAATTTACCTTCGCATTCAAAAATGACCCCTGGAAAATATCAAGCCATTGAAGCTAAAGATATTCCGGACATTGCACTAGACGAGCATGGTAGTCATTTGCGTGTGATCGCAGGTGAATATGCAGATGCAAAAGGTGCAGCAACTACATTTAGTCCATTAAATGTATGGGACGGTAAATTGGTAAAAGGTCAAAAACATACCCTGTATGTACCTGAAGGGCATACTACCCTTGTTGTTGTGCTAGAGGGTGCGGTTGTGGTTAATGATACAAACCGTCTTGAAGGCAAAACCGTTGCGATTTTATCTCGTGAGGGCGTTGAGTTTAGTTTAAATGCTGAAGAAGACACTAAATTCTTGGTGTTGACTGGCCAACCACTGAATGAGCCAATCGAAGGTTATGGTCCATTTGTCATGAATACCAAAGCCGAGATTATGGAAGCGATTAACGATTTTAATCGTGGAAAATTCGGTTCAATCATGCAAGAAGGATAAATTGCTAAGTTGTGCTTAATGATCTTTAAAAGCAAAGTAATAAAAAGCCCGCTATCAAGTGTGAATAGCGGGCTTTTTCGCTGTAAAGTTTCTGTTTTTATGATGGATATCATTATTGTGTCGGCATTGTTTTGTGTGATTTAGTTCTCATTATTATGCCACCATGATACCGCAAAAAATGATACTTGTAAAACGAATGATATAAATACAGTTAAATTATCTTATTTTATTTAAAAGAATTTTTTTAAATTTTTAAAAAATATAGATTTTTATACAGTCATCCTCTTTTGTAAAATTTTATGAAAAACTTTTGGGCTTATCTTTTAAAATTTTTCTATATAAATTGATGCAAAAAATAAAAATCTGGTAGTTTTTAATACGGTGTTTTTTTAGGGTATGAGTGATAATCAAAAAAATTCTCGAAAAATGGGACATCATTTTGGATATCGCAATTATTGGCAGTGGAATGGCAGGACTTGCAGCAGCAAGAATTCTGAAAGATGCAGGACATACAATCACGATATTTGAAGCACTTCCTGGCCGGGGAATGGACAGTCATAGCATTGAGTTCGATGGTGGGATTATTGATGCACCATTGCGTGTTATGAACCCGCATCTATGGAAAAATACACTCAGCCTTGCTGCACACTTAGGCATTAAAACCTTTCCGGTTCGTACCTATATGTCTTGTAGCTGGTTATTTGAAGATCGTACTGAAACATGGTTAACCACATCTCGTAGCCGTATTGGTAATTTCCCAATTATCAATAACCGTAAAGGTATCCAGCAATATGGCTGGCGTCTGGTAAAAGGGATGCTGCAATTAAAAACTGCGATTCACCAGTTCTTTAAATCTAAAAATCAAGATATTACTCTCGCTGAATTTATTAATCAGAACGATATTGAAGAAGTATTCTGGCATGGTGTAGTTATGCCGGTGCTTTATACGATTTGTACATGTAACCCAAAAACAATTGGTGATTGGCCTGCGAAAAACCTTCTTGAGTTTTTGCGTCATTTAACTGATGGTGACATGTTGTTGCGTATGAAAGGCGGTACACCTGCATTTGTAGACAGCTTAATTAAAGGCATTGATATCCATAGCGGTTCGGCAATTAAAAAAGTTGAGCTACAAGGTGGAAAAGTACTGGTCGAAAATGAAAAAGGTGACCAAGGTACATTTGACCGCGTTATTGTGGCGACACCGACATCTAAACTTGAAGAGTTCTTAAACCCTGAACAGTTTGCAGAAGATATGAATCTGCTTAAACAGTTCCGCTTTGAACAAGGCGACTTGGTTATTCATACAGATGCAACAGTAATGCCACCACGCCGTAAAGACTGGTCAGTGCTGAGCTATATGATGGACCGTAAGTTTACTCGTCAGCAGTTTACAGTTTGGATGAATGCCGTTGAGCCATCACTAGTAGGTAAAAATCCTGTATTCCAAACTTGGCGTCCAGTAGTTGATATTGACCCTAAAAAAGTCATTTCAAAAGTGACCTTAACGCGTGCAGTTGTAGACTCGCAAACTATTGCTTTAAACAAAGAGCTACAACAACGTCACTTAGAACCAAACCGTAAAGTATTCTACTGTGGTTCATGGTCATGTGATGGTTTGCCAATTTTAGAGTCAGCAGTGACTTCTGCGATGCATATTGCTGAAATTTTGGGTGCACCTTTACCATTCGTGGGATTAAAGCCTAAGGTCGAAGTTGCCCCTGAACTCGGTTACTAAAATTGTGAAAGCAAAAGTTCGAGCAGCTCTTTCTCGATTTATCCCTCATAAATATGCAATTGATGCATCAAGTTTGGGGGATAGTGAAGAGCTTGCTTGGACAAACTTGGGTTTTTGGAAAAATACCCAAACCTACCGTGAAGCTTGTCGCCAATTGGCTGATCATTTGGCACAAGCTGTCAATTTAAATTCAAAAGATCACTTACTCGATTTAGGTTGTGGGCAGGGTGCAAGTTTATTGCACTGGTTACAGCACTATCATCCTAAAAGCCTTAGTGCAGTTGAACTACAAGCTTCATGTGTTAATAAAATTCAAAAACTTATTCCTGAAATAAGCCAGATTTTCTGCGGTTCATTTTTAAATTTAAAACAATTTGAATTTAAACAACGCTTCGATGCCATTTTATGTATCGATGCGGCTTATCACAGTCATTTAAATTCATTTCTAGATTCGGTTACGCCAGTTTTAAATTCAAAAGGACGATTAGGTTTTCATTACTTGATGCGTGCCGACTCATGTCACAACATGACCATGCTACAAGAACAAAAGCATCGTTATTTACTTAAAGCAGCCGATGTCACTTGGGATGCCTTACTCACGGAAGAGATACTGAGAACTACCTTGGAACAACAAGGTTTTACAGATATTAAAATCGAAGATTTATCAGAACAGGTATTATTAGGTTTTTCACAGTATATTCAAAATCAACAAGCACAAAGCCATAACCGAGGGTTGGCAAATTTTAAAATCCAAATGACTGCAAAGTTATGCCAACAACTCTATCAAAATGGGTATGTACGTTATATTCAAATAACAGCAATAAAAAAATAGGGTGAGCCATGTCAGTTAAATATCAAGGATCATGTTTATGTGGAGCTGTGAGCTATCAAAGCGATGCAGAGCCACGTTATAGTTTTAATTGCCATTGTCGAGATTGCCAAAAGGCAACAGGTTCGGCCTATGCACCAATCGCTTTTTTTCATCAATCTGAATTGAAAATAAGTGGCGAACTTAAATATTTTGAGACATTAGGTTCTTCTGGTCGTCCCATTAAAAGAGCCTTTTGCCCGACTTGTGGTTCTCAACTTTTTGGCTTACCTGAACTTGTTCCTGAAATGATTTCAATACGCGCAGGCACTTTGGATGACCCAAGTCTCTATCATCCTAAAGCGGAGGTTTTTGTGAGCCAGACCTATGCTTGGGACATGCTGAATCCAAACCTTAAACACTTTGAAAAAATGATAGAGAAGAGCAAGAAATAAG
Organism: Acinetobacter sp. BD54; assembly: GCF_044778325.1. Taxonomy (NCBI): domain Bacteria; kingdom Pseudomonadati; phylum Pseudomonadota; class Gammaproteobacteria; order Moraxellales; family Moraxellaceae; genus Acinetobacter; species Acinetobacter sp. BD54. The sequence continues at coordinate 250,543 of NZ_JANJEP010000003.1, read as the reverse complement.
GCTTAATTAAAGAAGCCAAATATTGCCAAAGCACAGATTAAAGTAAGACTGCCAAGAGCTAAAAATAATATGGTTTTTCTAAATTTTAGCTGAGGCATTTTACTTACAAGGATAATAAGGCATGCAAGTATGATCACTAAAGATTGAAAAAGGTTTAAAGGTAGATTAGACATCTCGTTCCTTGTTGTTTTTAAATTTATTTTAGAAATAAAGTAATAAACTCATTATATCTTTTTCTTATTTAATTGAAGAACAGAACTTGTTTATAAATTCATATTTTTTATTTCATGATGGGTAAATCAAGTTTTAAATTTAAAAGAACCATGTACGCTTTTTCCTACATCCATTCAGGAAATTGACGTCTTTCTATGACCTCATGAATTGCCTATGATGAACTCATCAGGAACAGGAAGTTCCAAAACGTAAAACAACAATAATAAGTTTAAGCACCAGGACGTGAGGTATTACAGGATGTATACCTAGTAACGAAATACGAAAAAAGCCCAACAGGATGTTGGGCTTTTTTCATTTCTTATTAACGAATCTCTTTACTACCTAAGGCAGCACAGTCAAAAGGTCTATTCCAAAACCTACAGACAACAAAAAACCCCATAAATCAAATATTCATGAGGTTTAATGATGGTGCCGGCACACGGATTCGAACTGTGGACCTACTGATTACAAGTCAGTTGCTCTACCAACTGAGCTATGCCGGCGATGTGGAGTGAATTTTACAGTTTCTTAAAAAAAATACAAGCCAAAAAATGAGCATTTAAATTTTTTCATATGATTTTTAAATACTCATCGGGTTTAGCCTAAAAAAGTTAGGGTTTTACTACATTAATGCGCTTTAGCATGTGAAGTATAAACTGCTAAAAATATTCCAATTAAAGACAAGAACACGGTTAAACCGACAATCGCACTCCAGCCACCGTGTAACCAGAACCAACCGCCCGCCGAGCCAACAATACTTGAACCCATATAGTAAAACAGCAAGTAAAGCGAACTGGCATGAGCTTTAGCTTGTTTACTTTCGGCACCCACAGAACTACTCGTAAGTGAGTGGGTAATAAAGAAGCCTGTGGTAATAAATGCGATGCCAATGATAATGCCGAAAAGAGAGCTGAGCAGGGTCATGAGACTACCCACGATCATCAAGGCAAAGCCACTCATCATCATGGTTTTTTTACCGAAGCGATCGGCTAAGCTACCTGCCAACGATGAAGACACCATACCAAAGCTATACGACAAGAAAATAAGGCTAATTTGTGTCTGACTGAGTGAATAAGGTGCGCCGCTTAAGCGGAAGGTCGCATAGTTAAATAAGGTGACAAAAACACTGGTAAGCAAGAAACCAATCGCAAAAAGGCGTAATAATTTAGTATTGCTTAAATGAGCACGCCACATTTGCATGTGAAAGCCTAAATTCAGCCCTTTTTTCTGCACAAAATTACGCGATGCGGGAAGTAATTTTAAAAATGCAATTGAGCAAATAAAACAGATTGCTCCAAGTAGGCCTAAGGCGGTGCGCCATGAAAAATATTCAACCAAAATACCCATACCGACACGGCCCATCATGCCACCAAAGGCTGTCCCTGCAATATATAACCCCATGGTTTTACCGAGGTGTTCAGGTGCAATTTCTTCGGCAATCCAAGCCATAGTCACTGCGGGTACGCCACCGAGTAATAAACCTTCTAACGCGCGTGCTATGAGTAAACTGTGCCAGTTCGGTGTAAACATCGAGACAATATTTAAAATTGCGGCACATAGCATAGATGTAAAGATCACGCCGCGACGGCCAATCGCTTGTGAAAAGGCACTCGATAGCACAATGGAAATTGCTAAAAAGGCAGTCGTTAATGACAGTGCCAAAGAGCTACTCGCAGGACTAATCTGGAAGCTTTGGCTAAATGCAGGTAAGAGTGGCTGTACACAATAAATCAGAGAGAAGCTAGCAAAACCTACGAGGAATAAAGCAAATCCTGCATGTTTATAAGCTTTAGTCCCTTTGTGAATCCACTCACGGGAGGAAAGAACAGACGTTGCCTCAGTGTTTAAGGTACTGGGTGTAGATGAAGAGTTCATATCATGACCATGACAGAAAAAAGAGCAGGACCTAAAGGCATGCTGCATCGAGAAAATTCGATAAATTAAAATTAGCAATTTAAAAGGTATTTTTCTAATATATTTAATAATGGGACACGATATGTTTTATATATAACAATGGAACTCAGGCATATACGCTACTTTTTGGCAGTAGCAGAAGAAAAAAACTTTACCAAAGCTGCGCAGCGCTTAAACATGAGTCAGCCGCCTTTAAGTATGCAAATACGTGACTTAGAAGAAGAGCTAGGTGCAGATTTATTTATTCGTTCGCCTCATGGGGTGGAGCTGACCGAAGCTGGGCTTGCCTTTTTAAATGCAATTCAGCCAGTACAGCAGCGTGTAGAAGATGCAGCAAACCTTGTTAAACAAGTGGCAAATGGCGAAGTGGGTCAATTACGGTTAGGCTTTACAGGTACTTCAATGTTGAACCCTTTAATACCTAAATGCGTTCGCTATTTCCAGCAGCAATACCCGAAAGTAAATTTAAAGCTTGAAGAAGCCAATACTTTACTACTCATCGACTTATTGCTTGAAGACCGTTTAGATGTCGCAATTATTCGTTCGCCACGCAATATGCCGGATAGCCTCATTCTGCAAGAATTATTAGCTGAGCCGCTCATTGCTGCTTTACCTTCAGAGTCTTTTAATCTGGACGATGTATCACAAGAAATTGATTTAACTGCGCTGCGAGAGCTTGATTTTATTGTCTCGCCACCTTCAGTGAGTGCAGGGCTTTTTGATGCGATTAAACAGGCCTGTCATGAGCGTGGCTTTGAACCTAAAATTGGACAAAACGCCCCGCAAATTGTATCAATTTTATCGTTGGTGTCTGCAAACTTAGGGGTGTCTTTGGTTCCCGAGTCGACCAAACAATTGCAAATACAAGGTGTGGCTTATCGCTCTTTGAAAGCACCTGTACCTACGGTGGGTTTAGGGCTTGCTTATAAAAAACATGCCCCTTCACAGATGGCGATTAACTTTGCCAGTGTGGTGCAAGTGGCTTGTCATCACGCCAACGAAATAAATGAAATCAGCTAGTTTGATTTCGGCGCTTTGTTCATTAAAAAGATGCCTGAAATAATGAAGATTGCACCATATAAAAACGATAAAGTCGGTTGTTCATGAATGAAAACCCAAGCCATAAGCGCTGCAAAAATGGGTTCTGAAAGCTCGGTCACTTGTACCTTTGCGGCACTCATATAAGACAACGCTTTAGTGGTACAGAAAAAGCCGAGTATGGTTGGTAGAACAGCTAAACCAATCAAACCTAAAATGATGTCACTATTAAAAGTAATGCTATGCAAATTTACTAAAAACGGAACCGCAAGATAAACGCTACCAAACAGCAGTAAGTATTTAGTCAGAAACAGCCCGCCATTTAATTTGAACTTTTTCACTAAAACCGAAAATAAGCCATAACCCGTACCGGCAATAGAAGCATTGATCAGCATTAAAAGGCTATTTTCACCTTTCCACGAAATAATGCTAATCCCCGTGACAGCCAATAATGTTCCAATAAGCGAATGAATATAGATACTTTCTTTTAAAATGAACCTCCCAAAAAATAGGGCAGAGATGGCAGCCGAAGCCATGAGTACCACCACAACATTAGCTGCAGCACCGTGGTTATAAGCAATGGTCTCAAAAAAGAATAAAGAGAAAATACCTAAAAAAGCACAGATAGCAATTTGAGCAAAAACGCTGAGTTTACTTGGCTTGCTGCTAATAAAAGCAATCTTTTGGCTAACAGGCACTTTAAATAAAAACACACTTAAAAAGAAAAAGGCGATAATGGTTTTTAAAAAGGCAATGTCTTGCGGGTTTAAACCACTATGCATGAGTAATTTACTAATTACACCAATAGATGCATTTAAAGCTGCTGCACACAGTGCAAATAGGGTTCCAATAATTAATTTATTCACTCTTATAATTTTTCCTAATTTTTACGCATGCAGTCTACATTATTTTTTGGTTAAATATTCAATTAAAATAACCAGTTAAGGTTCAATATTTTCAAAAAATTATTCTGTATGGATTTAACTATTTTTATAAAAATCTAAATGCTTCTAATAGACTTTTGTTTCAAATAATTGTGATTTATAGCGCCAGCTCATATTATATAATTAGTTAATTATTAAAGAATTTTAAAAATGATTAAATCGATTATTTCAGGTTGCGCGGTTCTTACACTTTCGGCTTTGGCGGTGACCCATGCAGAGTTTACTTATGAACAAGAATTACAACAAGGCTGTAATAAAGTGAAGCAATACGCGAGCTTAGGTAAGAAATTCTACGATCAAAAACAATATAAAAAGGCACTCGAAAATTTCCAAAACCAAGCCTCTTGGACTGCATTTTGTAAAGCCAATGCAGACGAAACCACAGTTAAATTTACCGACCGAGATATTGAAGTTGCCAACAATAACGTGGGCTTAGCCTATGCCAAATTGGGTCAGCCACTTTGGGCAAGAGCATGGTTTATGCTGGATGAAAAATCAAAGTCTAGTCAATTTAACCTTAAGCAGTTGCCTCAACCTAAAGCATCAAATGATTTGTCGGGTGAATACGTCCGTTACTCAGGTTTTGGTGAGTGGGATCACATCACGGTAAGTCGTAAACAGGGCCAATATGCCATTGGCTATTCGGGCGTTTATATGGGCTTACGAAGCTTAATTTACGGCCCAAATATGGGTGAGTTTGACACCAAAATGCCGACTAATGTCAAGCAAACCATTTATAAAGATCAAGACTGCCGTATTCAGCTCGATTTTAAATCTAACGCGAAATTAGGAAATTATATTCAGGTTAAACAAAGCGAAGGTGAGTCGGGTTGTGGCTTTGGACATAACGTTTATGCCGATGGAACGTATTTAAAAGTTGAGTCTGGAAAATAAGATTAAACATATAGGAACACAATAATGAAAAATATATTTGCACCTTTACTACTTCTTTCAACGGCTATTTTTTCTGCTCACATTTATGCAGAGCCGACTAGTACCTGTAAGGAAGTGAAATTCCAAAAGGCCGATCAGGCTTGGAGTGGGCACTATTATTTACATGGTGTGATGGAAGTCGGTTCAGAACTTTTACTTCAGCCAGACGGTAAGTTTCAATGGATGCTCGCTGTAGGTGCTTTAGACCAATATGCAGAAGGCATATGGTGGAAAAATGGAGACTGTATTGGCTTAAAACCAGAGGCTAAATTTAAAAAGGATTTAAGTATTTTCCCTGAAAGCCTAATGATTTCAGATAAATCCTTAGATGCGATCTGGGAAGGTGGGCGCCAGCAAGGCACATATAGCAAAGACTAAATAAAAAAGTCCGACACTGAGTCGGACTTTTTTTATGGCTTATATTTTAGTGGTTGACCGCAGCAAGTTGCTGAGCGTTATAGCGTGCGCCCATGTTTGGGTATCTCGCGATAATCGTGTCGATTTCTGCTAAATCTGCTGCTGTTAAATGAAGATCTACAGCGCCTGCATTTTCCACAAGTCGCTCGATTTTACGCGTACCCGGAATTGGAATAATGTCGTCACCTTGCGCCAAAATCCAAGCCAAAGCCAGTTGAGCCGCTGTCGCATTTTTGCTTTGAGCAAACTCGCTAAATGCTTGCGCCAAGCTTTGGTTATTTTTCCAGTTATCGCCCTGATAACGTGGTAACTGGCGACGGAAATCATTTTCGTCGAGGTTATTTACATCAAGCGTATTGGTAATTAAACCACGCGATAAAGGTGAATACGGCACAAGGCTAATGCCTAACTCACGAATGGTTTGCAAATGGGTTTGCTCAAACTCACGGGTAAGTAGCGAATATTCATGTTGAACCGCTGCAATCGGGTGAATCGCATGTGCTTTACGAATAGTTTCAGCCGACGCTTCACTGAGTCCTAAATAACGAACTTTACCTTGTTTGACCAAGTCCGCCATTGCGCCAATGGTATCTTCAACCGGAACATTCGGGTCTATGCGGTGCGCATAATACAAATCAATCACGTCTGTATTTAAGCGTCTTAAGCTGTTTTCGACCGCGACTTTAATCCACTCAGGTGAGCCGTCGATATAAGACTCTAAAGAATTTTTCGGGTTGAGGTTATCTTCTTTATAGCGGAAGCCAAATTTGGTCGCCAAGAACACTTTGTCACGGTGTTTTTCTAAAACTTTTGAGAGCAACACTTCGTTTGCGCCGTTGCCGTACATGTCGGCAGTGTCCCAAAAGTTAATGCCGAGGTCTAAGGCCTTTTCTAGAGTTGCAATGCTTTGTGTGTCATCTGAGGCACCATAGGCAAAGCTCATTCCCATGCAACCTAAACCAAGTGCTGATACTTTTTCGCCTGTTTGTCCTAAAGTTCTATATTTCATTTTTCACACTCTTTTTGCAAAATCACTTGAGTAGAAAAACTATAAAATGCTTTGGCTCAAACTGACGTATAACATTCAAACCAATAATTATAAAATTCAAACAATTTGTTTTTAGGCCACACAGTCTTCGCGGAATTTTTTAGGCGAAAAACCGGTATTTTTCTTAAAGAAGTTGGTGAAATACGCTGAATATTCAAAGCCTAAGCTATAAGCAATTTCGGAAATATTCCAACTGGTGTGCTGTAGCAGCGCTTTGGCTTCTTGCGTAATGCGCGAGCTAATATGCTCAGACGTAGTTTTACCTGTGGCTTCTTTTACAGCTCGGTTTAAATGGTTCACATGCACAGACAAGCCATAGGCAAAGTCATTTGCAGTTTTGAGTTTAAGCTGAAAATGTGGCGAGTCGATGGGGAACTGGCGCTCTAATAATTCAAAGAATAAATGGCAAATGCGCACCGAAGCATTACTATGTTTTTCAAACTGTTGGGTCGGTTGCATTTTCATGGCTTCATGCACAATCAGATGCAAATAATTTCTTAAAACATTGTATTTATGAATATAGTCTGAATTTATTTCATTCATCATCTTTTTGAAAATAAATGAAATTTCTTCAACCTGTTGGTCGTTTAAAAAATATAGCGGGTCGCCGTCGACTTTAAACAGTGGTGAGTCTTTTAAAAAGCTTTGTCGCGATTCTTGGTTTACAAACTCTTCGGTAAATAGACAAAACCAGCCTGCCTGTTCGGGCGAATTAATTTCCCATGCATAGGGCACCATTGGGTTTGAAAACAGTAAAGCAGGGCGGTCGACTCGTATCCAGCGGTTAGCATAGTGAAGTTCACCTGTGCCTAAAACCAGTGAAATTTTATAATAATCGCGGCGGCTATAAGGCGTTAGAAATGAGCAGGCATCGCGTTGGAACACGTTAAAATGTCCAAACGAAGTCGATGGAACCGAGTAATCGCTATCTCTGGTTAAAGAAAAGCGGCGATAAAAATCATGTATGGTTTCCATGTCTTTGCCTGCATGCATTATCAATTTATTTAAAGTTATAAAATTCAAACTTTATTTACTGTAGCTTTTATTTATAGCGCGATCAATCTGTTCATTTAAGCGGTTTGAAAATGAACGATAAATTAACAATGAAGTGACCAGAAAAACTAAACTTTAAGAAAATATATTCTTAAATCACTATGCCAATGAAAAATAAAAATAATCTTTATAAATGAATAGCCAATATCACATTGACACTCCAAAACGTGCGGATTATCCTTTGCCTGCTGGCCTACATTGCCAGCCGGTTGTAGCAGGCCGAGTACACATACAGCGCATCAGATTTGCTCCTTCTGAGGGGGAGATCTATGTGTAAAAAAACCACCGTCCCCCTCACGTTGCGGTAGGGCGGAAGGGGGACACCTTCGGGTGTGCTGGTTCTGTATGTCCAGTCTGCTAACCTCTTTTCGTCCTGCCACCATTATTTAGCAGTAATTGTGGTAGAGCTTCTAATACATACAGGAGTTCGCACATGCGTACTATTTCATCTCTCTCGTTGGCAACCTTCGCCAAAATCTTTGACTCTATACCCAACAGGTCTTTAAGACGGTTTAACCGACTCTAGGTTTTAAGCCATAGGTCATTACGACTAAAAAATCATAGCAACAATAAAACCTGAGATAGGCGAGCACACCATTTTTGTGCTGCTTTTGCACGCCTGTATTTAGCGCTCAATTTAAGAGCGACGGCATTTCTATCTCTTTTATTTACAACAAAAAATTATTTTAAGCGATATACATGAAAAATTTAGAAGCTTCATTTAGAGCATTGCGAGTGCTCCACACGGCAAAAGATTTATTTAACCAATATGGGTTTCATAAGGTAGGGGTAGACCGAATTATTGCCGACTCCCAAATTCCCAAAGCCACCTTTTACAACTACTTCCACTCAAAAGAAAGACTCATTCAGATGAGCTTAACTTTTCAAACAGACGCTTTAAAAGAAGAGGTATTTTCTACGATCTATTCGTACCGTGAACTGATGGTGTTCGATAAACTCAAGAGAATTTTCTTTTTACATGCTGACTCAGACGGGCTTTATCGGTTGCCTTTTAAAGCAATTTTTGAAATAGAAAAGCATTATCCGTCGGCTTATAAAGTGGTTATTGATTACCGAAACTGGCTTATTCAGGAAATTCATAAACTACTTTTAACTGTAAAACCTGCCGCTACAGTTGAAGATGCGCATATGTTTTTGTTTGTGGTCGATGGAGCAATGGTGCAGCTTTTAAGTTCAAATCAAACTGATGAAAGGGAGTATCTGATTGATTATTTTCTAAGTCGGGTTTGATGGGGAAAGGCCTGACGGGAGTTGGGCTTTAGTGTAATTAAAAAGAAATTTATAAGTTTTAAATAGCAAACAGATTAAAGATAAATATTTTCGCCATACGGGAGGTTATTATTTAATTCATTAAATTTAAATAGCTCTCATCTATTATTGTTTGATTATAAAGGTTAGAAAAAACTATTTAAGGTTAGACATGAATAACTTCAAAATTCTTTTCATTACTATAGGACTAATGTTTTCAATGAATTTATTTGCTAATCCAATTTTCTCAGATGACCTATTAAAGAGAGCTACAAATGGTGATACATCAGCTCAACTAGAGTTAGCAGATGTTTATATATATGGATGGGGTATCGAAGAGAATGAAACTCAAGCGGAATTCTGGGCAACTACATCAGCCGAAAGCGGTAATGTAAAAGCAATGCAATGGCTCGGTGAGGGATATGCCACTTATGCTGGTCTTGTTGGAGATATGGATCCAGCTGATGCAGATGAACACTACAAAAAAGCTTTTAAGTGGTTTTCGAAAGGAACTCAACTAAATGATGCAGATTGTATGGTTGGTTTGGCTAACTTGTATAGTAGAGGTGACGGAGTTGAGCAAGATACTCATAAAGCACTAGAGCTACGTAAAAAGGCTGCTGCTCTTGGAAATAAACAAGCTATGAGGGATATTGCCTTTATGTATGAATATGGATTGGGTGTAGAGAAAAATTTAGAGATTGCAAAATATTGGAGTGAGAAAGGAAAGATTTAATAGATTTATATTTTATATCGAGTTCCATTTTATTTGAGAATGGAAAGACCTAAATCTCTAGTTTTAGGTCTTTAAAAAGGAAAGTTTCTAATGAAGCATAAATTAATAATTATTTTTTCAATTATTTTTGTACTTATAGGTTGTGGGAAGAAATATAAAATTTCTCCTGAGAGTTTACCTGTTGCTCATATTAATCAAGAATACCAACAAATTATTAAGATTTCTGGAGGAAAAGTTATAGATAAATACGCTGAATTAGAAACGAATATTCCAGAAAATCTAGGCATTACCGTTAAGCCTGTTGATGACTTGGATGGATATAATGCTATACAAATCAAAGGTGTTCCAAAGTACAAAGGAAAATATACTATCCATATACGAGCTGACTTCTATGCAGGTGGTGATGCTGAAATTGACAAGACATATAGCTTTATTGTCCAAGATTAAAAATTATCGCAGAGTCGGGAAATAGCAAAGTAGAGAAGTTAGTAATGACGGTAAAATTTAGACAATATTTCTTAATTTTAATTTTTGGATTATTACTTTCCGCTTGTCAGCCAGCCGCAAAACATAATGAAAGTTTAGATTCCCATCAGCAAGCCTACACTTTGCATATGGGTGAAAAAGGTATTCAAGATTTTTCAAAATATAGTGATGGCAGTGTCGATAATCATCCAGCTGGCGTTAGCTTTAGAGAACTTCAATTTTCTCCTCCTAACTTAGGAAAATTAACTATAGAGAATGGTTCTAACACTTTATCGATTGAGCATGTTTTCTCTGTATTAGGAACTCAATATGATAAAAATGAAGGGATCCAAGTTTTAGATATTGATGCTGGCCTCACAAAAGAAGAATTTGCTACCCCAGAGCAGGTTTATCAAAGCTATGTAGCTTTAATGAAACGTATTAATCAGGCTGGTTGGAAAAACTATTTCTTTACAGATGCTCCGCGTATCGCTAAAGAAGATAATATTAAGCATCTATCGAAAAGTCGTGATGTCATTGACCCGAGTTATATTTTTAGCTTTGAGGAGTGGAAAAATATAATAAACAACAGCCCGACAAAATCATTGGGTTATAGGTTGTATGCTAATGGGGTTATTTTAGATATCAGTTTAAAAAGAACAGCTAAGAATGAGCGGAATGAAGAACAATATATGCTTAGATTTAGCTTTCAGAGTGTTCGATACAATGAAAGAGACTCAATTCCTGACTCTGATAAAATGACACCTAGTGAATTCAAGCAAGCATTTAAAAAGAGACTAATTGAAAATAAAAAATATCGGGAAAAGGAAGAGAGAAAAGCTAAGGCTGAGGGCTATCATATCGATGAAGAATATACAGATCCTGATGTTTGGTCATATGTTAAATAGAAGTTTTTAAAATAAAAAAAGGCTTAATTTACTTAAATTTAAGCCTTTTAAATAATTCTATTTTTAGCTTTCACTCAAAACCAATTGTTTAATCTTCACAGCTTTCTCGAAGTGATCTAGCTTATGCTCCATAATCCACCAATGGGCTGCTTCCATCAGTAACTCAGGGTTATCATTCTTATTTTTAAAAAAAGCATAAAAAGATAGACCAACATTGTCTCCCTTCTTTTCAATTTTCTCGTCGCATCCCTTAATAAAAATTTCTCTTAATTCATGTCTCATATTGAGTATCACTTTCAGTCTATAAAACTAAGAATTCATATTCCGCTCGCCCCATTGGCACATCATATCTAACAACGGAATTAAAGACTGTCCTCTTTCCGAAAGACGGTACTCAACCTTCGGGGGAATTTGGGGATATTCCTTGCGAATAATAAGTTCGTCTCTTTCTAACTCTTTAAGTGTATTGCTCAGCGTTCTAAATGAAATATTGCCAATACAGCGTTGCAACTCATTAAAACGCATAACGGTTTTTCCATACAGCCAATACATGATGATCATCTTATATTTGCCATTGATTAAAGAAAGGGTATAGCCAAATCCTGTTTCTTCTAATGGCGTATTTGATGGAAGGCAGTCAGTCATTTTTTAAAATCTACACTATCTTTTAGTATAGTATATAACAAAAATTACCGTACTTATATTTAGGAAAGCACACTTCTATAATCGATTTATCTACTTTTCGATAAGAGTGTTTTTATAATGAAAAAGACATTAGTGATCGTTGCGCATCCTCACATAGACCAGTCTGTAATTAATAAAAGATGGGTGGAGGAATTAGAAAAACACCCAGACCAATTTACGGTTCACCAAATTTATCAAGCCTACCCAGATGGCGTAATTGACGTTGCCAAAGAGCAAGCGCTTGTAGAAGAACACGAAAATTTAGTCTTTCAATTTCCAGTGTATTGGTTTAACTGTCCGCCGCTTTTGAAACAATGGCTTGATGAAGTTTTGGCGTATGGTTGGGCTTATGGTTCAACAGGTGACAAACTTAAAAATAAAAAATTTATGCTGGCAGTGTCTGCGGGTGCTCAAGAAAAAGTTTATTCAGAGCAAGGCGAATATAAGCTTTCGTTAGAACAGATTTTTAGTTCTTTTGAACTCACCGCTTTATATGTTGGGGCAGTCTATCAACCGCTTTACGCATTTTATGGTTTAGACACAAACCCTTCACCAGATGATGCTATTCCAACTCACCAAGAAATAGATAACAGTGCCGTTCAGTATGTTCAGAAATTATTAGCATTGTCTGAGTAATTTTTAAAAGAGAGACCTAAGCGTGAGAGTTTGGGTCTTTTATATAGAAGATTTTTTAAAAAATTACATTAAGGTTTTAAGTTAAATATACAGTTTATTTATGATATAAATGTTCGTTAAATATAGATTAAATTTAAAAAATTATGACCGTTTTTCGCATTAAAGAAAAAGAAAATTCTTTTATAACTGAAGATGCTCATGAATTAATATGCTACGCAACAATCAGTGAAATAAACTCATGGAACGATGTTGCTAAATTATATTCAGAAATTAAGCAGAAACATTTCCCTAAAAAAGTATTATTACTTTTAGAAGATATAGGACAGTGCGAATACACGTCCATGCATGCTTCAATGGGAGAGGGGTTTTATTTTGATACCACAGAATTCGTTGAAGATGACAGTGCAGCAAGTTGGGAAAATACTCGACCTTTAGAGCTTCAATATCATATTGAACAATTATTAAAGCCAGAAAATTATTTAAACTTTAATAACTTGCCAAAAAAACTTAACTATAGCGATGAAGATCAGGCAACTCTGCTACAGATCAATGCTGAACCAGAAAAAATTTTAGATGAAGTTATTCAAGTAAAGTTAGTCAATATTCAAACTGAAACTCAAAAATTTGCAGCATGCCTCAATGGTTACTTTACTTGTGATTTGAACCCTTTTGAGTCTTTTAGCTTGATTGAGCATTTAGATCAAAACTATGGCTTAGAGTATGTGGGTTTAGGGGCAAGCTTATTATTCTTTATTAAAACATCAAAATTTAATGCAAATAAAACTCCTCAATTGCTTAATGAGTTGAGCAACTTTTATCAATTCAACCAAACAACGCATAACCAGCTAGAACAACATTTATCTAATCATGAATATCTTATTTTGCCTTATGTAGAGTCATTAGAAGTTTTTGATCTGGATTAAGGCTGATTAGAGAAATCTAATGAGTTTCTTTCTTAGTTGGGCGTTGGCTTTAAGAGATAATATTTTTAAAGTGTTTGCAAAAACCAATTTTGTCTATAAGTTGAAAACACAATAATACGTCTTTGGGAAAACTATGAATATCGCGCCTTTTCCATTTCAAATTACAAATTGGGAAGAAATAGAAGTCACTGAATATAGCGGTGAAACTGGAAAAGCTTATTGGAAAACTCAATTTTTTGGTGAAGAAGGAAATAAAATAAGAGTAAGGCTTGTAGAGTACTCTGCAAATTACTTAGCAGACCATTGGTGTGAAAAAGGGCACATATTATTTTGCCTAGAAGGTGAGTTAGAAAGTAGATTGAAAGATGGACGAACATTTACTTTAACTTCAGGTATGAGTTATCAAGTCGGAGACAATTCAGAGCCACATCAGTCTTTTAGCTTAAATGGTGCGAAGTTACTTATCGTTGATTAAGTTGATTTTATTTAAGTTAAATAAAAAGACCTAAATCAAAACGATTTAGGTCTTTTAAAATTCTGGCGGTGAGAGAGGGATTCGAACCCTCGATACGCGTAAACGTATACACACTTTCCAGGCGTGCTCCTTCAGCCACTCGGACACCTCACCAAGGCGTGCGATAGTAACTAAAAAAACGAGTCCTGCCAAGATTTAAGACGAGCTTTACAGAAAAAAAATAATAGAGGTGATAAGATTGCGCTAAAAATCATATTGGTTTAATTACACAATGCAAAATACGGCCAAAAAAGCGACCTTGCCTGCCACGGCTTTGGCAGCTCTTGGAGTGGTCTTTGGAGACATCGGAACAAGTCCGCTCTATGCCTTGAAAGAGTCCTTCCATGCAGCGCATGGGTTGGGAATTCAGCCTGAAAACGTATTAGGAATTTTATCCATTATTTTTTGGTGCTTAATGCTGATTATTAGCATCAAGTATGTCGCAATCGTGATGCGTGCAGACAACAATGGTGAAGGCGGCATTATGGCCTTACTCGCGTTGAATTTGCGTAAAGCGAAAATTGCCGACAACAAAAAAATCTACATGATTGCGATAGGCTTTATAGGGGCATCACTGTTCTTTGGTGACGGTATTATTACCCCAGCCATTTCGGTATTGTCTGCGGTCGAAGGGTTGTCTATTGCAACCGATGTGTTTGACCCGTTCATTATGCCTATTGCAATTGCCATTATCGTCACGCTGTTTTTGGTGCAAAAGCACGGTACGGCGTTTGTAGGTAAGTTTTTTGGTCCAATTACGCTTGTGTGGTTCTTATCTTTAGGAATCTTGGGTATTCACAGTGTCATCCAAACACCTGTGGTACTAGGCATGTTTAGTCCGCATTGGGCGATCCAGTTTATCTATCACCATCCGATCATGACATTTTTTGTGATGGGTGCTGTGGTGTTAACTGTGACTGGTGGTGAAGCGCTATATGCCGATATGGGACATTTCGGACCAGTTCCGATTCGTCTGGCGTGGTTCTTTGTGGTATTGCCATGCTTGGTTTTAAACTACGCAGGACAGGGCGCATTATTACTCAGAGACCCAGCGGCAATTGAAAACCCGTTTTATTTACTGGTGCCGCAGTGGGCCTTATACCCAATGATTATTATGGCAACCATGGCAACAGTCATTGCCTCTCAAGCTGTAATTTCAGGGGTGTTTTCTCTTGCGCGCCAAGCGATTCAATTGGGTTATTTACCGCGTTTAAGTATTAAACATACGTCTGAGTCCGAAGAAGGTCAGATTTATGTACCTTTCTTAAACTGGTTACTTTTAATCGCAATTATTATCTTAATTTTAATCTTCAAAACCAGCTCGAACTTGGCAAGTGCATACGGTTTGGCCGTAACTTTGACCATGCTCTGTGACACGATTTTGGTTGCTGTATTTATCTACTCGGCTTGGAAGTGGAGCCTGCCAAAAGTGCTTCTTCTGATTATTCCGTTCTTTATTTTAGAGTCGGTATTGGTCGGTGCAACTTCGCTTAAAATCTTGTCTGGCGGTTGGGTGCCATTATTGATTGGTGCGATTGCAGTGACCATTTTAATGACATGGAAACGTGGCCGTGAACTTACTTTTGCTAAGCTTGAACACGATACTTTGTCACTCGATTTGTTTGTAAAAAGTATTGGTAATAGTGTGCACTGGGTGCCGGGCGATGCTGTATTTATGACAGGTACGCCAAATGTTGTGCCACATGCCATGCTGCATAATATTAAGCACAATAAGGTACTGCATCAGCGTAATATCTTGGTCACTGTAGTGATTGAAGATGTACCGTTTGTTGCACCTGAAGAGCGTATTACGACAGAAACCTTAGCCGAACATTTCTTCCGTATTAAAATTTTCTACGGCTTTAAAGATGAAATGAATGTACCGAAAGCATTGATGCAAGCCTATGAACAATTAGGCCTTGAATATGACTTGATGCATATCAGCTTCTTTATTTCGCGTGATCGTATTGTTCACTCTGTGGGTGACGGCATGTCGCCATGGAGAGAAAAGCTGTTTATTTCAATGCAGCGTAATACTAGTCCGGTGAGTGACTTCTATCAAATTCCAACTAACCGCGTTGTTGAATTAGGTAGTCAAATCGAAATATAAAATTTGATGTAATAAAAAAACCAAGACATATGTCTTGGTTTTTTTATGGCTCGGATTATTGAGCTTGTGGCATAGGTGCATCTGCTGGTAACGCCCCATCTTTTGCCATTGGGTCTGCTGACTGGTTCGGGTTAGCAGCTGGCGGTGGAGTGTTCGGATCTTGTGGCGCTGGAGCCGCTTGATTCGGTGCAGGTGGCACTGCATCAGTAGGTGCAGCTGGAGGAGCCATTTCACCGCCCGCTGGAGGTGCTGGTGGAACATCTGCCGGAATAGGAGCACCGGTAGGCGCTGCGCTTGTTGGTGCAGCAGAAACTTGCTGTACTTGTCCGCTATTGACCAAATCGCTAATAGAACCTGGTTGGCCGTTGACGGTTGTAGTCACTTTTACTTTAGATAAGCTTTCTAAAGTATCACCTGGCTGGACTGCTGGTTCAGCCAAAGCAGCCATACTACACAATCCTGTGATTACGCCAATACCAATAATCTTTGAATGGATCATTAAATGGACTCCGATTATATTTTTATCCAAATTTGTGGAGCTAACCATGTCATAAGCTATAAGTGCATTTCAACGAAAGATACGCAATTGGCGTAATTCAATAGCCAAAGGCACTCATAATGCCAACAGACTGTTACGTAAAACCGATTAGAGTTACAAAAAAGATGACCACGTTTTAACCATTTGAAAGATAAGCGATATACTTAAAAAAGCAGGATTGTTAAGCTGCGTGTGGATAGTGGTATTGATAGAAACATGGCAAGTAAAAAACGTAGTAAAGGTACAAATTCATTTTCTCTAAGTGAGCATTTTGGCAAGATTATTCTTGCTTGTATTGCAGCCGGAAGCTTTGCAATTGCTTTCGGCAGTGAAAAGATTTCGCAGTGGTTTTCGCCTTTAAGTACTAACTCGACTTGTCTTAACCAGTTTTATCGTGAAGTTCCGCCTGCGTTAAATAAAGAAAGCTTAAAAAAAGACAGCTATCCGCTGTGCTTTAACGGTTTTAATGTCCTCTATTCTGGCATTTCTAAAACACCATTATGGTCGGCCGAGCATTTAGATGCAGAACGTTTGAGTACCAAAATTAAACGTGAAGATAACTTTCATGAAGAAACGCGTGTTCCTCAAAAGCACCGGGCACTTTTAAGTGACTACCGTGGTTCAGGGTATGACCGTGGTCATATGGCACCGAATGGCGATATGCCAAATAAAGAATCACAGTCTGATAGTTTCTCGCTCAGCAACATGGTGCCGCAAGCACCTAAAAATAACCAAGAAGTCTGGCGTAAACTTGAAGAAGCAACCCGTGCTATTGTCACCAAGCAAAAACAAGATGTATATGTCGTGACAGGACCTGTTTTTGAGGGTAAACGTCTCAAAACGATTGGGCAGGGTGTGATTGTACCTACCGCAGTTTATAAAGCGGTGTATATGCCAAAAACTGGCGCTATTGGGGCTTACTACGCACCTAACAATAACTCGCAGCAAGTGAAGGTAGTGAGTGTTTGTTATATAGAAGAAAAGCTTGGTATTAACTTATTTCCACAGCTTACAGAACAGCAAAAACGTAACGTTTATCGCTTACCGTTAACTGCTAGCCAAGTTAAACCTAACCAAAAGCTCGACTATTTGCATTGGGATGGTGAAAGCCAGTGCGAACAAGACCTAAGCGCAGAACAAATTCAAGCGTTACAAGATCAGTTTAAAAAGCAAAAAACTGGTTCTTCTGAACCGATGGAAGCAAAAGTTCCAAGTATTGATGAAGAAACTAGAAATGCCATTGTGAAACAATTGGTTGAAGCCTTGGTGAACTATTTCTTGCAGATAATGAAATAAGACGCTTCTAGCACTGTTGTGAAGCCTGAATCGATACAATAAGATGAACAGACAGATCTGTCTGTTCATCTATTTATTCGAATAAGGATAATAATAATGTTTGCCTCGATGTTTCTTTTTTCTTTTGCAATGTCGATTACACCCGGACCCGTCAATACAGTCATTTTATCGACCAGTTTAAATCATGGTTTAAAAAGATCACTTCCCTATATTTCAGGTGCCACCATTGGCTTTACCTTACTTTTGATTTTTATGGCCTTTGGTCTTCAAAGTGTATTAACTCAGTTTCCAGTTGTCTTAAAAATTCTTGCAGTTTGTGGAACGCTCTTTGTTTGCTATATCGGCATAAAAATTATTCTTTCTGCTGCCAATATTTCAATTTCAAGTGCACCTGTAGGGCACATGCTTATTCCCAATTTTAAAGATGGTTTCTTATTACAGTGGCTTAACCCAAAAGCGTGGTTGGCTTGTGTGTCGGGTATTACCATGTTTACTAGCATTGAAAACCCGCAGTCGTTGCCGATCTTTATTATTATTTATTTCTTCACATGCTATGCATGCTTGTTCTTTTGGGGATTATGTGGTGATAAATTTTCAGTGGTACTGAATCAGGGCAACCGTTTGAAATATTTTAATATCCTAATGGGCGCTTTCTTAATTTTGTCGGCACTTTTAATTTTGATTGATTTTTTTTAAATTGGTCGTATTACACTGTGAAGATATAACAACGAGACAACAGCTATGTTTAAGCCATTTGAAAAGGGTACTGAGTCTTCTTCAATTGAAGATTTAACATTAGAAAATGATGTCGATTGCGTGAGTATTTATGGCAATTTGCAAATCACTAAAGACAAAGTCGGGTTAGAGCAGGCAAAGGCATTGCAGAGTTTTTTAAATGATGTAGTTGCAGCTTTGGAAAAAGAAGAATTGCCTGAGAAAATTGAACGTCCAGCTGAACAAGAAATTAATAATCCGTTTTTGTAATAAATATATTTTACTCAATTTGCTATCGCGACGGCGGCACGGATGCCGCCTGTTTCACTGCGTTACATGGAAGTAACGTCAGTGAAACGAATGAGTTTTGTCACTTTTGCTCACTCAAAAGTGAGGCATTACCTATACAACTACAACTTGAGTGACCGTGGTATTTGCGGTTGTGCAGTTAATCCTTATCCCCAGCAACTACCTTATAAATAATTGCCCCAATCACAGCCCCTAAAATCGGTGCTACCCAGAACAACCACAACTGACTTAAAGCAGCCGTTTCAGCAAAGAACGCAACACCTGTACTACGTGCAGGGTTTACCGAAGTGTTCGTAACCGGAATACTGATTAAGTGAATGAGTGTTAAGCCTAAACCAATCGCGATAGGAGCGAAGCCAGCAGGTGCACGGCGGTCAGTTGCCCCTAAAATAATGATTAAGAAGAAAGCGGTAAGAACCACTTCAATAATGAAAGCAGAACCTAAACCAAATTTATTTGGTGATAAGTCACCAAAACCATTGGTCGCAAAACCGCCAACACCACTAAAGCCTGCTTGGCCTTGAGCAATAATATAAAGAACAAATGCAGCAGCAGTCGCACCAACCACTTGCGCAACAATATACGGAATTAAATCTTTAACATCGAAGCGGCCACCGACCCAAAGGCCAACACTTACCGCGGGATTGAAATGTCCACCTGAGATATGCCCTAGAGCATAAGCACCTGTGAGTACGGTTAAACCAAAGGCAAGGGCTACACCTGCAAAGCCAATACCAAGTTCAGGGAAAGCTGCGGCTAAAACTGCGCTACCACAACCACCAAAGACTAGCCAAAACGTACCTAGGAATTCAGCAAAATATTTATTCATTGTGATTACTCATCTATTGATCTATTTTTTAATTAATGTGAAATACGTCACAAAAAATTAAGCATGTGACTATATGAAATTTTTGTTTTCAGTGTTGTTTTAATCAAGAAAAGATTTGTAAGTTTTGGTTGGTTATTCTTTGTTTAAAAAATGATCTCTCCATTGTTGTGGGGTTTGCTTGGTCCAATGTTTAAATGCTCTTTGGAAGGCACTTTGTTCTGAATAACAAAGTAAAAGCGCAATCTCTTGTAGGCTTAAATGCGGGTCTTTTAAATATTCGGTTGCCAGCATAAAGCGTACTTGTTGAACGCGCTCTTGAAAGGTGGTGCTTTGTTGTTGTAAGTGCCTTTGGAGCTGTCGAACCGATAGGCCTAATTGAGCTGCAATATGTTCAATTTGATATTGATTCTTTTGCAGACCAGTCAAAATTGAATGCTGTAAACGCTGATCGAGTTGGGTTGAATTGGGTAACTGTTCTAAAAGTGCTTGAGCCTGCTGAACTAATAGCTGCTGTAAGGTGTGGTCTGCACTACTAAGCGGTTTATGAATTTCGGTAATGGGTATAAGTAACTCTGTACGGGGCTGGCTAAAACGAACGGGACATTGAAAGTACTGCTCGTAAACTCTGATATTTTTAGGGGCAGCATTTAAGAAACGTACTTCATGTAACTGCACATCTTCATGAGACATAAAAAGACGTAAGAATTGAATCACCAAGGCAATTGCGATTTCATCGGTAAGCTGGGTAGGGTGTAGCTCAGTCGCTTCCCAGCGAATAGAACCATATCTCCCTTGTAGCTCAACCACTAATGGGCTCCCGTCATAAATTAGACGGTGAAAGTCATGGTAACGAATTAAGGCTTCACCTAAGTTATCGCAAGAGAGAGCAAGGTAGGCAATAATGCCTAAATGTTTGGGTTGTACATATTTGGCAATTTCTAGCCCTAAACCCGGCTTAGGATCCAGTTTATAAATAACTTCTAATAGGTCGCGCCAAACCACATAGTCAAAGCGTTCCAGATTTTGGATTTGTTCTAATTGTTCTGGAATAGCTAACTCATTGGCTTCGCAATAAGCTTTTAACAGATGCCCCAGTCCTCCATATACCGAGCCTGTATAATTTTTTAGTTGTGGCATCCCTAACCACCTCTTTCTTGTCGTGATTTGTCAATGAAACCATAAATTCTGGTCAATACCTAGCATAACGAATTTTATATGCTGAATAAAAAGAAAAAGGAGTAAAGCGATGTTAAAAGGGTTTATTGCCGGAATTGCAGTTGCCAATGCATTTGAATGGGTGGCACACAAATATATTTTGCATGGTGTACACCGTGCCGGACAACCGCGCTATAGCCCAGTGCCGAAAAGTATGGAGTCGCATTGGGCGCATCATCGCGAAGTCCGTAAACAACAGTTTCATGATGATTGTTATGTTGAGGGCGTTGGAAACTGGCGAACCAAAAATGAGTTAATTTCACTTGCCGTGGTGGCAACCGTTTCAAGTGCAATTTTCTACCCGTTTTCAAAAGGCATGGCACTTGCAGCTTGGTACAGTGCTGGTAATTATTATTATATTCATCGCCGTGCACATTTAGAGCCTGACTGGGCAAAGCGTAAAATTCCGTGGCATTACGACCACCATATGAACTCTAACCAAGATGCCAATTGGTGTGTGACCAAACCTTGGTTTGACTATGTGATGGGAACACGTGTGGTGTCTTCAGCAGACTTAAAAGAACAAAACCCTTTGGGGATACGGTTACCTACTGTGCTTGCTAGGCCACTCTCTCAAGTTGTAGAAAAAATCTTTCCAGCAAAATGGGTCGAGAAAAAAGAACAGCCTAAACTCGTTAGTGATGTAAATGCGATAGAAGGTGCTGCATAAAAAATTAAAGGGGCATCTTGCCCCTTTAAATATAAATAAGCTTACAAGCGCATTTCGATGCCTTGTTCAGCCAAATATTGTTTAGCTTCTGGAATTGTATATTGGCCAAAGTGGAAAATACTCGCTGCCAATACTGCATCGGCACCACCTTGTAAAATACCATCTGCAAGGTGTTGTAAGTTACCTACACCACCTGAAGCAATGGTTGGAATGGTAACGCGGTCATTAATGGCACGCATTAAAGCAATATCGTAACCCGCTTTAGTACCGTCGGCGTCCATACTGGTAATGAGTAGCTCACCGGCACCGTAGTCAGCCATTTTCACAGCCCACTCAATGGCATCAATACCCGTTGGTTTACGGCCACCGTGAGTAAAGATTTCCCATTTATTGTCACCAGTTTTTTTGGCATCGATCGCAACCACAATACATTGTGCGCCAAAATGCTGAGAAGCTTCTTGAACAAATTCAGGGTTAAATACGGCAGCCGAGTTAATACTCACTTTATCTGCACCTGCATTTAATAACGCACGAATATCTTCAACCTTACGTACACCACCACCGACAGTTAATGGCACAAATACAGTCTCGGCCATACGTTCAACAGTACGGTAAGTGGTATCGCGGCCATGATGTGTAGCGGTAATGTCTAAGAAAGTAATTTCGTCTGCACCTTGTTCGTTATAGCGACGTGCCACTTCAACTGGGTCGCCCGCATCACGAATATCGAGGAATTGAACGCCTTTAACTACGCGTCCGTTATCAACGTCTAGGCAAGGAATAATACGTTTAGCAAGCATAGCTTTTTCCAAAAATAATCGCCGTTGGTGAAAGTTCCTACACAGGCGCTACACCTTCATGGAGGGAAGAGGTATTCTATCAAACTTCACAGATGTTTTTTGCAGGTTTTCCATGTCGGTTTATACCCCGTTGAGTTTAGATGAAGTTCGCACCTTTGCTGCACCTTATGGATTAGAGGTGTTGGAGCTGAACCCAATTCAGGGAGGTATTCAAAACACCAATTATTTTCTGGTTGATGTAAACCGCAAACAATATGTACTCACCGTATTTGAAGAGTTAGATGCACAAGGTGCAGGTGAACTTATTCCTGTACTTGAGCAGTTAGGTACTCATGATGTACCCGTTGCCGTGCCATTAAAGCACAGCGGCCAAGCGGTTCACTTTATTGCGGGTAAGCCTGCACAAATTGCACCACGTTTAATGGGACACCATCCCATGCAAACTACAGTAGCCCAAGTTGCTGCAATTGCAGATGCACAGGCGAAGCTACATGTAGCTTTACAAGATTTTCCGCTTGAACGCGAATATCGCCGTGATCATCAATATTGGACAGGTGTTGCAGAGCAGCTTAAACCAAATATGACTCAAGATGACCAAACGTTACTTGAGCAGGTTTATCAAGCCTTTAATGCGAAAACAGCGCAGTATTCAAATCGACCGACAGGTTTTATTCACTCAGATTTGTTCCGTGACAATACTTTGTTTGAAGGCGAGCAACTACAAGGTATTTTAGATTTTTACGAGTTAAATCAAGATGAGTTGCTTTTTGATATTGCGATTACCATTAATGATTTTTGTACCGAATATCCAGCAGCGCATTTAAACTCAGACAAAGTCGACGCTTATTTAGAGGCATACCAAAAAATTCGTGCGCTGACTTCAGATGAACTTGAATGTTTAGATGTATTCTTGGCAATGGCGGCTTGCCGTTTTTGGTCAATGCGTTTACAAGTTGCTCAAAAAAATAAAGAAGAAGGACGTACCGGCGATGACATCTTGCAAAAAGACCCGCAAGAAATGCGAGCAATGATGCAAGACCGTTTAAGCCATGTAAAAGCATAAAAGGGAATAAAGATGCGAGATCAGGGGCGTTTAGTCGAATGGTTCGACGAAAAGGGTTATGGCTTTATTCAGCCGGATGATGCTGAAAAAGAGCGAGTCTTTTTGCATATCAAAGATTTTGCACGCCCCGGACCTCGGCCAATTATTGGTTGTGCACTGGAATATCTGGTAATCCTTGATGAACGAGGCCGTTTTCGTGCTCAGCAGGTCACTTATTTAAAGGCATCTCAAACTCGAAAAGCATCCAAGCCTGCAAAAACACAATCTTCTTTTCAGGCGAGCCCATGGTCTGCTATGCAAATGGGAATTGTGTTTTATTTCGTTTTAATGTGCATTATGAGTTTTATTCATATTTTGCCAGCTTATACCTTATTGTTTGTCTTAATGATGAATGTCTTAAGTTATTGGCTATATTCACAAGATAAAGAAGCAGCGCAATTGGGCAATCGCCGTGTTCCTGAGCAGACTTTGCACATTGTCAGTTTCTTAGGAGGCTGGCCAGCTGCGTGGTGGGCACAACAAAAACTGAGACATAAAACACAAAAACAACCATTTCGTAAGATTTATTTTTGTACCATATTCTTTCATTTACTTTTGATTTTGTGGCTAATTTCTCCTTTAAACGTTTTGCGGGGATCATAAAAGTAAATTGTTTTATTAAACTTGAGAGGTATAAAAATGAATAGTTCTATCGACCAAGATCCAAATCGTACTTTAACACTTATTTTATATGTACTTTATATTGTTGCTATTTTTACGGGCGGCTTACTTGCGATTATTGCTTTAATTATTAATTACGTAAAACGTTCTGATGTACAAGGGTCGATTTTCGCGAGCCACTTTACATGGCAAATCAGAACATTCTGGTGGTATCTCGCTTGGAATATTATTGCCTTTCTGCCGTTTATTTTCTTGTTCTTCACGGGTGAAAATACCGATCTATTTGCAGGCGTTGCGATCTCATCGACTGTGTTCTGTGTGGGTGTTATCGCAGCAGCATGGATCTGGATTGTATATCGTGCAATTCGCGGTTTGATTGCGTTAAATGATAACCGTCCGATGTATCAACCTTAATAAATAAAAAAGAGAGCGTTAAGCTCTCTTTTTTATTCTCGGACTCTTTTGTTTTTCTTAATCGGCAGCTTAATTTTTAACTCACTGACTAAAACACCTAACACCACTAAAGCACCCCCAAAAAGGGCAATAACTGGTAAACGCTCACCTGCAATTCGACCAATAATGCCTGCCCAAACAGGTTCTCCTGCATAGATAATTGCAGCACGCGAAGGGTCAACCACACGTTGAGCCCAGTTCATTACAAATTGAATGAGTGCACTTGCTAAGCCTAATGCAACAGCAATGAGTACTAGAGGCCATGAAAATGCTGGAATTGTATGTTCACCTACTATAGGCATAATGGCAAAAGAAAGTAGAGAGGCGACACCAAGTTGAATAATGGTGACGCGACGCAAATTTACCTTTCCAGCAAAGTAGCTAATAAAAATAATTTCTAAGGCAATCGCAATGGCGCCGAGCACTGTTAAAAGCTGTCCAAAACTCAAAGAAATTTGCTTAAAACCATTACCCGTCAATAAAACAAGGCCAGTAAAAGCAAGAGCTGCTCCCACCCAAGTCATGATATGTGGAGTTTTTCTAAATATGAGCCACATTAAAATAGGAACAAGCGGAACGTAAAGCGCCGTTAAAAAAGCCGACTCACTACTTGGAATGGTTTGCAGGCCGATTGTCTGCGTGCCATAGCCAGCCGCAATCACAAGACCAATTACACTGCCAGCGCCCAAGTCTTTTAATGTAACGCCTTTCATGCTCTTTAATGAAATAAGTAATAGCGTTAAGGCAGCTACGGCAAAACGGCAGCCGACAAAAAACATAGGTGATGAAAAATTCAGTGCGTACTGCACAGTAAGAAATGTTCCACCCCAAATGACCGTAATCAAAATGAGAGCTAATTGAGGAACTTTGCTTGAACTCAGATAAGTTGGTGACATACTCAAACTAAAGGGAATTGTGCAATATACTGCACATATTGCGCTATTCTTCTGTTTTGTGCAATATATTGCTCAAATTTTCTTTATTCATCTATTTTATGAGCCAGTCGAGTAGCGTTTTACAACATGTAGGCACAAATATCCGTTCATTAAGAGATGAGCACAGTTTAAGCCAACAGGACTTGGCTGATCGGGCAGGTGTAAGTAGACGTACCATTGCTGCTTTGGAAACAGGCCAAGTCAACATTAGCTTAGCTAAACTCGATGCGATTGCGGCAGTGTTGGGAGTAGATTTTAGAACAATTGTGAGTGCGCCTGAGCTAAAAGAACATGCCCTAGTAAATGCACTCGCTTGGCAAGGTGAAAAGGAAGAAAGCAAGGCAACTTTTCTTGCTTCAGTTCCTTCCCGTTCTCAAGTTGAACTTTGGACATGGTCTTTGGCTGTTGGGGAGTCTTATGTTGCTGAAGCCGATGCCGAAGGATGGCAAGAACTGATTTATGTGTTAGAAGGCGAATTGACCATACAATTTACAGACAGCTCAAAAACCATAGCGGCTGGTTCATCTTTTATTTTTGCCAGTTCAGTGACTTATACCTATATCAATAGCGGTAGCCAAGTACTTAAATTTATTCGTAATGTGGTGTATTGATTAAAAATTTAATTTTTAAATAAACACCAGATATTTAAAAATAATACAGTTTATAGAAGCTTATATGACAAATATGTTCGGCTTTAGAAATCTATAATTCTAATTTTAAATAAAAAACACGAATAAAAATAAATAAGGAAGTTATGATATTTCTTGTGTAAAAGAATTATTTTTAACTCGTTTTTATAGAAAAAAGATACAGAAATGAAGTTTTTATTAAGTTCGCAAGATATTCAAAACTATAAATTTATATGGAATATTTCTAAAGAAAACTATGTGAAACAAAAGAGTAGTATGCTTCTCATGTTTTTATTAGTGTTGTTTTCAGCATTTTTTACAACATTATTACCTTACTTGCTGAAAATTATTATCGATTATTCTGCACATGAATATAACTTTCTGCTCGATATTCAGTTTCCATTTAATTTCTTATACTTCATCGTACTTGCCTACGCTATAGCATGGTTAGCGAATGAGTTGTGTAACTGGACCAAAAATATTTTTAGCGCTTATTTGATGGTCGATTTCAAAGGAGCATTAATTTTTGCGGGCTTAAAAAATTATTTAAATCTTAAAAAAGAAGAACAAGATCAAATTGAGGCAGGAGCAGTAATTAGTGATCTTACAAGAGGGAGTTCTGCTTTTGGTGAGGTTAACCTCACATTGCTTCTTCATGTGGGGCCAATTATTTTTCAATTGGTTATGATTTTCGCAGTTTTATTCACGACCATTAGTTTACTTTTTAGTATTAGCTTTTTAGTGGTAGCTATTATTATTTTTCTAGTTTCATTTCATATAAATAAAAAAAGTAGTTCACTATTTGATGCTATGTATCAAAAAAATAATCAGGTAAATAGCCATTTGATACATCAGATCTCGAATTCCTATGAAATTAAAGTAAAAAATGCAGTACCGTTTCAATTATCAAAGTTTAATGAAACATTAAATTTGTATATCACTACAGCCAAAGATAGGAATAAGAAAATAGGACTATTGATGATTTCTCAATTATTCATGATCTTCTTATTCTTACTCATGTTTATGTTGTTTACAGTATTTCTCTCCACTGAAAAGCAATTGACCCCTGGTTCTTTTGTATTGATAAGTACCTATATTATTCAACTCACCAATCCGTTTCTGGCGGTTTCCCAAAGTTTGATGCGCTTAAATGGAAATTTTGTTGCTCTAGCAAAATATCGGCAGTACTTTAATTTGAATAAAGAGCAATATACACACTCCACTGTTAAAGATACGGAAATTCTCTACCAATTTATAAATGCTAAATTTTCATTAGGAAAAAGAAACGTAGATCATTTTAATTTAACAATATCAACCAATAAAACGTATGTCGTGATTGGACAAACAGGGCTAGGTAAAACTTCTCTGATGAATTATTTAGTGGGGGTATATCAGATTCAGTCAGGCCAGCTTTTGTATAAAAATATTGATATTAGTCATAATTTTTCTAAACATATTTTTAATGAAGTGGTCTATGTTGCCCAGCAACCTATAATTTTCCCTTATTCTTTAAGAGAGAATCTAGTCTATAACTCTCAACATATATACGAAGACTCTTATTTACTACAGATGCTTGAGCAGTTTAACTTATCGCATATTTTGAAAAAGCATCAGTTAACACTCGATGATGATCTAACTGAAATTTATAAGAATTTTTCAGGAGGAGAAAAACAAAGAATTTGTATTCTTCGAGGTCTTTTAGCTCGTCCACAACTCATCATATTAGATGAACCGACAGCAGCTTTAGATGTAGATACTGCCAAAAATATACTTGAATATATTCAGCAAGTTGTTCCGTCCATAATTATGATTACACATTCACCTTATGCAATGGAGCTTGCAGATGAGGTGATTGATTTAGAAAGATTATTAAACTAAAGATCATCAAAAAATAAAAAAGAGCCTAAACAGGCTCTTTTTTACATCTTAAAAAATTAAAGACGGTTTTCATCTAACAAAAGCTGAGCTTCACGAAGGTTTAAAGTACCTTCATAAATTGCACGGCCTGTGATCGCGCCTAAAATGCCCGGTTGGCCTTTTAAGTTACGAACGTCATCAAGGTTGGTTACACCACCTGACGCAATGACTGGTAAGCCTGAGTATTGAGCCAAGTTTACAGTTTGCTCAACATTTACACCTTGCATCATGCCATCACGAGCAATGTCCGTGTAAACAATGCTAGACACGCCTGCATCTGCAAAGCGTTTTGCTAAATCAGTTGCTTTCACATCAGTAACATTTGCCCAACCGTCAGTTGCAACCATGCCATTCATGGCATCAATACCGACAATGATGTGGCCTGCAAAACGTTTACAAGCTTCTTCTACAAATTCAGGCTCTTGAACGGCTTTAGTACCGATAATGACAAACGTCACACCAGCTTCTAAATAGTGTTCAATCGTTTCTAATGAGCGGATACCGCCACCAATTTGAATTGGTAATTCTGGCTGAGCTTTTGCAATCGCTTCAACAACAGGTTTATGAATAGGCGTACCTGCGAAAGCACCATTCAAATCCACCAAATGCAAACGTCGTGCGCCTTCATTTACCCAATGCTGGGCAGTTGCAACCGGATCGTCAGAGAAAACGGTATCGTCTTCCATACGCCCTTGTTTTAAACGCACACATTTACCATCTTTCAGGTCAATTGCTGGAATGATTAGCATGCTTTCGCTCCTTGCTTCATCATGTTTATGAAATTGTGCACATCTTAGCAAAGTATTGATCAATCGCTAAGCCTTAGAAAAGACTTTTATAACTTTACCTTTGAAGTGCGGTTTGAATCTTTTCAGAAATATGTATCGGTAATACTTTTCTTTTTTTAAGCTCGAGAAATACCAATAGGGCAGCATAGGCGTCAGCAGCTGCATAACTGATTTGTTGTGAAGTAAGTGGTTTTCGCGCCCAATTTGAAGTTCCGACTTTCTTCGACTTGGCAAGATACTGACCAAGCAATAGTGCTACGGCTTTTTGTACACCCATTTGTTGTTTAAAACCAAAGTGGCTAAAACCTTTAGCAAGGTCAACACAGCTTTCAAGCTCTATGCCTTTTTTGTGAAAAATATGCTTATCATTTTTAAGCCCAAACCCGACTTTAATTTGTTTTGGATTAGACAAAATGGGCTGTAAAAATTTTAAAGTTGATGAATTGACATGAAATAAATAGGCTTGGTGTTCTGTAGCCAGCTGAATCAAATGTGGGCCAGTTGATACTTCACCTACCTGAAAAGTAGGTTTAGATTCAGAATCAAATCCTAAAAAGGTCGCTGCTTTTAATTCTTCTTCAATAGCTTTGCATTGCTCGCCATTTTCAATCACCACAATATTTTGATGGTTAAGATTTTCAAAAGGAGGGAGCTGCTGAATAGAAGTTTTATCAAGAAGGGCAGAGGCTTCAGACATATTTAACAGCGTACAAATGAATAGGGCTATTCACTTTATATATGAATAAAGCCTAGAGAACTAGGCTTTATGTACATCTTTAAAAATTATTCAGACTGAGATGGGCTACCAATTACAATACTTTCGCTTTTCTCGACATAACCTTCATAGGTTGGAGCCATAATTACGGCAATAACACCAAAAATTAATGCAAGCGGAATAAGGGCAATATAAATCCAGCCTAAAACACGCTCCCAGCTTGGCGTTGGACGCTTAGGTCCATAATCATTAGGACCTTCAGTTCCTTTTGCACAGAATAAATAAATGGCAAGGCCAATATTCACGACCGGTACTAGCATCAGTAAAGAGAGCCACCCTGTATTATTGCGGTCATGCAAACGGCGGATGGTAAATACGAAGTTAATATAAATACCGACTATATAAAGAATTGCTATACAGATTAAGCCAGGCGTAGAAAAGTCTGGGGCACCTTCAGGGTTTGTAAAACCAAAAGTAAACATAATAAGTAGAATGGCGGTAACAAGGACTAGCGTAAATAAGAATGTCCAAGCTGCATAAGAGAGTCGTCCAAAACGACCATTTGCCTTAAACGGTGAATCTTGTTGAAGTGGTTGATTTTCAAAAGGTGAATTCATTGTGTTTATCCTAATCATTTGGTTTTATTTAAAAGTATGAATATTCAATATTTTGTTGAATAAAATATCATTCTATAAATGATTGGTTATTATTATAAATAAAAAAACAGATCAGGCTATCTTGACCTGATCTGTTTTAGTTTTTGAATCGAATTAAATATTCCATTCCACAAAGTTTTTCAGTAACTGCAAACCAGCAGTGTGACTTTTCTCTGGGTGGAATTGAGTCGCGAATAAATTATCTTTGTGAATTGCTGTGCAGAAGTTCACGCCATACTCACATGTGGCAGCCACAAGATTTTCATCTTTAGGTTCAACATAGTAGCTGTGTACAAAGTAGAAGCGAGCATCTTGTTCAATGTTGTTCCACATCGGGTGACTTGGGTCCATTTGGTGAACCTGATTCCAGCCCATGTGTGGGACTTTTAAACCTTCCATTTGAGGGAAGTGTTTTACTACCCCGTCAAAAATACCTAAGGCATCTACACCGCCGTTTTCTTCAGAACTTTGTAGCAATGCTTGCATGCCTACGCAAATTGCAAGAACAGGCTTATTAAAAGCTGCTTTGCGTACAACTTCATCAATCCCTGCTTCACGCATGCCTTGCATACAGTCACGCATTGCCCCAACACCCGGGAAAACAATTTTGTCGGCTTGTGCAATTAATTTTGGATCATTTGTCACATCGACGGTTGCACCTACATACTCAAGTGCTTTAGCGGCTGAGTGCAGATTACCCATGCCATAATCAAGCAATGCGATACGTGTCATTAGAGGCTACCTTTTGTCGATGCAATCGTGTTTTCAGCACGTGGATCAATTTCACATGCCATACGTAAAGCACGAGCTAGTGCTTTAAATACACTCTCGATTTGATGGTGGCTATTTTTACCTTTCAAGTTATCGATGTGTAAGGTCATAAGCGCATGGTTTACGAAACCTTGGAAAAACTCGGAAAATAAATCTACGTCAAAGGTACCGATGCGCGCGCGAGTAAATGGAATATCCATAAATAAACCCGGACGACCAGACAAATCTACAACCACGCGAGATAAAGCTTCGTCTAATGGCGCGTAAAAATGCCCATAACGACGTAAACCTTTTTTATCACCTAAAGCTTGTGCAAAAGCTTGTCCAAGCGTGATACCGCAGTCTTCTACGGTATGGTGATCATCAATCTCTAAGTCTCCATCACAATGAATATCGATATCAAATAAGCCATGTCGCTTGATTTGATCAATCATATGGTCTAAAAATGGAACTCCGGTGTTTAGTGTGCCTTGACCAGTACCATCGAGATTTAAACGAACTCGAATTTTGGTTTCATTGGTATTTCTAACCACTTCACTGATACGTTGCGTCATGGACACGTTCCTCAAAAAACGTCAAAAATGATTGGATGTTAACGACAATTTCGCTGTGACGAATTCGTGACAGCATCATAGTTTGCTCAGGAGGGTTAATCAATGCCTATTACCGTACATGCTTATAGTTCTCTAGATAATTCAGAGATCCGCGATCAGCTTGAGCGACTGTATGACACAAGTCCGGAGTTTGGTGACGGGCACGATGCGATTGAACAACTTGAACAAGATTTACAACAGTATACCACGCTATACACTGCCGAATTTAACACCAAAATTATAGGTGCAATCTGGTGTTCAGGACAAGGTGAAAGCAAGGTGCTTGAATATATAGTTGTACACCCTGCAAATCGTGGACGCGGAGTAGCAGAGCGTCTAGTTGAAGAAGCTTGTCGTATAGAAGAAGCAAAAGGCGTTAAAATTTTTGAGCCAGGTTGTGGTGCAATTCATCGCTGCTTAGCTCATATTGGTAAATTGCATAGCTAAAATCCTATTTTTACGGCACTTGTGATTTAAAATTAAACACTTGTTACAAAAAATGCGGAAGTTGCTTGACGTCCTCCTATAAACATTGTTTAATACGCCCACTTCGGCGTGATAGCTCAGTTGGTAGAGCAACGGATTGA
This sequence comes from Acinetobacter sp. BD54, assembly GCF_044778325.1. Taxonomy (NCBI): domain Bacteria; kingdom Pseudomonadati; phylum Pseudomonadota; class Gammaproteobacteria; order Moraxellales; family Moraxellaceae; genus Acinetobacter; species Acinetobacter sp. BD54. The sequence continues at coordinate 218,600 of NZ_JANJEP010000003.1, read as the reverse complement.
AAATCCGTGTGTCCCTAGTTCGATCCTGGGTCTCGCCACCATTATTTGTGTTTTCAATCCCTGATCCCATCAGGGATTTTTTTTGAGTATAAAAAATACTCATTTAAATCAAAAACTCAGGATAATTGTTGACTATTGTTCTGAGATACGGCTTAATACAGGCCATCGGCGTGATAGCTCAGTTGGTAGAGCAACGGATTGAAAATCCGTGTGTCCCCAGTTCGATCCTGGGTCTCGCCACCATATTCGAAAAAGCCCCATATTTTAAGTATGGGGCTTTTTTCATGCCTATTTATTTGATTCGTGAGTAGAATGACTTCACTTGTGTATAACTCTCATTTTATCCACAAGTAAAGTGAGTTATCCCAAGGTCTGGCTTTATTTCCTAAAGGCTCTTCATTTGAAGAGGCGCCTTTAGTCATGAGGATTATCACTAATAAGACGTTTTCCTAAACATACTGCTTCTACTTCGTCATAGCCGAGCTGTTCGTAAAAATTCAACACATTTAGATTATCTTTACGCACTAATAATTGTAATTTGGGACAGCCACGCGCCATAAGCCGCTTCTCAAGCTGTTGAACAAGCGCTGTGGCTATTCCTAAGCGTTGTTGGTGGGGGTGAACAGCCAGATAATTAATCCAGCCTCTATGGCCGTCGTAGCCGCCCATAAGCGTGCCAATCAGTTGCTCATCCTTAATAGCAACGAGGAATAAATCATCCTGCTGCGAAACTTTCCTAAAAATATCCGTTTCAGGGTTATTCCAAGGGCGAGTTAGGCCACAGCTTTCCCATAAATTGACCACATCATCCAGATCTGCATTTGTAAATTGGCGAATAATGAACATATGGATTTCTACTTTTTGTTTTGATGTATTGAAAAGGTAAAATAAAAATTCGAACTTGAGCAGTAGTTTGTGAATAATTTACACAAATAAAAAAGCACCCCCGTAGGAGTGCTTAAATTAAAAGTATGTCTTAAGCTGATTTTGCAACTGGTGTTGGTTGAAGCATTTGGCCTGTTTCTTCGAAGTTTGCATGCCAAGACAATGCTTCACGAAGTAAGTGAGGTGTATGTCCGCCTTTAGCACATGCACGATCAAAGTAGTCATTTAATGCATCACGGTAAAGCGGGTGTACACAGTTGTCGATAATAGCGCGAGCGCGTTCACGAGGTGCTAAACCACGTAAGTCTGCTAAACCTTGCTCTGTCACTAAAATATCAACATCGTGCTCACTATGATCAACGTGACTCACCATTGGCACGATAGAGGAAATATCGCCGCCTTTAGCGATTGATTTGGTTACAAAGATTGCCAAGTGCGCATTACGAGCGAAGTCACCTGAACCACCAATACCGTTCATCATTTTAGTACCGCACACGTGAGTTGAGTTCACGTTACCGTAAATATCAAACTCAAGTGCAGTATTAATACCGATAATACCTAAACGACGTACAAGCTCAGGGTGATTAGAAATTTCTTGTGGACGAAGCACTAATTTGTCTTTGTAAGCTTCGATATTACCAAAAACTTTTTCACCACATTTTGCTGAAAGCGTAATTGAACTACCAGAAGCAAATTTCATTTTGCCTGCATCAATTAGTTCAAAAGTACAGTCTTGTAGTACTTCTGAGTACATGATGAGGTCTTCAAAATTAGAATCTTTTAGACCTGTTAGTACAGCGTTTGCAATTGAACCGATCCCTGCTTGGAGTGGACCAAGGTTTTTCGGTAAACGACCTTCAGCCACTTCTTTTTCAAAGAATGCGATAAGGTGATTGGCAATGCCTTGAGTCTCATCATCCGGTGGAGTTACTGTCGATGGAGAGTCATGTGTATCGTTAAAGACAATACCAACAATTTTCGAAGGATCGATTTGGATAGCTGTTGTACCAATACGTTCATCCACTTTTGTTAATGGAATTGGCGTACGTGTTGGACGGTAAGTTGGAATATAGATATCGTGCAAACCTTCAAAGCTTTCGCTTAAAGAAGTGTTGATTTCAACAATTACTTTTTCGGCAAAAATCGCAAAACTTGCAGAGTTACCAACAGAAGTTGTTGGAATAATGCCACCATCTTCAGTAATCGCGATTGCTTCAATGACCGCAACATCTGGACGTTTAAGTTGCTGGTTACGCATTTGCTCAACAGTTTCTGACAAGTGTTGGTCAATAAACATGACTTCGCCGTTGTTAATTGCGCGGCGCAAAGTGTTATCCACTTGGAATGGCATGCGACGAGATAAAACACCTGCTTCCGTGAGTTGTTTGTCTAAGTCATTACCTAAGCTAGCACCCGTAATTAACGTGATTTTTAACGGATTCTTTTTTGCAAGCTCTACAAGTGCTTGTGGAACAGCTTTAGCTTCACCGGCACGAGTAAAACCACTCATACCAACGGTCATTCCATTTTCGATGAATTGCGCAGCTTGTTCAGCACTGATGACCTTGTCATGAAGAGAAGCTAGGCGAATACGACTTAAAGACATTGGACATCCTCAATATTGTCAAAACATACCGGATTTTAGCTATGAAAAAATGAAAAGTGCATAGGTGTTAGGCTAAGGTCTAATTTTTTAAATAAATGCGGGTATAACTTATTTTTATGATTTTTAATATATTGATTATTATTGTCTTTTTTAGGGTTTAAAATAGCGCTTTAAATGTTCAATTGCTCAAATTAAAAGCGCTCACTTAAAGTTTGTTTGATTTTTTCTAAAGGATTGTGTGTTGTATTTTCTTCAGGGGCGGGTTTTGGAATTGGTAAAGAAATAATAACCTCTAAACCGCCTTGTTCACGATTGTGAATCTGTATTTCACCTTGGTGAATATCGACAATACGTTTAACAATGGCAAGACCCAAACCGCTTCCCTGAATCGTTCTAGCCGAGTTGCCTCTTACAAAAGGCTGCATTAATTCTTCAATTTGATCTTCTGGAATGCCTTCACCATGGTCAGCAACCGTAATTAAAATATGTTCATTTTCAACCTTTGCACTGAGTTCGATTGGTTCAGCACCATAACGCTTTGCGTTATTAATGAGGTTGGCAATAAGTCGTTTTAAAGAGAGGCTGCGTGCAGGAATAATAGGAACATCCTGCATGTTAAAGCGAATATCAAGGGGTTTAAACTGAACCACCAATTCTTGTAAAAGAATATTGATATTAGTGTCTTTTAATTCCTCATCTGAACCATCGCGCATATATGAGATGAACTGATTTAGAATCGCATCCATATCATCTACGTCATAAACCAGACCTTCACGTAGAAACTCATCAGGTAGCATCTCTGCAGTTAAACGAATACGTGTAAGGGGAGTCCTTAAATCATGTGAAATTCCCGCTAGCATGATGCGTCTTTCACGTTCAGTTTGTTCAAGCGTATATACCATACGGTTAAATGCTTGGTTTACTTGGCGAATTTCTAAAGGGCCGTGGTTAGTATCTAAATAAGGTGCAGTTCCAGACTTACTGTATTCGTTGGCAGCATTTTGCAAACGACGTAATGGTCGGTTCATTTGTCGAACCAAAATTAAAATAATGATGGCCGAAACTAATGGGACACCCACAACCCAGCCTACCAGTAGCTCGGGGCTATAGTTGGCATAGGTTTTTAAAGGTTCACGAACCCAGTTACCATGCATTTCTGGCGTTTGAATCCAGATACGTGGGCTAGGTTTAAATTGGAAATAGACAGTAACGTCTTTTGCGCCAATTTCATTTGCCAGTTTTTGCTCAACTTGGTTGGTAAAAAACTCGGCAATAATTTTATCGCGGACACTTGGATATTCTTTGGGGTTCGTGACATATTCAATGCCAACCCGATTGCGTAACCATGTGTCGACGTCAACTTCGCTATCGCGATGAAAAATACGAATATTAGGGTTATTTACCAGTTCTAGTTCAACTGCTAGATAGCGTGCATGTTGCTGAATTTCAGGTAAATAGAGGGTTCGCCAAAAAAACCACAATGACATAAATAAGCTAAAGAGTACCACCAGCAGTACCAAAATTGTGGTACGCATGGCCGCAGAACGTGGCTTAATCTTATCGAGAAAACGTTCCCATCGGGTCCGTTTACGCTCTGAGTACGCAACGTAGTCGGTAAAGGTTTGCGGTGGTATTGGCTCTAAACTCACTCTATTTTATCTCAAGCTTATTCAGCACCATCCGGAACAAACACATAGCCTACGCCCCATACAGTTTGAATGTAACGTGCACGTGCCGGGTTATCTTCAATTAAGCGGCGTAAACGAGACACTTGAACATCAATAGAACGTTCCATTGCACCCCATTCACGGCCACGAGCCAAGTTCATGAGCTTGTCGCGTGTTAAAGGTTCACGTGGATGCTGTACCAAAGCTTTTAATACGGCAAATTCACCTGTAGTCAACGTAACGATTTGACCCTCACGAGTCAGTGTACGTGTAGATAAATCTAGAGACCATGGACCAAAGCTAACCACTTCAACTTGTTGGCTTGGCGCACCCGGGACTTCACGTACCTGACGACGCAATACTGCGCGAATACGTGCTAAAAGTTCATTTGGGTTAAATGGTTTTGGTAAATAGTCATCTGCGCCGGCTTCAAGACCAGCAATACGGTCAGAGTCACTACCACGTGCAGTTAACATGATAATTGGAGTATCAATATTTGACTGACGTAAACGACGACAAATACTTAAACCATCTTCAACGGGCAACATAAAGTCGAGCACGATAAGTGAAAATAACTCACGTTGTAATAAACGATCCATTTGTGAGGCATCATGGGCAGTTTTTACAACAAAGCCTTTATCTTCCAAAAAACGTTGCAAGAGGGTACGTAAACGCACATCGTCATCGACCACTAAAATGCGCTCGACACGATCCGTTTCGTTATGTACGGTTTCAGGATGTTCAGCAGGTACAACTAAACTCATGATGTACTCCCTTTTAAAGTCATAATTTATATATTATTGGATCGGTTAGGCTTATTGCCAACAAGCCCTCAGTATAATGCCGATGTTCTTGTTAAGACTATGTATCAATTTGCTCAAAATTACAATTTTCGTAGGGGCTTGAAACCAAAAAACAACATCTTATGCCCATAATTTAGCAAAGCCTTAAAGAAAAACTCAAATATTTGGCTATTTACCTCTTTCTTATCAATTAAATTCTAATAAATATTTGTTTCAAATAAATTATTTTAAAAATGAGTTCCGGTTTTTAAGTTCTAACTTTTAATTTATTCATTTGTGGTTTAAGTATGAGAACTTAATAATTTATTTAGAAAGATAAGAAAAACTATATTTTGATCGTTCTGGCAATGTATCAATATGTTCTTTTTCTCATAATTTATATTAAAAATTTTCTTTAATTAAAGAAGAACCTATAAATTTCATATTTTTTAAAAGGTAAAAGGCTAGCTTAAAGGCCCAAATGAGTCACAGAAAAAACTTTTTTACAGCCATAAGAATGTGAAAAATTCATAGTCAATACAAAAAAACGTTTTGAATACGCAAACAAGTGTGGATTTTATGGTCTTGGTCTTTATAATCAGTGCTTTTAAACTTTATCCTTGTGGGATCAAACACGATGACTGACTTAGTTCAGCAGTTGGCAAGTGAGCTTGCCGTACGTCCAAACCAAGTAGAAGCTGCCATCCGCTTAATTGATGAAGGTGCCAGTGTTCCATTCATTGCCCGTTACCGTAAAGAAGTAACACAAGGTTTAGATGATACGCAGTTACGCCAATTAGATACTCGTTTAGCGTATTTACGTGATTTATATGAGCGCCGTGAAAAGGTCATTCAGTCATTGCAAGAACAGAATAAATTGAATGATGACTTGTTGGCGCGGGTGAATGCAGCCGAAACAAAAAATGCTTTAGAAGAAATTTATGCGCCGTACCGTCCTAAACGTACGAGCAAATCTTTCAAGGCAAAAGAAGCGGGCCTTGGACCAATTGCCGAAAAAATTATTTCAGAACAAATTGATCCGACAGAAGCATTGGCTGGTTTTAGTCATGAAGACTATCCGGACGTTGAAAGTCAGTTAGACGCAATCCAGCATATTCTGATTGATGACTGGGCACAAAACATTCCTCTTACTACAGAATTAAAAGCGACTTTCGCAAAAACAGCAGTGTTAAAAAGTACTGTTGCATCTGAAGAGAAGAAAGAAGTGGGCAAAAAGTTCCGCGATTACTTTGAATTCTCTGAAGGCCTAAACAAATTACCATCACATCGTTTATTGGCGATGTTACGTGGCCGCCAAGAAAACGTACTTGGTTTAAAAGTTGATGGCGCAGATGATGCACCATTGGCTCGTATTGAAACTGAATACAACCTTGATCAGATTCAGCCACAAACACGTCAAGATTTCTTAAAACAAACTGCAAAATTATTCTGGTTAGGTAAAGTTCGTCCTCAAATCGAGCATTCATTACTTACAGAAAAACGTCTTGCTGCTGAAGCAGAAGCAATGCAGGTGTTTGCTGAAAATCTTCGTCACTTATTGTTATCAGCGCCAGCTGGTAGCCGTACGACTTTGGGTGTTGACCCTGGTATTCGTACTGGTGTGAAACTAGCTGTGGTAAGCGAAGCTGGTGATGTACTTGCACATAGCACGATTTATCCATTTGCGCCTAAAGAAGATAAAGAAGGCTCAATTGCTGAGCTTGCACGTCTATGTCGTGAATACAATGTCGAGCTTATTGCTATTGGCAATGGTACTGCGAGCCGTGAAACAGAAGCTGTTGTAGCTGAAATGATGGCTGCAAATACAGATCTTAAATTAACTCGCGTAACCGTAAGTGAAGCAGGCGCCTCTGTTTACTCTGCAAGTGAACTTGCTGCGGCGGAACTGCCAGAGCTTGATGTTTCAATCCGTGGTGCAGTTTCTATTGCGCGCCGTTTACAAGACCCGCTTGCTGAGCTTGTTAAAATTGATCCGAAGTCGATTGGCGTAGGTCAATATCAACATGATGTGAACCAAACTGGTTTAGCAAAAACGCTTGATGCGGTTGTAGAAGACTGTGTGAACGCTGTTGGGGTAGATGTAAATACTGCTTCACCAGCAATCTTGGCTTATATTGCAGGTTTGAATAAAGCAATTGCACAGCAAATTGTTGAATACCGTAAAGAGCATGGCCGTTTTGACACACGTCAGGCACTTAAAAATGTACCGCGTCTTGGCGAACGTACTTTTGAACAGGCTGCTGGTTTCTTACGTATCCAAAATGGTTCAGAGCCATTAGATGCATCTGCTGTTCACCCTGAAAGTTATGGTCTTGTTGAGAAAATTGTTGCAGCAAAAGCTACAACGGTAAAAGACATTATTGGTAATACCGAAATTATTCGTCAGGTTAAAGCAGAAGAGTTTGTTGATGACAAATTCGGTTTGCCAACTATTCAAGACGTTTTAGCAGAACTTGAAAAACCGGGCCGTGACCCTCGTCCAGAATTCCGCACAGCTAAATTCCGTGAAGACATTACTGAAGTTGCTCAGTTGACTGAAGGTATGCAGCTTGAAGGTGTTGTGACGAATGTGACGAATTTTGGTGCTTTTGTTGATATTGGTGTGCATCAAGATGGTTTGGTTCATATCTCTGAATTAGCCAATGAGTTCGTTTCTGACCCGCATAAAGTGGTAAAACCAGGTCAGATCGTACAAGTGCGTGTTATGCAAGTTGATGTTGAACGTAACCGTGTGAACTTGAGTATGCGTGCAGAAGGTGCGGCACCTGTGAAAGCACAGCGTCCACCACGTCGTGAACAAAATAACGAACAGCGTTCTGAGCGTAAACCACAAGGTAAACGTCCACAACCGCGTAAAGATCAAGTTGAACGTCCGCAGCGTAATAAGCAAGAAAAACCACAAGAGCAGAAAATTGGTGGTTTTGGTGCATTATTATTGCAAGCAGGAATTAAGGGTTCTAAATAAGAGCCTTTAGAGAACCTAAAAAAGCCTCCTAAACGGGAGGCTTTTTTTATTGTTTTTAAATCGTCTTCTAAATGGCTAGTGCCATGTTTTATTAAAACATCACGCTCATAAAGATGAGGTGAATCTTAAGATCAACAAAAACGTCGTGAAATCTACAATCAACTATACAACGTTATAGCATAACTCAACTTTAACCCGATTCAGTTGTCAGACAATATCGATAAAGCCTTGAAGTAAGTTCCTCACTTTCAGGCAGTTACATTAAAAATTGATTGTTTTTTTATATTATAAATGGTTGTTTTTATGCCGGCTTTAGAACTGAAAAATAGATTTCACGTAAACGACCTCCTTTCGGGAGTGGTCGTATTTCTCGTGGCCTTACCCTTATGTTTGGGTATTGCCTTAGCCTCAGGTGCTCCAATTATTTCTGGCATTATTGCTGGAATAGTGGGTGGAATTATTGTTGGCCTGCTGAGTGGCTCTCACATCAGCGTTTCTGGCCCAGCAGCAGGGTTGACTGCGGTCATCCTTGTACAACTCGATCAATTAGGCGGCAATTATGCCGCCTTTTTATTGTGTATTGTATTTGCAGGAATTTTACAAATTCTGTTTGGTGTATTTAAGTTGGGTTTCTTTGCCAACTTTATTCCAAACAATGTCATTTTAGGATTGTTGGCAGCCATTGGTGCCATTCTGATTGTGACACAGTTACCTTATTTATTTGGGTTGACTGATTTTTCATGGAAAGAAGTTTGGACTGCTACACCGGATACGTTTATCCAAAAATTTGATGCTGGAGCAGCATTGATTGGACTGCTGAGCTTATTTTTAATTTTAGCTTGGGACAGTAGCCCACTTAAAAAGTTAGCGTTGCCTTCTGCCTTAATTGCCGTGGTACTCGCAGCAGTTTTTAACTTTGTTTTAATAAGTATCGGTTCTTCATGGGCTGTGCAAAGTAATAATTTGATTCAACTACCAAATATATTACAAGCACCAGAAGAGGTATTGGTTTTTCCTGACTTTAGCTATTTAGCTGAACCATTAATTTATACTGGAGCCATTACACTTGCGATCGTGGCATCTTTAGAAACATTACTAAATTTAGAAGCGGCCGATAAGCTTGATCCTCAAAAGCGTTCATCTCCACCTAATCGTGAGTTATGGGCGCAAGGAGCAGGTAATATTGTGTCGGGTTTAATTGGCGGAATGCCAGTGACCTCAGTGATTGTCCGTAGTTCTGTAAATGCCAATACAGGTGCACGTAGTAAATGCTCAACCATTATTCACGGTGTGTTGTTACTGCTTGCCATTCTATTTTTTGTCCCACTCATGAACATGATTCCTTTGTCTGCACTTGCAGCAATTTTGATCGTGACTGGTTTTAAACTGACTCATCCAAAGTTATTCAAACAGCTTTACCAAAAAGGTTGGAGACAGTTTTTACCATTCATTATTACCTTGGTTGCAATCTTGCTAACAGATTTATTAACCGGAATCTTGGTGGGGCTATTTACCAGTAGTGCATTTATTTTATATGGCAACTTCAATAAAGGTGTTCGTGTTTATAAAGAAAAGCATTTACATGGAATCGTGACGCGTATTGAGCTTCCTTCACAAGTGACATTTCTGAATCGTTCCGCACTCATTTCTGCCTTAGAACATGTTCATAAAAATCAGCAGTTGATTATTGATGCCACTCAATGTGATTCGATTGATCCGGATATTTATCAAGTCATTCAAGACTATCAAAATGAGACGGCAGTTAAACGCCAAGTCGACCTTAAGCTTATTGGATTTAAGCAGCACTATGAAGAGGTAGATGATGCAGTACTGGATATCTACATTAGTACGAGAGATCTACAACGTAAACTAAGTCCACAGCAAGTCATTACTTTACTTAAAGAAGGAAATGAACGTTTCGTTAAAAATGAGCGCTTGCAACGTGATATTTATCGCCAAATTCGTGTTACTGCAGATGAAGGCCAGCATCCAATTGCTGCCGTTTTGGGATGTATGGACTCACGTGCTCCAACTGAAATGATTTTTGACGTGGGCATTGGTGATCTATTTAGTTTAAGGATTGCAGGTAATATTGCAGGTCAAAAGGTATTAGGCTCGCTTGAGTTTGCTTGTCAGGCCAAAGGCTCAAAAGTCATTTTAGTTTTAGGCCATACTGACTGTGGTGCAGTGACGAGTGCATGTCAGTTACGCTTACAGCAAAAGCAAATCTCCGATGTCAAAGAGATGCCACATATTCAATATGTGCTTGGTCCGCTCATGCATTCGGTAGAAAGCGTATATGACATTATGCAACCCCGTGAATTAAACAAGACCTTCGTAAATCAGGTAACTGCTATGAATGTTCACTACAATATCCAATATATTATTAATAACAGTACGGTACTTAAAGACTTACTGGATCGTGGTGAAATAGCGATTGTTGGCGCGATTTACGATGTTAAAACAGGGCATGTCGAGTTTTTAGATACGTAAATAGAACCAAATAAAAAAAGCGCCTTTCATGAGGCGCTTTTTTATTTAAGCTCGCTGAATATTTTAAATTACCAATGCTCACCAGGGAAAATGCGTGCATATGCTTTTTGCACCCAGTTAAGTTTTTCAGCTTTTTTGCCTTTTGCGGCGTCTGAACTTGGAAACAGACGGAAACCAATCGACATAAACATATTGTTAATGCCAGGGGCCACTGAATAGGTCATAGAAGCCAAACGGCCTAAGTTAGTTGCAATACGTTTTGGACGTTTCACAATCGCATAAGCAATTAAATCGGCTGCTTGCTCAGGTGAGAGAGTCGGTACATATTTATAAATCTTGGTTGGCGCAATCATTGGTGTACGCACTAAAGGCATGTAAATTGAAGTAATTGCAATTTTATGTGCATGAACTTCTGCCGATAGACAACGGCTAAATGCATCAAGCGCAGCTTTAGAAGCAACATAAGCCGAGAAGCGGGTTGCATTTGCTAATACACCAATCGAACTAATATTAATAATTTGCCCATCTTTACGTTGAATCATGTGAGGCAAAATATTGAGCACTAAACGTACAGCGCCAAAGTAGTTCAATTGCATAGTACGTTCAAAGTCGTGGAAACGGTCATAAGACTCATGAACGGCACGACGAATAGAACGACCTGCGTTATTAATTAAAATATCAATATGGTCAACAGAAGCTAAAATCTCTTTAGAAACCTGATCAATCATTTCCATGTCATTTAGATCACATGGGAAAATTGATGCCTGACCGCCACGGCTTTCAATATCTGCTTTGACTTCTTCTAATGTTTCTTGAGTACGGGCAACCAGTAAAACATGCGCACCAGCGTCAGCAAGTTTATTGGAAATCGTTAAACCGATTCCACTTGAGGCGCCTGTCACTAAGATGACTTTACCTTGTACCTTTTCCTGGAACAGAGCTTCTAATTTTTTATTCACAGCATTTTACCTAAGTAGGGGCAGGGGCTATTTATTCCGGTATGTAATTTTTATTTTTACAACCGTTGGTTCATCCTGATGAACTCCTAAATATTGCCTTATCTTAATAGATGTTTAAAAATTGTCTAGTGTGTAAATATATGAAATTTAACAATTTATTTAGAGTAAAAACTCTAAATTATTACCCTAATCCATTAATTATTCTTAATAGATAAATCATTTGAAAATAAAAAAGCCTCTATATTCCAGAGGCTTGTTAGATGGGTTTAAAATTTATACGGATGAAAGTGCTTGTTCTAAATCGGCAATAAGGTCATCAACATGCTCGATACCAATTGAAAGACGTACCATATCTTCACTTACACCAGCAGCTTTTAGTTCTTGTTCGTTGAGTTGGCGGTGAGTTGTGGTTGCAGGGTGACACGCCAGACTTTTCGCATCACCAATATTCACAAGACGGGTAAATAGCTGAAGGGCATCAATGAAGCGAGTACCGCCTTCACGGCCATCTTGAACCCCAAAAGATAAAATTGCAGAAGGTTTACCTTTTACATATTTTTGCGCAAGTTGATGTTGTGGATGATCTTTTAAGCCTGCGTAATTGACCCATTTTACTTTCGGATGATTTTGCAAATATTCCGCAATTCTTTGTGCATTTTCAGTATGGCGTTCCATCCGTAAATTAAGCGTTTCTAGACCCTGTAAAATTAAGAAAACACTGAGCGGGCTAATAGCTGCGCCTGTATTACGTAATGGTACAACGCGAGCCCTTGCTATATAGGCAGCTTCACCTAATGCCTCTACATAGTTCACACCATGATAGCTTGGGTCTGGCGTGTTCAATACTTTAAAACGCTCCGGATATTTACCCCAAGGAAACTTACCGCTATCGATAATCGCACCACCAATACTATTGCCATGACCACCAATATATTTAGTCAAAGAATGTATGACGATATCGGCGCCATATTGGAATGGTTTTAATAAAGCAGGGGTAGCGACTGTATTATCAACAACGACAGGTACGCCATATTCATGGGCGATTTTCGAAATTTCTTCTAGATCGATGATATTTCCAAGCGGATTGCCGATTGACTCAACAAAAACAAGTTTAGTTTTATCATCAATTAAGTTACGTAAGCTTTCAGGCTTTTGATAATCAAAAAAGCGAACTTCAATGCCTTGTTTTGGCAGGGTATGAGCAAATAAGTTGTACGTTCCACCATATAAAGTTGAGACTGAGGCAATATTATCTCCAGCTTCAGTAATGGTCTGAATTGCGTAAGTAATAGCTGCCATTCCCGATGCCAAAGCTAATGCCCCAATACCGCCTTCTAACGCAGCAAGGCGCTGCTCAAGTACGGCTGTGGTTGGATTCATAATACGGGTATAGATATTGCCTTGAACTTTTAAATCGAAAAGGTCGGCACCGTGTTGTATGTTATCAAATGCATACGAAGTTGTTTGATAGATAGGGACTGCAACAGCTTTAGTGGTTGCTTCTGGAGTGTAGCCTGCGTGAATGGCTAAGGTTTCATCTTTATAAGTCATGATTACTTCATCTTCGTGAGTTAAATATTGAGCGAGTCTAGCTTAAAATTTATATAGAAAATTGCAGAAATTCTGGTTTGTTATCCAATTTTAGGAATATAGATAGAAAAATATACGCTGAAACGTTGTATAAATCTTATACATAAACATTTTGCAACTTATTGAAAAAGAAAATTGTTTGATAAATCCGTACGATGGAAATCATAACTTCAAGTCATTAGTGTTTTCATCGTATAATACGCGCGATTATTTTGTCGCGTCTTGCGATGTATTGGTTTTTCAATTGAGGAGTCCTGCGTGGCCCAATATATTTATACGATGAACCGAGTGTCTAAGATGGTTCCGCCAAAGCGCGAAATCTTAAAAGACATCTCTTTATCATTTTTCCCGGGTGCCAAAATTGGTGTTCTCGGTTTGAACGGTGCGGGTAAGTCTACCTTGCTTCGTATTATGGCTGGCGTAGATAAAGATTTCTCTGGTGAAGCTCGTGCACAACCTGGAATTAAAATCGGCTATTTAGAGCAAGAACCGCCACTTGATCCGACTAAAGACGTTCGTGGTAACGTTGAAGATGGTGTGCGTGAAGCTTTAGATGCTTTAGAGCGTCTTGATCAGGTATTTGCAGAATATGCAGACCCAGATGCTGATTTTGATGCGCTTGCGAAAGAGCAGGAAAAATTAGAATCAATTATCCATGCTTGGGATGCACATAACCTAAATAACCAGCTTGAAATCGCGGCAGATGCCTTGAACCTTCCAGCTTGGGATGCAGATGTAACTAAGCTTTCTGGTGGTGAACGCCGTCGTGTAGCACTTTGCCGTTTATTGCTCTCTAAACCAGATATGTTGCTTCTTGACGAACCAACGAACCATTTGGATGCAGAGTCTGTATCTTGGTTAGAGCGATTCTTAAAAGATTTCCCTGGCACAATCGTGGCGATTACGCACGACCGTTATTTCTTAGATAACGTTGCCGAGTGGATCTTGGAGCTTGACCGTGGACACGGTATTCCTTACCAAGGTAACTACACTTCTTGGTTGGAGCAAAAAAATGCTCGCTTAGAACAAGAGCAGAAACAAGAAGAATCTTTTGCTAAAGCATTGAAAAAAGAACTTGAATGGGTTCGTCAAAATGCGAAAGGTCAGCAAAAGAAAAACAAAGCGCGTATGGAGCGTTTTGAAGAGCTTAACTCACGCGAATTCCAACAGCGTAATGAGACCTCTGAAATCTATATTCCACCTGGTCCACGTTTAGGTAACAAGGTTGTTGAAGTAGAAAATATCAGCAAGTCATTTGGTGATCGTTTACTTTACGAAAACTTGTCATTTACCGTACCACCAGCAGCGATTGTAGGTATTGTTGGTCCTAACGGTGCCGGTAAAACGACTTTATTCCGTATGATGACAGGTGAGCAAAAACCTGACACTGGTACTGTAACACTTGGTGATTCGGTTAAAGTTGCTTATGTTGGTCAGATTCGTGACACTTTAGATGATAACAAAACGGTTTGGGAAGAAGTTTCTGGCGGTTTAGACATCTTGAAAGTGGGCGATTATGAAATTGCATCACGTGCTTATATTGGTCGTTTTAACTTTAAAGGCCAAGATCAGCAAAAACGCGTAGGTGAATTGTCAGGTGGTGAGCGTAACCGTTTACAACTTGCGAAAATTTTACAGCAAGGTGCAAACGTTATCTTACTGGATGAGCCATCAAACGACTTGGACGTAGAAACTTTACGTGCACTTGAAGATGCAATTTTGGTATTCCCGGGTACAGTCATGGTTGTATCGCATGACCGTTGGTTCCTTGACCGTATTGCGACTCATATCTTGTCATTTGAAGATGAACAACCAGAGTTCTATACAGGTAACTATACCGAGTTTGAAGCTTATCGCCGTGCTAAGCTAGGTGATGACGCTCAGCCTCATCGCAAGAAATACAAAAAAATTAGCGGTTAATTACTGCTAAATTTAAAAACCAGCCTAAGGGCTGGTTTTTTGTTAGAAGGCAAGTTTACTAAAAGCTTCTTGTAAGCAACGTTCAGCATCAGGATGTCCCTGACTTGCTGCTTTGTTTAACCACTTTTCAGCTTCAGTGTAGTTTTTATCTAAACCAAATTGACCATTTAAATAGCCAATACCAAGTTTAAAGGAAGCGTCAGCATTACCTCTTAAAGCTGCACGGAGGTAGCACCACATCGCATTGCGGTCATTTGGGGTAATATCTAACCAATTCTGCATACGTTCATGATCTTGTATGGCTAACTCTTCAAAGCGTAAGCCTTGTTCAATTTCATCCTCAGCTTGTGAATGCATATCGGCTGGTAAGTTTTCAAAGGCAAACAAGTGATTAAGCCCATGCTTGATTGTTTTCATATTCATGACAGTCTCCCCTTGTTCCTCAATTTGATTGAATTGACTCACACTTTTAAGCTAGTCCCTTATATGAAAATCTTATGTTATTTTTTGTAAATCTGATATAGCGCATTTGGATGAAAAATGATGAAGTTTTAGCTTACATAAAAGTTACACGTGTTTTTACGCTTAGCGAAATTTCTATAAAAGTATTGGTATACAAACATGAAAATAGAATTTAAAAAGTTTAAGAACAAATGATTATTCAAAATAAAAAAATTGAGAAAATTTATAAATATCAAACAAAAGAAATTTTCTTAAACAAAACCAGCCTAAGGGCTGGTTTTGTTTTTAGATTAGTAAGGGTGCTTATTTAGTAAAGTCACCTCGTAAATCTGACAAGATGAGAGAAGGAGCTACCGTCACTATATCAAATGCCATCGCTAAAGGATAAAGCGCCATACGCGTTACACGTTTAAACGGATGTTTCTTGGTTATTTCATCTTTTTGTTGTAAGGCGATTGGATATGGAGTTGGAATCGTTTGTTGGACTTTTGAAGTAGGACTGGTTTGATAAATTTGGCCTTTAAAACGAATAATAGCGTAGGGATATAAAAGCTGTGTTTGGTTCTCCATAACCATAAAATGATTTTTAAACCCTAAATTTTTTAAATTTTCTTTCTGTTGATCAGAGAGTTTTGAAGCGGGAATATTGTATTGAAACTTGAGTTCACCATGAAAATGCGTAGGATCATCCATTTCAAGTAGCAGAGGAGATGGAATAATTAAAGTTCTTTGATTTACAGGAATATTTTTAATGATATTTAAAAATTCCAAACTTCCTTCGGTCATTAAATAATTAAAGTCTTGACCTATAAATACGATGCCTTGTTCTTGCTGGTTTTTAACGGCTTGCCCAAGTGCAATAATTTGATCTGTCTTTAAAATAGTTGTTTGGACCTCAGTCGTCTCATTCGGCAGGGCAGTCGATAAAATAGAAGTTGCACATCCACTTAAGCCA
Organism: Acinetobacter sp. BD54; assembly: GCF_044778325.1. Lineage (NCBI taxonomy): Bacteria > Pseudomonadati > Pseudomonadota > Gammaproteobacteria > Moraxellales > Moraxellaceae > Acinetobacter > Acinetobacter sp. BD54. The sequence goes on along the minus strand of NZ_JANJEP010000003.1, from coordinate 202,295 downwards.
AGACAAGTTACTAGTAGGCTAGTGGTCAATGTTTTATACATGAACATTACTCTTAAAAATTATTTTTAAAAAACTTAGGAAACATCTGGGTTAAGAATGGAACCCATAAATCAACGTTTTGTAATTTTATTACATGTAGCTCGCCTGCTATAGTTGCTTCGTGCAATTCCTAACAGCCATGGTGTACTGTTGCCACGTTCTGCAATTTTCATGTCCGTCTTATTCTGTTTGCTTATATTCCAGAGTTTATGGAATATAGCAGCGGTTTTTTGCGCGCATGAAAATCAAGAAAAAGCACTACATCATTTTGGTCATCATGCAGCTTTAAATGTATATCAAACGTCTTCTCATACCCATGTTGAACATACTGAGACTTTAGATGCTGCTCATAAAGCACCTTTAAACTTACAAGACCATCATGATCATTTACCGACATGTTTTCATGTCGTCATGACAGAAGTTGCAAAACAAGCTCAAACCCCTGTTTTGCATGTGCATGAACTTTCACAAATTTATCATTGGTCCAATTCTTACCAGTCTCCACATCTTAGTGCCTTAAAACCGCCTCCTGTTTTAACCCCGCTATAGGTGGGGTAGCCAAAAAAAGCCCACCGCATCTTTTATTTATTGCGGGGCTAAAACATGTCTTCTATTTTTTTAAATCGGGTGAGCCATCCCGACTTATTGAGTTGTAACGTTAAGATAACGTTGAAAAAGGTTGTAACTATCTCAAGCCTGTCTATTGTCATGTTATTGGCAGGACAAATGGCAAATGCTGCTTCTGATATTCAACAGGGCTCTTATACCCAAAAAGCAGCTTTTAGTTTTGAACAGGCATTAGCGCGAGCACAAAGCTATCAAACTCAACAAGGTGTCTGGCAGGCACAGCAGCAAATGGCTGAGGCGCAATTAAAACAAAGTCGCTTATGGGCAAATCCAAGTCTTTCTATTGAGCAAACAGGTTTGCAGAGTGACCAAGAAAAAGAACTCGCGATTGGCATCTCTCAGCCTTTAGATATTTTTGGGCAGCGTAAGGCCGCACAGCATTTAGCTAAAGTAGAAATGTCAAAGGTTGACTTGGCCGAACAACGTTATAAGGCTGAGCTTGAGTTAATAGTTAAATATTTCTGGTCACAAGTGGCCTTGCTTGAACTTGAAAAGTCTCTCATTGGAGAACAGTTAGCAGTTAGCCAAGAGAACTTGTCTGCATCGGAAAAGCGTTATCAGGCAGGGAGTATTGCTCAGGTTGATGTAGATCGAGTACGTATGTCTCACTTGGAAAACCAGCGTTTATATCAGCAGGTCGATTTGAAACTACAAGTTGCTAAACAGCAACTGGCCAACTTATGGGGTGGTGATTCAAATCAGTTCCAACTATCTCAAAGTTCTAATCAGCTGTGGGTATTGGCAGCGGATGTAGAGTCTGGTCAAGATCGACAAAACAATTTGCTAGAGCGCTCTTTTCAACTAGATGCTCTTGCGCAGCAAGCCACTATTCAACAGCTGAAGGCAAAAGCAAGACCACAACCTGCGGTAACTTTGGGGGTGAATAACACTCGTTCCCCAGAGCAGCGTACGGAAAATCAAATCCGCTTAGGGGTGGAAATTCCTTTAAATCTTTTTAATCGTCAACAATACGGAATCAAGATTGCTCAGGCCAAACAAGAGCTGTCTCAACGACAACAGAGCTTTTATCGACAGCAGAATCAAGTGGATATTGAAACTCTGATGTCAGAGTTAAAAGGCTTACATATTCAGTTCAAGCAATTAAATGATCAGCAAGTTCCTCTTGCCGTTCAGGTTCAACAAAAAACATTGCAAGGTTTCCGTTTGGGTAAGTTTGCCGTTACCGATGTGCAGCAAGCCACAATGCAGTTGCAAGATGTGCGCTTACGTAAAGTCGAGCTATTAAAACAGGCTTGGCAAAATTCAATTGAAATTCAAAGTTTACGTCTTGGGCTAGAGCCAGAACAGATCATGGCGAAAGATGCCTTAATGCAACTTAATCAACGTGCTTGGCAACAAGCTCAAGCATTCCCAACTCAGGCAGGAGAATAATAATGTCGGCAAATTTAAAGAAAAATTCTCAATGGCTTTGGGTTGGAGTAATTGCTACCATTACTGCAATATTAATTGGTTTACTCGTTTTAAATTCAAAAAATAAATCTAATTCTTCGGAACCATCGGAAGGCCACGGGCATGCTGAAGAAGAGGGTGAAGAACACCATGATGAGGGAGAAAAACCACTACTACTCACTGCTCAGCAAATGCAGGAACAAAATTTAAAAATTGAACAAGCTGAACTAGGTGAAGTTCCTCAACTTCAGACTTATCCAGCCAAACTAGTAGTCAATACTGACCGCCAAGCCCATGTTTCGCCAAGTTTTAGTGGTCGTGTCGAAGCGGTATATGTTGAACTAGGACAACAAGTTAAAAAAGGCCAGGCACTTGCAAGCTTATTAGTGCCAGATTTAGTCGATCAGCAAGCCAATTTGCAAATAGCCCAGTCTAATCTTGATTTAGCACGTCAGGACTATGAGCGTGAACGTAGCTTATGGTCTCAAGGAATTTCCGCGAAACAAGATTATCAACGAGCTTATAACGCTTATCAGCAAGCACAAATTCAGGTTAAAGCAGCTCGCTCGCGCTTAAGTGCATTCGGGGCAGGTTCTGGTTCAGCGGGGCGTTATACCTTAACAGCGCCAATTGCGGGTATCGTGAGTAATAAAGATATTGTAGTGGGTGAAAACGTGCAGTTAGCAGATCAGCTTTTTATTATTAATCAGCTTGATCAGTTATGGCTGGAATTCATTTTACCAAGCAATGCAAATATCAATGTACAGCCAAATCAACAGATTGAATTTAAATCTTTACAAACTGGGAATACATTTTCTGCTCAGGTTCAAAGTTTAACAACAGAGGCAGATGCTCAGACTGGACGCTTACAAGTGCGTGCCAAGGTTTTGGCAAATAGCAGTGAGCTGCGTCCAAACTTGATGGTTAACGTTGAGCTAAATGCAGGATCAACACAAAAAGTGACTCGTGTAAAAGCGCAAGCAGTTCAACAAGTTGAAGGTAAAGACGTTATCTTTACACCAAAAATAGTCAAAACAGGTTTTGAGTTTGAACCTGTGACTGTACAGCTAGGCCAACGTTCTAAAGATGGTCAATGGGTTGAAGTTGTAAAAGGAATTAATCCAAGCCAACGCTATATTGCAGAAGGCAGCTTCTTACTGAAGTCCGAATTGGAAAAAGGAGAGGCTGAGCATGGACATTAATAAGCCTGAGCTGCCCAAGCCAGAAGGACTGTTTGACAGAGTTATTCAGTTTGCTATTCAAAATGCCATTTGGGTCATGCTTTTTGTTCTGGCGTGGATTGGTGTTGGCATTTGGAGTTATCAAAAACTCCCTATTGATGCCGTTCCAGATATTACCAATACCCAAGTCCAGATTAATACTCAAGCCAATGGGTATACCGCTTTAGAGGTCGAACAGCGGATTACCTATCCTATTGAAAATGCGATGGCAGGAATTCCAAATCTGGAACAAACTCGCTCTATTTCTCGTTATGGGCTTTCCCAAGTTACCATCATTTTTAAAGATGGGACAGATATTTATTGGGCAAGACAACTGATTAACCAGCGTTTACAAGAAGCGGACGGCCAACTACCCGAATCAGTTGATCCCATCATGTCTCCTGTTTCAACGGGCTTGGGTGAAATTTACCAATGGGTGGTAAAAGCAAAAACAGGCGCTAAGAAAGCAGATGGCACAGCCTATACAGCCATGGATTTACGTGAAATTCAGGACTGGATTGTACGTCCTCAATTGCAGCGTGTGAAAGGCGTGGCGGAAATCAACAGTATCGGTGGCTACAATAAAACCTATATTGTGTCACCTGATTTAAAACGTTTGCAGCAGCTTCAAATTTCAATCAATGAATTTCAAACTGCTCTGCAAGAAAATAATGAAAATCGCGGTGCAGGTTTTATCGAAGAAAACGGAGAGCAACTCACCGTTCGTGTGCCGGGCATGTTAAGTAGTGTTGAAGATATTCAAAACATTACTGTAAGTACCAAAAATGGTTTGCCGATCCGCGTGGTTGATGTTGCGAATGTCTCTATTGGACACGATTTAAGAACAGGGGCTGCAACTTACAACGGTGAGGAAACGGTTCTTGGCATTGCCATGATGATGATGGGAGAAAACAGCCGTACAGTTGCTCAGGCGGTTGATGCCAAAATTAAGGAAATACAATCTACCTTGCCTAAAGGAGTGGAAATTGAGACGGTTTATGACCGGACGAGCTTAGTAAATAAAGCAATTGCGACGGTGCAGAAGAACCTTGTAGAAGGCGCGATTCTGGTTATCGTGATTTTGTTTATTTTTCTAGGAAATTTCCGGGCAGCTTTAATTACGGCTTGTGTTATTCCATTATCGATGTTGTTTACTCTGACGGGAATGGCTGAGCAAAACATTAGTGCCAACCTCATGAGCTTAGGAGCGCTTGATTTCGGGATTATTGTGGATGGCGCGGTTGTTATTGTAGAGAACTGTATTCGACGTCTGGCAGAAGCACAGCATGCTCTACATCGGCCTCTTACGCGGTCTGAACGATTCAAAGAAGTTTTCCTTGCAGCAAAACAGGCCCGTCGCCCACTGATTTTTGGGCAAATGATTATTTTAGTGGTCTATTTACCTATTTTTGCCCTATCTGGTGTTGAAGCCAAAATGTTCCATCCAATGGCGATGACAGTGGTGATGGCATTATTGGGTGCCATGATTCTTTCTGTGACATTTGTACCTGCGGCAGTTGCTCTTTTTGTTACAGGTGAAGTGAAAGAAAAAGAAACACGTTGGATGCAGCTTTTAAAGCAGAAATATCAAAATATTCTCGATCAGGCTTATCAACTTAAAATTGTGGTCGTTAGTTTTGCATTAAGTATTTTAGTTCTCACAGGTGTATTAGCTACCCAAATGGGTAGTGAATTTGCTCCGCAGCTCAGTGAAGGTGACTTTGCCCTGCAGCAAATGCGTTCACCAAGTACTGGTCTCGAGCAATCACTGCGAATGCAGGAAAATACTGAAAAGCTCATTTTGAAAAACTTTCCAGAAGTGAAAGCTGTTTTTGCTCGAACAGGGACAGCTGAGGTTGCAACTGATGTGATGCCGCCGAATATCTCTGATGCGGTCATTTTGCTTAAACCGCATGATCAATGGCCAAACCCGAAAGAGACGCTAAGTGAGCTACGTTCACGTATGGAAGCTTTCTTGGCAACCTTACCGGGTAATAACAGTGAGTTCTCTCAACCGATTGAGCTACGCTTTAATGAGCTAATTTCAGGGATTCGTAGTGATATTGGCGTCAAGATTTTTGGCGACGATATGCAAGTACTCAATGAGCGGGCACAGGCACTCGCTCAGAAAGTACAAAAAATTTCAGGTGCTACCGCGGTTAAGGTAGAACAAACGAGCGGTTTACCGGTGCTGAGTGTTGAAATTAACCGACCTCTGGCTGCGCAATACGGATTATCTGCAAAAGCTATTCAAGATATTGTGGCGGCAAGTGTTGGTGGACAAAATGTTGGACAGATTTTACAAGGCGATAGACGATTTGATTTTGAAATTCGCCTAGAAGACCAGCAGCGTACCATCCAAAACTTAGCTCAACTTCCGATTCAGTTGCCAAATGGTGGACTTATCCAACTTCAAGATGTAGCTAAAGTTGAACGTACCTCAGGCCTAAATCAGGTGGGACGTGAAAATGGGAAGCGCCGTGTCATTATTACTGCGAACGTAGAAGGCCGTGACTTAGGATCATTTGTTCAAGAGTTAAGAACAACACTCGCAAAAGAACAACTGCCAGCGGGTTATTGGTTGGAATATGGCGGTCAGTTTGAAAATTTAGCTTCAGCTGCTGCACGAATGAAAATAGTTGTTCCATTGGCGCTTGCTATGATTTTCATTCTACTCATGGCTGTATTCCATAATGTGAAAGAAAGCTTGCTGGTATTTAGCGGTGTGCCGTTTGCTTTGTCAGGTGGCCTGATTGCCCTTTGGCTAAGAGATATTCCGCTGTCCATGTCGGCTGGTGTTGGGTTTATTGCATTATCTGGTGTTGCTGTTTTGAATGGTCTGGTGATGCTGAGCTTTATTAAAGAGCTTAGAGAAAAATTTGATATTCAAACAGCCACGTGGAATGGGGCGATCTTACGTTTAAGACCGGTACTCATGACGGCTTGTGTTGCTTCACTTGGTTTTATTCCAATGGCTTTGGCAACAGGAACTGGTGCAGAAGTTCAACGGCCTTTGGCAACAGTGGTTATTGGTGGCATTATTTCATCTACGATATTAACTTTGGTTTTATTACCGGTCATTTATCGATGGATGAATGAAGGCAAGACAAAAAGTGTTGAGCATTCATAATGTCATCGATTTGAGATATCTTTTTTGATTACAAAATTTAAGTCGAAAAAGTGTTTGTAAGAGTTAAAGGTAATGATGTCTTCATCTTTACTTTTAACTCACCATAAAGATAAATAAAAAGGAGTCCGCAAAATGGGTGGACATCATGGTCATGATCATAGTCATGCTGTAGTGACTGAAGGTAATGCTAAAAAATTAACGATTGCCTTGGCGCTTACCACGACATTCTTAATTGTTGAGGTGATTGCAGGTTTAATCACACAAAGTTTGGCATTGCTCTCTGACGCTGCACATATGTTTACAGATGCAGCTGCTTTAGCAATTGCTTTGGTTGCCATACAGATTTCTAAACGTCCTGCCGATAATAAACGTACTTTCGGTTATCAGCGCTTTGAAATTCTGGCCGCTTTATTTAATGCACTTATGCTTTTTGTGGTAGCAATTTATATTTTATATGAAGCCTATATTCGCTTTTCGCAGCCACCTGAAATTCAAAGTGTAGGTATGCTCATTGTGGCGACCATTGGTTTGGTAATAAACCTCATCTCAATGAAAATTCTTATGTCGAGTGCCAATAACAGCTTAAATGTGAAAGGTGCTTATCTAGAAGTATTGAGTGATGCACTAGGCTCAGTTGGCGTTATTATTGGTGCAATTATTATTTACTTCACTAATTGGTACTGGATTGATACGCTTATTGCGGTACTGATTGGATTTTGGGTGTTGCCAAGAACATGGGTTTTACTTAAACAAAGTATTAATATTTTGCTCGAAGGTGTACCCGAAGAAGTCGATATTGAAAAGCTACGTGCAGATTTACTTTCATTAAATGGTGTGGAGAGTATTCACCAACTCAAAGTATGGGCAATTACGTCTAAAAATATCCATTTAACCGTGCACTTATTTGCGCCTGAAGCTGACCGTAATAAGCTCTATCAAGATGCAGTTGAAATGCTTTCTCATGAGCATGGTATTGGTGAAGTGACATTGCAAATTGAAGATGATGCTGAGATCAACTGTCAGCATATTGCTCAACATGCTTCACACGAGCATAACGATAATGACAAGACACATTCACATCAGCATTAAGCTGATGTGAATACTGTTTTAAATTTCCCACTCATGATTGCAGTCACGACATTTCCAATGTTTTTGTGACTGCATAAATGCTTGCATAGACAATTTAAAATCAGGCAAATCGCGCCAGAACATAAAACCTGCGCCTACAGTAACCACAAATGCAACTACTGTTGCAATTTGAAGAGAGCTGCCTGCACCATTGCCAAAAATCCACATAAAAATACTAATAACAACCAAGAGTAAAAGTACAAAAATGGCAGGAACTAAAATCACTAAGCTTTTAGGCACAACAGGTTTAGCACTATTAACACCTTGGCTCACCGGCATAATTTTAACACTTTGACATTGAGGGCAACGATATTGCATGACAGCTCCACATTAAATTTGAATCTATTCTAACGGAAATGCAAAGAAAGAAAAAAATTTGTAGCTGATTAAAAAGTTGAGGTGAATATCCGATATAAAATACTTTTTTGAAACAAGGATATATAAAAAAACGATGATTTATGCGTACACATAAAAATTAAAATAATGCTGTAGAGCATGCTAATCTAGATAAAAACCAAGTGTGTCCAACACTGGAAATGAGCTGAAATGCTCATTAATAGGATGTGAAAGAAATATAAAAAGGAGAGGGACTTGGGTCAAGAAGATGACAATAAGTCGAAGCCTACAACGACATCAACAGTTTCAGGGAATCCTGACCCTATAAAACTGTCATTCTCACGCCGTTTGCTGCATAAAACATTACAGCATGCGCAAGACGCCGTCGGGTTTGCTAGTGATACTACACGTAATCTTGCTGAAGTTGCTGATGCAGCCTTAGATGCTTTGGATCAGGTGACATCTCATACAAAGCGTGGAGTGGTGGGCATGACCAACCTGGCAGCAGGGACTGTCAGAGATATGGTGTCTGAAACAAGTGAAACTGCAAGACAGGTTGCCTTAATCATGGCACGTACTTTTCTAGGTAAAAGTACCTTGAATTTGTATTTGCCAGAAATGCTATTAAACAGTCAAATTCGTAAACGCATAGATCGTTCGGAAATTGATGATATTAAAGTTCAATGTGGCAATGATCGGTTTCAGGTTGAAATCGATGGGCACTATCACCGTTTCCTATATCGCCTAAGTTTAGATTTTCGAGTATTGGAATGCCGCATTGGACAAGAAAAGTTCTTGCGCTTACGCCAAATGGATGAAAGTCTGGATGTGCAAATACGTCATGGTGGAACATTATCGAATTGGGCTGTTCGCCGTATTGGTCGAGTAGGTTTTGAAGTGATTAATATGTTGCCTATTCCATCGCTGATTAATCATTTGATTCGTGATATTCCGGGTATTCAGCGTGATGGTCATCGCATGTGGTTCATTGACCTTGAGCAAGCAGGTTTTATTGATTTCATTAATAACCGTTCATGGATGGTAGAAAAACTTTTAAATTTAACCGACTTTAGTATTCTACCGGGACTCAATATTTTAAGAGAAAGTCGTGAGCTTGTGCAGCAACTGGTAGATCAGTTCGAAATAAAAGGACTACGTGTTCAATCAGGCCGTCTGGAAGTTCAAGTTGGAATCGCAAATTAAATAAGTATGATGGGAAGCTGGTTTATGACCAGCTTTTTTATTGTCTAGATAAGAAAAAAGCCACTGTCATTATGCAGTGGCTTTTTAGAATTTGGCGTCCCTACGGGGATTCGAACCCCGGTTACCGCCGTGAAAGGGCGATGTCCTAGGCCTCTAGACGATAGGGACTTATATGAGGCATACATCTGAAAAATATTGGCGTCCCTACGGGGATTCGAACCCCGGTTACCGCCGTGAAAGGGCGATGTCCTAGGCCTCTAGACGATAGGGACGTTTCAGAGGTGGGCGTATATTAGGTCGATTTAATAAAAGTGTCAAATAGTTTTCTGAAGAAATATTAAAAAAAACAGTTAAGCGCTTAAAAATAACTCAAATTGTAGAAAATATATACGTTTATAGATGTTTTTTATTGGAAAGGCTCAATAATTGTTTTTACCACAGCATGATGTTGTAAGTAGCCGACAATTTCATGAGGTTGGTTGGCAAAAGTAAAAATCTCTTGATTAATAATGGGGGGAGTAAAATTAAAAGGTGCTTCACTTAATGGAAAAGCGGTTAAAAAGTCATCTTTAGAATAAAAGTTATACCAGTCGCCCTTTAAGCATTTAGGACGTTCAATGGGAGTGGGGAGTTTGCTTTGTATGACGCGAAAAGAAAGAGGGGATGCTAAGGTAATAAAGCGCTGTACTGAAAACTGATAAGAAGGATCTGATAATAAATGATAGGCAATCACAGAACCCAAAGAATGGGCGACTACAATACAATCTTCATCATCATGCATTTGTTTTAAAATCCTTTGATGAACCTCATACATAAAATCAGGATTAGATAAGTACATATAAGTTTCAATCAAGAATTGCTGAATTAAGCTTTCATGTAATTTTGGAAAATTATTTAAAAGAACCACCATTTCCTTAAGAACACGATCTTTCACCAACTGTGAAGTTAAATATAAACGCTCTGATAAGCTTTGCGCTGGTTGATCGGGTGAAAGAGGGAGATGGGGTATAAAAGGAGTATGTTCCTTGGGGGTTGATGGCTGATGATGTAAATGGATGGGTAAATGAAAATTAAAAGTTTTTGGAAGTAAAGTATTAAGATCAAGTTGATTGGATAATTGATACTTCGTCATTAAATCGCCATAAAATGGCATATGTATATGTAGATCTCTTAAATTAACTCTACAGTGCAATTGTTTTAAGCCCAGTTTAAATACTTTTAGCCAGTGCTCTTTTAAACGATGTGCTGTGTAATTCTGCTGATTCATCCCATGGATAAATATAATTTTCATTGTATACAAGGAATTGTTTTTTAATATAAATTGAAATCTACAACGGTAGATTATATAAAGCCAGTCTCTAAGCAAAAAAAAGTGTAGCTTTTTGCTACACTTTTTAAATTACAAATACTTAAGCTTTATTTCGATAGAAAATAAAGTAGCTGAGATAGCACAAGGCAGTAAAAATTAAGCAACCTATAAAGCCAGCACGCATTTCAGGATCTGCTGCCATACTTAAACAGGTAATAAAGCAGAAAAGAAAACCTAAAATTGGAACGATAGGGAATAACGGTGCTGCATATTTTAAATCGCTAATTGTATGCCCGGAACGGTACCATTGACGACGGAAATTGAACTGGCTTAAACAAATACTCATCCAGACAATAACCATGGTAAAAGCTGCAACACCTAACAAGTTTTTAAAGATGGTTTCAGGAGCAAATTGTTCTGATAATAAGCCTGGAATTGCGCCGAACATTGTTACAACTAAAGCAACAATAGGTGTCCCGCTTTTTGAAAGTGTTGCAAATACACCCGGAAGGAGTTTTTGCTCCGATAAAGACCACATCATACGTGAAGCTGCATATAATCCCGAGTTTGCGGCTGAGAGTAGTGCAGTAATAATAACAAAACGGATGATGTCATCTGCATATGGAATACCGATGTAATTAAATACGGTAACGAAAGGACTATTACTTACGTTGTCACCACCTAAACCAGCAAGTTGGAAAGGAAGTAATGCACTAATTACAATAATGGTGCCTACAAAGAAGATAAGAAGACGCCAGATTGCAGCATTAATCGCTTTAGGGACATTCTGAGCCGGATCTTTAGTTTCGCCAGCAGCTACACCAATTAACTCTGTTCCAGAGAAAGCAAAGTTAACAATGAGCATAGTGGTGAAAATAGGAAGAAAACCGTGTGGGAACCAACCTTGGGCAGTTAAATTACTAAACAATGGAGCAGTTTGAGCGCCGTGAAAAGGAATTAAGCCAAAAATTGCTAATAATCCAAGCACAATAAAAGCAATAACGGTAATGACCTTAACTAGCGCTAGCCAGAACTCTGACTCGGCAAATACTCGGGTTGAACTGATATTTAACCCGAAAATAGTTACTGCAAAAATAAGTGTCCAGATCCACATTGAAATTTGTGGAAACCATTCCTGCATAAGTAGAGCTGCGGCGGTAAACTCGGTTCCTAGCGTTGCTGTCCATGTTAGCCAGTACATCCATGAAATCATGTAACCTGTACTTGGACTAATGTACTTTCGAGCGTATGCGCCGAAAGAACCCGAAACGGGCATATGTACAGCCAGCTCGCCTAAACAGAGCATGACCATGTAAGCAATTGCACCCCCAAGAATATAGGCAATAATTGCGCCAATAGGTCCAGTTTGTGAAATGACTTCCCCTGAACCCAAAAATAAACCAGTACCGATTGCTCCACCTAGCGATAACATGACAAGGTGGCGAGTACTCATGGCTCTTTTTAAAGGTGCAGTACTGTTCTGATGCTGAGCATCTAGTTGTTTGTCAGATGGCTGCATATTACACATTGAGAGAATTTGAGAAAGACGCTATTTTAGATAAAATAGACAAATGTGCAATCAAGAAGCAGTCAAAGAATAGACAGGAAGGTGACGATAGAGTCTTTAAAAGGAATTTTTAAAATAGAAAATGGCGTCCCTACGGGGATTCGAACCCCGGTTACCGCCGTGAAAGGGCGATGTCCTAGGCCTCTAGACGATAGGGACTTGATGAGGCAAACACAAAGGAGCTTGGTGGAGCCAAGCGGGATCGAACCGCTGACCTCTACAATGCCATTGTAGCGCTCTACCAACTGAGCTATGACCCCAGTTTGTGTGAGCGCAATATTAGGGTGAATGCGCTCACACGTCAATAAAAAAATGAATTAAGCTTCGCTAGTTGCTTCATTTTTCGGCAATTTTAAACTTTCATTAAGCTTTTCCCAGTTTTTTACCTCTTTTTTACTCGGTGCACCTACAATTTCTAGTGCATGTCGTAAGCGAGCAAAGGTTAAGTCAGGGCCAAGCGTAACCATTGACTGCATAACTGGTGTTGAACTTGTTGAGCCAGCAATTGCAATAAAGAACGTTGGCATGAAGTCACGTAATTTAATGCCCATCTGATTTGCCAAATCCATTAAAGTTTGACTAACTGTGTCGTTATTCCAAGTAAACTGACTTTCAAGACGCCAAATTGCGAATTGTAAACTTTGACGAACTTGCTCTTGAGTCAATTTTTTACTTTCAAACATTTCAGCCGTAATTTGTGGCATATGGTTAAAGTAGAAACCAGCCCAATTTACAGCTTCAGAAAGTAAATTAATACGTGGTTGAATAGCGGCAGCAATGTCTTCTAAAGTGCTGCGATCACTTTTCCATGTCAATAAACGGTCTAATAGTTGTCCTGGGGTTAACCCTTTAATCCATTGACCATTTAACCAATTGAGTTTTTCAACGTCAAAAATTGGCCCACCTAGTGATACGCGTTGAATATCAAAGTTATCCATCATGTCTTGTAATGTGAAAACTTCTCTTTCATCCGGCATTGACCAACCCATACGGCCTAAATAGTTGAGTAAGGCTTCTGGTAGAACGCCGATATCACGGTAGTAGTTAATTGAGGTCGGGTTTTTGCGTTTAGATAACTTCGATTTATCCGGATTACGAAGTAATGGCATATGGCAAAGCGTTGGCATTTCCCAACCAAAGTATTGGTAAAGCAACTGATGCTTCGGTGCAGATGGAAGCCATTCTTCACCACGTAATACATGGGTGATTTCCATTAAATGGTCATCAACAACGTTAGCTAAATGGTAGGTTGGTAAACCATCTGTTTTAAGAAGCACTTGCATATCGACTTGTGCCCAAGGAATTTCAACTTCCCCACGGAGTAAGTCGTTAAATTTACACACGCCTTCTTCAGGCACTTTCATACGGATAACATGAGGTTCACCCGCTTCAAGACGTCGAGCTACTTCTTCTTGAGACAGCTTTAAACCACGACCATCGTATTTTGGCGTTTCGCCACGAGCTTGCTGCTCGGCACGCATTTGGTCAAGTTCTTCTGCTGTAGCAAAACAATAAAAAGCATGACCTTTTTCAACAAGTTCTAATGCGTATTGCTTATAAATTCCCATGCGCTCTGATTGGCGGTAAGGAGCGTGAGGACCACCTACATCCGGACCTTCAGACCAATTTAAGCCTAACCAGCGTAGAGAGTCTAAAATCATTTTTTCAGATTCTGGCGTAGAGCGAAGCTGGTCTGTATCTTCAATTCTTAAAATAAATTCCCCGCCATGCTGTTTCGCAAAACACATATTGAATAGGGCGATGTAGGCAGTACCAACATGTGGGAAACCGGTAGGAGAAGGTGCAATACGAGTACGAACTTTCATAGTTAATGGGTCAAAATAAAAATTGGAACTATTATAACGAAAAAGCCCAGTATTCTGACGTTTTATTTAACGACAGTCTGGGCTGAAATTGAAACGATGAGGGGTCGTTTCAAATATTAAGAAGTGTGTGGCTGGAAGATTGCCTGAACAAAACGTGAAAAACGTTCATGCTGTGCTGCAAGAAAGTTTTGAGTTGGTGTAACACGGATAGTATTAAGTACTTTTAACTCATCATCTGTTGATGGAAGTACAATAGTGTTACGTTTTTGCTGATCTAAAGCTTTTTCAATAAGTGAAGACTGTTTATCTGAAAGACTTTTACTTGGTGTATCTTTCAGTACGGCTGCTGTAGATAGTTGCGATGCAAAACTAAGCACCAAACCCAAGCCTAAAGCTTTTCCATAATGAATTTTCATTTTCTGTTCATCCCCTCAGTACATTTCGTCTATTTTTTGAGTTTAACCAAATGTAAAATTACGGTAACGCTACGATTCAAACATAAATTTTAATAAAAAAGTAGAACTATGTCACACTTTTTACAAAAAATACCTTTATTTTACGCTGGTACCTTTAAATGTAGCCTATGTGTATCCATTACGTCTCATTATTTAACAAATTAATGTGTAGATAAAGTGAAGAGTATAAATAAACTATAAGAATAATTACAAAACTTTTCAAAAAGGAGAAGGAAAAATTAGAGTTAACTATATCTTTTAAAGTGATTAGTAAAACATTTATTTATATAACTATTTGATTGAAAACTAAAAAAATAAAAATATAGTAGACGTTAAAAGTAAAAGTGGTTTTTATAAATGAAAAGAATAGCAAGAATTGCAGTCGCTACGTATATGGGGTTGGCAGTAAGTGCTGTGCAGGCGGCGACTACATTTTTAAATGTTTCTTATGACCCAACTCGAGAGTTTTATCAGGAATATAATCAGGCATTTGGAAAGTTCTGGAAACAACGTACCGGACAGGACGTGGATTTTAAACAATCCCATGGAGGCTCAGGTAAACAGGCTCGCGCTGTAGCAACTGGTCTTGAGGCAGATGTGGTGACCTTAGCCTTAGCCAATGATGTTGATGAAATTGTAAAAGCAGGCTTTATCCAGCCAAACTGGCAAAAAGAATTCCCTAATAATTCTGCACCGTATACCTCTACAGTTGTGTTTTTAGTACGAAAAGGCAATCCGAAAAATATTCGTGATTGGAATGATTTAACCAAACCTGGTGTTGAAATTATTACACCTAATCCGAAAACGGGTGGAGCACCGCGTTGGATTTATCTTTCTGCATGGGGATATGCTTTAAAGCAGCCGGGTGGAAATGACGCTAAAGCCAAAGAGCTGGTTAAAAAACTTTATCACAACGTTAAGGTGTTAGATTCGGGAGCGCGAGGCTCGCTTACTACATTTGCTGAGCGTGGAATTGGAGATGTTCTACTTTCTTGGGAAAATGAAGCATTATTGGCAACGAAAGGTCTCGATAAAGATAAATATGAAATTGTTTACCCATCAATTTCAATTTTGGCAGAACCATCTGTTGCCATTGTTGACAAAACAGTCGACAAAGACGGTAACCGTACTTTGGCAAAAGGTTATCTCAACTTTTTATACTCACCTTTAGGTCAAGAGTTGGCTGCTAAACACTATTTCCGTCCTCGTAATCCTCAAGTTGCTGCTAAATATGCAGCACAATTCCCAAAAATTAAATTATTTACGATCAATGATGTTTTTGGCGGTTGGGCAAAAGCTCAGAAAACCCATTTTGCCAATGGAGCCATCTTTGATCAGATTTATGATGGAAAGCAGTAGATAAAATATTGGTAGAGTAGAAGTTTAAAAATTAGTTTACTTTTTTATAGTGAAGCAAGTGAGCCTGAAAAGGTGAGCTTGCTTTTTTGTTTTGCTTAAAAAATGAAAAGAAAACGGTTTTCTCTATGAAAAATTAATATTTTCCTACAAAAAGCCGTTTGGTGTTAGCCATAAACAAGGTGATAATGTGCAGTTACATTTTTACGCTATGATTTAACTCCTATGTCGCATATTTCTGTCTTACTTTTTGAGACCGTTGAAAGCTTATTGGCAGATCGCACAACTGGGGTGTATATCGATGCAACCTTTGGACGAGGTGGGCATACGCGCTTGTTATTGTCGAAACTCGATGAAAACGCCCGAGTATATGCTTTTGATAAAGACCCTCAAGCTCTGGAAGTTGCGACTGCTTTAGCGCAAGAAGATCCAAGATTTACGATTATTCATGCAAGTTTTGCTGATATTAAGGAAAAAATGCAGGAAATTGGGGTGCAAAGTGTCGATGGAATTATGGCAGACTTAGGTGTGTCCTCTCCTCAACTCGACCAGGCTGAACGCGGCTTTAGCTTTATGCAAGATGGCCCGTTAGATATGCGTATGGATAACTCGAAGGGATTGACTGCTGCCGAATGGTTACTTGAGGTAGAAGAGGAAGATTTGGCAAATATCATTTATCAATATGGTGAAGAACGATATAGTCGCCGTATTGCTAGAGCAATTAAACAGGCCGGAAAATTGGATACTACGGCGCAATTGGCTGAAATAGTAAAAACAGCCCATCCAAAATGGGAAAAGCATAAACATCCGGCGACACGTACGTTTCAGGCAATCCGTATTGCTATTAACAAAGAACTAGATGATATTGAAGTATTTTTACCGCAAGCTGTAGACTTGCTTAAGCCAAAAGGGCGTTTGTCTGTGATCAGCTTCCATTCGCTTGAAGATCGGTTGATCAAACAGTTTATTCAAAAAGAATCAACTCTAGCAGAAGATTCTGGTTGGGGGATGCCTCAACAGCAGGTTGATACGAGAAGATTAAAGAAAATTTCACGGGTTCGTGCGAGTGAAGAAGAAGTAAAAGCGAATCCACGTTCACGTAGTGCATGGCTTCGGGTTGCTGAACGCTTGGAACAAAAAGGCGCGTAATGAAAAGCAGTGATGAAATCGAAACCACAGAAAATAAAGTGGTCAAAAAAGTTGTGGTATATGCAGTCATGGTGGCATTGGTTTTTATCAGTGCCATGATGGTGGTATTTCAAGTATTTGAATACCGTCATGATTATAGAGAGTTAAGCTCTTATATGCGTGAACGTGATGACCTCAATGCTGAATGGGGGCGTTTATTGATTGAGCAACAAACATTTGGTGCGACTGCTCAAATTGGTACACGTGCTGTGACACAATTACGAATGTTTTCGCCACCTGCTGCAGAAACGGTGGTAATTTCTTTACCGATGACCTCAGAGCAAAATAAGTAAGGCCTTGCTGTATGGTAGATAAGCGAACAAAGCAAACACGAAAAAAACAGCAGTCTATTTCGGAAAAACCAAGTCTTGCCTTTGATATGTGGCGGTTTTATCTGCTCTGGGCGGTAGTGCTACTGTGTTTTGTGGTATTAATTGCACGTGCATTTTATGTTCAAGTCATTAATAAAGACTTTTTGCAAAATAAGGCCAATGCCAATATTTTGCGTACTGAACGTATAGAGGCTATGCGTGGAGTGATTAGTGATCGCCACGGTGTACCTTTAGCGATTAGTAGTCCAATCATGAAAATTGTGATTGATCCGCGTGATTATTTTGAGACCAAGCATTTATATGATCAAATTACGGCTGAACTAAAACAAGATCCAAACAACCGTAAATTAAAACGCCAGTTACCAGATAAAAATTTAAATCTTGATGAACTTGCCGACGTGGTGGGTGTTGATCGTGCTGATCTTAAAAAACAGATGAATGCGCGTCCGCGTTCTCGCTATCTGGTTTTGAAAAAAGAAGTACCTCCTCAGCAAGCTGACCTCATTATGAAAGGTAATT
Organism: Acinetobacter sp. BD54; assembly: GCF_044778325.1. Taxonomy (NCBI): domain Bacteria; kingdom Pseudomonadati; phylum Pseudomonadota; class Gammaproteobacteria; order Moraxellales; family Moraxellaceae; genus Acinetobacter; species Acinetobacter sp. BD54. The sequence goes on along the minus strand of NZ_JANJEP010000003.1, from coordinate 184,650 downwards.
TCCAAGGGGTGTATGCAGAAAAAACTTATAAACGTTATTACCCGCAACCTCAGCCAAATGCCCAAATTATTGGTTTGACCAATAGTGAAGGTCAAGGTATCGAAGGCTTGGAAATGCAGTTGAATAAGCAACTGTCAGGTGTAGACGGTGAGCAAAAAATTATTCGCGATAAGCGTGGTAACCGTTTAAAAGTTTCTGAGGTAATTCGTGAGGGTGAACCTGGTGAAAATATCACTTTAAGTATCGACTCACGTTTGCAGTACATTATGTACCGTGAATTAACGGCTGCAGGTGTGGCTAACAATGCGCGTTCAGCAACGGCGATTGCAGTTGATGTTAAAACGGGTGAAATTCTGGCAATGACCAGTTGGCCATCTTATAACCCGAATGATAAGAATGGCTTATCAAATAAAGATGCTATGCGTAACCGTGGTGCGATCGATATGTTCGAGCCAGGTTCAACCATGAAACCTTTTACTATTTCTGCAGCTTTAGAAACTGGTCAATATACGCCAAATACGATTGTAAATACCTCTCCTGGCTCAATGCGTTTAGGCTGGCATACTATTCGTGATACCCATAACTACGGGGCTTTGACCGTAAGTGGTGTCATTATTAAGTCTTCAAACGTGGGTTCTGCAAAAATTGCATTATCACTTCCGAAAGAAACCTTGCCGAGCTTCTTTAATCGTGTTGGTTTTGGTAAGCGTTCTGCAGTAAGGTTCCCTGGGGAAAGTTCAGGTCTGGTTTTACCTGTTAATAAATTAAACTCTTCTCAAATTGGGACCATGGCATATGGTTATGGCTTAAACGCGACAATCCTTCAATTGGCTCAAGGTTATGCCATGCTTGCAAATCATGGTGTCAAAATGCCATTAAGCTTGCATAAACTAGATCAGCCACCTAAAGGTGAGCAAGTTTTAAATCCGAAAATTGCCGATCAAGTTTTGTTAATGCTTGAACAAGTGACTATGCCGGGTGGTACTGCAAAACAAGCCAATATTCCTGGTTATAGGGTAGGTGGTAAAACAGGTACTGCACATAAATTGCGTGCAGATGGTAAAGGATATTCAAATAATGAGTATCGTGCCTTATTTGCGGGTGTCGCACCAATTAGTGATCCACGTTTAGCCGTTATTGTAGTGGTGGAAAACCCACAAGGTCGCTATTACGGTGGTTTGGTTGCCGCTCCAGTTTTTGCTCGTATTATGCAAGAGTCGTTGCGCTTAATGAATGTGCCGCTTGATAAGCCACTTAATACTCCAGAAAATCCTATTCGCAGGTAAGCTATGACTGTTTCTTTTCAAGAAATTCATCCGATCGAAATTGATGCTCAATGGCCTCAACAGCCATTTCACGGCTTTAGTTTAGATAGTCGTAAAGTTGAAACGGGCCAAATTTTTATTGCTTTGACAAGTTATAGCCAGCCTGAAAAAACGCGTACATTTGCTGAAGCGGCTTTAGCAAATGGAGCGTTGGCTGTCATTAGCGAAACCGAATTAGGTGTAGCAAATGAATGGGTATGCCCTGTTGTGCGTCAGCGCATGGGAGAGTGGCAAAAACGTTATTTGCAACAGGCTAATGTAGTAAAACCTCTACGAGTTATTGCTGTAACAGGCACAAATGGTAAAACAACAATTTCTCGTTTAATTGCTGAGTTAATTAGTTCACAACAGCAGCGCTGTGCAGTGATGGGGACAACAGGGAATGGTATTTTACCGAATTTAACGCCTTCTACGCATACTACCCTCGACGCTCTACAGTTACAAAATGCACTACATGATTATGCTAAACAGGGAGCAACCTTTGCTTCTTTAGAAGCAAGTTCACATGGTCTTGAACAGGGGCGATTAAATGGTTGCGATATTGAAATTGCTGTTTATAGCAACTTAAGTCGTGACCATTTGGATTATCACGGCACTTTAGAAGCTTATGCAGAAGCGAAGGCGCGTTTATTTCAGTTTAATTCGTTAAAAGTCGCTGTTATTAATTTAGATGATACGCATGCTGACTTGATGATTAAGTCTGCCCAAAATAATCCAGCACAACCTAAAATTTTGACTTACTCACTAACTCAAAATACAGCTGATTATTACATTACCGATTTAAGCTATAGCTTGGCGGGTGCAACTTTTAATTTAGTAAGTCAGCAAGGTTCATTTGCGGTAGAAAGTCCATTATTAGGTCATTTCAATGTTGAAAATTTAATTGCCGCACTCATCGCTGCTGAGCAAGCTGGTTTCGATTTACAGGCATTGGTTAATTTTGTTCCTAAACTAATTGGTGCGCCAGGCCGAATGCAAGTTATTCGTGATGATGAGCGATTATTTGTAGTGGATTATGCGCATACACCAGATGCATTGATTCAAGTGCTTAAAACATTAAAGCGTCATGTTTCGAATCAGCTTTGGGCGGTGTTTGGATGTGGTGGTGACCGTGACCGTGGTAAGCGTCCACTCATGACTCAAGCAGCTTTGGATGGCGCAAACCCTGTTATTCTGACTTCAGATAATCCAAGAACAGAAGACCCTGAACAAATTTTTGCTGATATGAAGCAAGGAATCGATTTTTCAGGGCATCGTATGCATGAAATTCATGACCGCCGTGAAGCAATTAAATTTGTTGCAGAGCAAGCTCAAGCTGGTGACATTGTAGTGATTGCCGGTAAAGGACATGAAAATTATCAAGAAATTAATGGTGTGCGTCACTGGTTTGATGATGTGGTTGAAGTGCGTTCCGCGATTGATGCCCAACATCATACGGTAGATGCTGCTTACCCTGCACAATAGGAAAAATTATGCATACTTCAACCACCAGTACCGTGCCTTTGGAACCGTGGACAGCTCAACAATTACAACAGGCAACACAGGGTTACTGGCATAAAGACCAGATCCCTCAAACTGAAATTAAACGTATTTTGACTGACTCGCGTCATGCAGAAAGTGGGGATGCCTTTTTAGCACTAAAAGGTGAACGTTTCGACGCGCATAATTTTGTCGCGCAAGTGGCTGCAAATGGTTGCCAAGTCGCTATTGTCGAGCGGCCTATAGATGCAGAAATTGCTCAGCTTGTAGTTGCCGATACTCGTTTGGCTTTGGGGCAGCTTGGTGCGTATCGTCGTGAACAAAATGCTCAATTGAAAGTAATTGCTTTAACGGGTAGTAGTGGTAAAACCACCACCAAAGAAATGCTAGGAAGTATTTTGTCTCGTTTAGCACCTACATTGATTACCCGAGGCAATTTAAATAATGACCTTGGTGTGCCGATGATGTTGCTTGAGCTTCGAAAGGAGCATCAGTATGCGGTGATGGAACTTGGTGCAAATCATCAAGGTGAAATTGATTACACATCAAAACTTGTTCAACCGCATGTTGCTGGCATTTTAAATATTGGAACTGCTCATTTGGGTGAGTTCGGCGGGCGTGATGGCATTTGCCGTGCTAAATCAGAAATCTATCGTCATATTTTACCTCAGGGCGTTGCTATTGTTCCGCAACAAGATGACTTTACCGCTGAGATTCGTGAAGCAGCCAAAAGCCATCAAATCATGAGCTTTGGTGCTGGTGGTGATGTCTTTGCTACAGAGATTGAATTGTTGCCACAATCTGCCAATTTCCAGTTACATACGCCTCAAGGTTCAAGTTTTGTAAGACTGCCGTTTGCGGGTGAGCACAATGTGCAAAACGCAACTGCAGCAGTAGCATTTGCTTTGGCGTTAGGTGTTAGCTTGGAAGATATCGTAAAAGGTCTAGAGCAAGCACAAGGTGCAAAAGGTCGTTTGAATTTTATTCAAAAAGCGCCTCATTTATTTATTGATGATACTTATAACGCCAATCCAACATCTATGCGTGCTGCGGCACAAGTATTACTTCAGCAAAATGGCATTAAAGTCATGGTGATGGGGGATATTGGGGAGTTAGGTGATAGAAGTTGGCAAGAACATCACGATTTAGGTCGCGATCTTGCTGAGCTTCCTTTAGACCATATTATTGCAGTTGGGCAGTTTGCCTCAGCAGCTCTCGAAGGCGCAGGTCTTCATTCTACTAAATTGAAAGCATTTCAGACTCAAGCTGAGGCGCTTCCATTTTTAATCAATCTAATCCAAACACATCAACCCCAGTCCATGAGTTTCCTGTTTAAAGGTTCTCGCTTTACTCATATGGAAACGTTGATGGCTGATTTGATGGAGAAACTTTAAATGCTGTTATGGTTGTTTGAACAACTTGCGGGCTATCACAGTTCGTTTCAGGTTGTTCGTTATTTAACATTACGTTCTTTACTCAGTGTATTAACGTCACTGACCATTGGTTTGGTTCTCGGACCAATCATGATTCGTAAATTACAAGCGTTAAAATACGGTCAGGCAGTAAGTTCGTTTGCTCCTGAAAATCATGCTAAGAAAATGGGTACACCGACCATGGGTGGGATTTTAATTCTGCTCTCAATTGGTATTAGTACTTTATTGTGGGCTGATTTATCTAACCCTTATGTTTGGATTGTACTTGGTGTAATGGTTGTGTTCGGTGCGGTTGGCTGGGCAGATGACTGGATTAAAATTCGCTATAAAGATAATGCAGGTCTACCTGCCCGTAAGAAGTTTTTCTGGACTTCTGTCGCATCGCTGGGTGCTGGTATTGCGTTATATTTAATTGCTACCCAACAATCTAATGCAGAATACACAGCAAATATGCTGGATTTATTGATTCCTTTCTTTAAGAATCTTTCAATTCCGCTTTCTATTGTTCCTTTAGGTTTAGCATTTATTGTATTTACCTATTTAGTAATTAATGGTGCCTCTAATGCGGTTAACCTAACTGATGGATTAGATGGTTTAGCCATTATGCCAGTAGTTATGGTAGCGACGGGCTTAGGCGTATTTGCGTATTTATCTGGTGACATTCGTTTTGCCAACTATTTGCATATTCCTTATGTGAAATACACTTCAGAACTTGTGGTGATCTGTTCTGCCATGATTGGTGCAGGTTTGGCATTTCTTTGGTATAACGCACATCCGGCGCAAGTCTTTATGGGTGATGTGGGCGCTTTAGCTCTAGGTGCAATGCTTGGAACCATTGCCGTTATGGTTCGCCAAGAAATCGTATTCGCAATTATGGGCGGTGTTTTCGTTATGGAAGCGGTATCGGTATTCCTGCAAATCGGCTCATTACGAATGCGGAATAAACGCGTATTTTTGATGGCACCTTTGCACCATCACTATGAAAAACAAGGCTGGAAAGAAACCCAAGTGGTCATCCGTTTTTGGATTATTACGATTATGCTGGTTGTTTTAGGCCTAATGACCTTAAAATTGCGCTAGAACTTATTTTGGTGTCAATATAAAGCCAGTTTCTACTGGCTTTTTTTATTGGAGAGGTAAATGACAAAAGTTGCTGGTCTAGACCAATTATCTGTAATTAATCAAAAAGTAGTTGGAGAGGGCGAAGTCTTACCTCAAGTTGTGCTTAAAGATGGAAGTCAGGTGCAAACGGGAACTGTCGCGACGATGCTGCATAATATTGAACTCTATAATGCGGGGCAAAGAGGGCAAATTGAACAAGAGTTGAAGATCGCAATTCCAACTTTAGTTAAAGTGGGCTTATTTGATTTGTTTGAAGTAGATGAATGGATTAAGGGAACAAATGCAGGCCGTACATTTGTTGGAATGCACGCTAAGGCTTATTTACAACAAAAAGAACAAGAGAATAATTAAACGTGACTACGCAAAATTTAATGTGCCCTGTGTGTCGTCAACGACTTGAGCTGGTAAGCAAAACATGGCGGTGTGAACAGGGCCATAGCTATGACATTGCAAAGCAAGGTTATGTGAACTTACATGTTGTACAGCACAAACATAGTAAAAATCCGGGAGATACTCCTGAGTCTGTAGATGCGCGCCGTGCTTTTTTACAAGGTGGCTATTATCAACCTTTACAACAAGCAGTAGTTCATTTGCTGAAAGATCTTAAAGCTAAAATGGTACTTGATATTGGCTGTGGTGAGGGCTATTACACCAGTGCAATGCAACAGGTCGTTGAACAGTGTATAGGTGTAGATATTGCAAAAAATGCAGTACAACGCGCAGCAAAGTTAAATGACAAAGTGACATGGGTGGTTGGTACAGGAGCAACTTTACCTGTCATCGATCAAAGCATGGATGTGTGTACGAGCCTTTTTAGCCCGATTCCCCAAACGGAAATTCTGCGTGTTTTAAAAGATGATGGTTATTTAATTGTTGTGACTCCGGCAACCGATCATTTGTATGCGATGCGTGAGGCATTGTTTGAACAGGTTAATCCTCACACACCACAGAAATTTGTTGAACAACTACAAGATTTATTTGAGTTGAAAGAACAGCAAGTTATTGATGCTCCTTTAGTACTTGACCAGCAAGCTTTAAAAAACCTTATTGCTATGACTCCCTATGCTTATAAGGCATCTCCAGAACGTCGTATGCAATTAGAACAGAAAGCACACTTACAAGTGACCGCATCTTTTCAAATTTATCTTTTTCAAAAGCGTAATAAAAAAGCCATCTAACGATGGCTTTTTTATTTTTATTCAATTTGATTAATCAAGTTTTCTAATTCATCTTTTTCACGCTTCGGCGCTGCCCCTTGCGAAGGTTTCATTGCTGGAGGTGTTGTCTTGGAAGGAATCACAATTTCCTCACCCGGTAAGTCATCGAAGTCATTATTGGTGGTTTTAGGTTGTGGTGGTGCAGGACGATAGAGTGGGCGTGCTAATGGAGGGGCAGCACGATAGGTTTTCTTATCGCCTACTTCATTTGTGACTTCTTGCTTATCGCGAGAAATAGGTGCCTGAGCATCTTTTTCTAAACGAACCCAAGCGGCTGGTGTACCTTGCAATGCTTGACCCATAAAGTTAATCCAGATTGGTAGTGCAGCAATACCACCATACTCACGGCGACCAAGTGTAGTCGGCTGGTCAAAACCAACCCATGTTACAGTTACTAACTTGCCATTAAAACCTGCAAACCATGCATCTTTTGCATCGTTAGTCGTACCTGTTTTACCTCCTAAATCACTACGGCCAATTTTAAGTGCAGCACGACCTGTACCATGCTCAATTACGTCACGTAAGATATTTGCCATGTCATAAGCAGAGCTTGATTTTAAAATGCGCTGAGCTTGACGATATTGACTGTTATTTTTGTCCGTCTGTTTAAGGTTAAGTTGTTTGGTTGCCTTTTCTTTCTGCTCTAGCTCTTTATTTGTGACTTCAACAACTTGATCATCTGGAGTAGTTACCTGTGCATCGTCAATTGTCTCAGGAGCATTAATACATGGAATACATGCATATTCTGGCTTGGCTTCGTAAATGACTTTACCGTATGCATCTTCAATACGCTGAATAAAATGCGGTTGAACGCGGTAACCACCGTTTGCAAATGTTGCATAACCAGTTGCCATTTGAATTGGTAATACTTGAGGCGTACCTAAAGCAATGGTGTAGTTACGTGGAATTTGATCCTCTTGTAAACCAAAATCCATGAATAATTGGCGAGTACGTTCAATTCCTACAGTTTGTAAGAGTCTTACTGAAACCGTATTACGAGACAAATACAAAGCACGACGTAATGGGATCATGCCTAGGTAGCGACCATCAGAGTTTTTCGGTGTCCACTTGCCAATCGTAATAGGGCTATCATTCACCATACTATAAGGTGTCATGCCACGTTCTAATGCTAAAGCATAGAGGAATGGTTTGATGGTAGAACCTGGCTGACGCCAGCCTTGTAAAGCACGGTTAAATTTTGATTGATAGAAATTATAACCACCTACAATTGCTTCAATTGAGCCATCGTTTGGGTTAATTGCAATGAGCTGACCTTGAACTTTTGGTACTTGAACTAGTGACCACGCAGTTTTAGCTTCATTTGGGCGTAAACGAACAATATCTTTAACTTTAACAATTTGAGATGCACGAGAAGGCGCTGCACCTACGCTATTCGCATTGCGATAGGGACGGGCCCATGACATGCCGGACCATTGCACGGTTACTGTTGAGCCATCTTGCATTAATGCTTCAAAAGAGCTGCTATTTACCTTGGTGACTTGCGCCGGATAAGTGTTGGCATATGCTCTAAATTCGCTTAATGGCTTATCATGTGCTTCTGCACCACGCCAGCCATGACGACGGTCATAAGCTTCAAGACCGTCCTGCACAGCTTTTTCTGCAATCGCTTGGCGTTTCGCATTAATTGTTGTGTAGACTTTATAACCAGAATCAATTGCTTGTTCACCAAAATGTTTTACAAGCTCTGAGCGGACCATTTCACCTGCGTAGGGGTGAATATTATTTAGGTCACGGTTGGGCATATTCAAATTGATTGGCTCTGCAACGGCCTTTTGATATTCCGTTTGAGAGATATAACCAAGTTGAAGCATTCGGCCTAAAATCCAGTTGCGACGTTCAAGTGCACGCTCAGGGTTAACAACTGGATTATATTTAGATGGTGCTTTAGGCAAGCCGGCAATCATGGCCATTTGGGCAATGCTGAGCTCATTAATGCTTTTGTTGTAGTAAATCTTTGCAGCCGCTGCGATACCGTAAGCATTTTTACCTAAGAAAATCTTATTTACATAGAGGCTTAAGATGTCTTCTTTAGATAAGTTTTGCTCAATTTTTCTAGCCAAAAAGATTTCTGTTAGTTTGCGTTTTAATGTTCTTTCTGGACTTAAATAATAGTTCTTTGCGACTTGCATCGTGATGGTTGAACCACCAGTTTGTACATCAGAACCCGTAACACTTTCACTCAAAGCACGGCCTAAACCTTTAAAACTAATGCCGCTATGTTCAAAGAAAGAAGAATCTTCTGCTGCCAGGAATGCATGAATAAAATTAGGAGGAATTTGTTTGTATTCAACCGGAATAGAAAGTTTACCACCGTATTCAGCAATGAGTTGATTGTCGGCTGTATAGACTTGCAATGGTTTTAAAAGCGGTGCTTTTTTTAGTGAACTCATTTCCGGAAGCGTTGGGGCAATATAGAGATACATGCCATAGAATCCCATCGGAAGTGAGACTAAGATAATAATAATGATCAAAAAAATTGGACGTACGAAGCCCAAACTGGATAGCTTTTTCATGATAAGTAAGCTTTAATAAGATCGAATACAAACTAATTGTGGTCAGTATAGCCTTTAGACATGCGGATTGTTAGATGAGATATTGTATCCGTGTAAAAATAAAGACCGAGATTATTGGTTTGTAATTTTTTTTGGGGATAAAAAAATAATAGGACAATAGTGTGCTCAGGTTATATCGTAAACCTAATAAGGGGTTAATGGGTGTCGATATTAGTTCGACTTCTGTTAAGTTGTTAGAGCTCTCTGTCAAGAACGGTAAATATTGGGTAGAAAGCTATGCTTTGATGCCTTTACCCGAAAACAGTGTAGTTGAAAAAAATATCTTAAATCCAGAAGCAGTTGCAGAGGCTTTGGAACGGGCGATGAATTTAGCAAATCCCCAAACCACTCATGCTGCAATTGCTGTTCCGACATCGACGGTTATTCATAAAACTATCGAAATGGATGCAGATATGAGCGATGACGAACGCGAAGTTCAGATTCGTGTAGATGCGGAGCAGTATATACCGTTCCCTTTAGATGAGGTGAGCCTTGATTTTGAGGTTTTGCCGGATCGTCTTGCGAATCCAAATCGTGTAAATGTGCTCTTGGTCGCCACAAGAACAGAAAACGTTGAAACACGCGTTGAAGTGCTTGAATTGGCAGATTTAAATCCTAAATTGGCTGATGTCGAAAGTTACGCGGTTGAGCGCGCTTTTAGCGTGTTTGCTGATAGCTTACCGATGGGTGCAAATACCATAGGGATTTTAGATATCGGTCATACCATGACGACATTATCTGTCATGCAAAATGGCAAGATTATTTATACACGAGAGCAGGTTTTCGGCGGAAAACAACTTACGCTTGAAATTCAAAGTCGTTATGGTTTGTCTTTAGAAGAAGCAAGCCGAGCAAAAAAAGATCGCTCTTTACCAGATGATTATGAAATTGAAGTGCTAGACCCATTTCTAGATGCGGTAGTTCAGCAGGCGGCCCGTTCACTACAATTTTTCTTTTCTTCATCCCAATTTAACGAAATAGACCATATTTTGCTCGCTGGTGGAAATGCGAATATTCCAGGCCTTGCTAAGCTTTTGCAGCAAAAATTGGGCTACCGTGTCACGATTGCCAACCCGTTTTTACAAATGGGCTTTTCTCCTCAAGTCGATGTTCAAAAAATTGAAAATGATGCTTCATCTTTAATGGTGGCATGTGGCTTGGCTTTAAGGAGTTTTGATTAATGGCAACAATTAATTTACTGCCTTGGCGCGAAGAGCTGAGGGAGCAACGAAAAAAACAATTCATAACGTTATGTTTTGGGGTGGTTGTTTTGGGGATTACAACCGTATTTGGGGGATGGTTTTATTTTGACCATAAATTAGATGATCAAGAGCAAGCGAATCAGCTCATTATGAGCACAAATCAGAACCTTGATCAGCAATTAAAAACATTAAACGGCTTACAGGAACAGCGTGATGCCATTATTGAACGCATGAAGTTGATCCAAGGTTTGCAGAGTCAACGTCCAGTAGTGGTAAGACTTGTTGATGAGTTAGTTCGAGTCACACCACCAGCTATGTATTTAACGAAATTTAGCCGAACCGGAGATAAGTTTACGATTGAAGGTAAAGCTGAGAGTCCAAATACAGTAGCCGAACTACTCCGTAATCTTGAAGCATCTCCTTGGTATCGTAATGCTTTTATGAACTCTTTCTTGGCTAATGAAGAGAAAAAAGATAAGGCTGCAAGTTCTCTTCTTCCTAGGGTGGAAGACCACTATGGTAGTTTTGTTGTGACTGTCGATTTGGGGGAAATGGGCGTGGCCACAACGGATGATTCTGCTAAGCCATCTACAGGTGAAAGTGTGGGGGCTGCTAAATGAGTCAAGACGAACTTCAAGAATTGTCATTAGAACAATTATCTGCAAAGAAAAAGAAATTTAATCTCGATAAATTCCTTCAGCAATTTAATACGCTGGATATGAACAACTACGGTAGTTGGCCAATATCTGTAAAAATTACGTGTTGGATTTTTATTTTCTTTGCTGTGTTAGCTTTGGGGTATTTCATTGTTATTCAACCGAAATTACAAGCTATTGATAATGCTCAAGCTCAGGAAAGCAATTTATTAAACGAATTTCGTGAAAAAGACTCGAAATTACGTAACCTGCAACAGTATCAGGTGCAACTTCAAGAGATGCAGGCAAATTTCAACCAGCAACTAGAGCAGTTACCAAAAGAAACTGAGATTCCGAGTTTAGTTGAAGATATCAACTTAACAGGAGTGAACTCTGGATTGAAATTTAAAAATATTCGCTTGGAAGATGAAGTAAAGCAGGAAATTTTTATTGAGCAACCAATTGCCATAGAAGCGACCGGGGACTATCACGCATTTGGAGCTTTTGTAAGTAGCATCGCTGCTTTGCCTCGTATTGTAACCATGCACGATTTTACTGTTGATGTATCGCCAGCTAAAGATAACAAGTCTGATATTCCTGTGCTGAACTATTCCATTAAAGCAAAAACATACCGATACGTAGGGGCAACAGATACATCGGAGCAAACAGGCAAAGCTCCAGCAGCATCTGCTTCAACGAACACTACTGTTCAGCCGAAATAGGAGAGTTATGATGAAAATTAAGCAAATTACTCTTTATGTTTTGGCGTGTGCTGTGCTTGTCGGTTGTGATTCAAGAATTGATGCAGTAAATCAGGAAATGGCCAATATTCGTAATCAGCCGCCACTCCCTATTGAACCAGCACCGATTTTTACTCCTGTACCACAATTTAATTACGCTGCTCATCAATTAAAAAGCCCATTTATGCCAAGTTCTCTAGCTGCCGAGCTCAAGATTATGGCGGGGAAACGGGTTTATCCGAATTTCTCACGTGCGCCGCAACCACTCGAAAGTTATGCACTTGAAGCTTTAAATATGAAAGGGAGCATGCGTAATAATCGAGGGCAGATATTGGCCCTGATCCAGACACCGGATCAGCAGATTGAACGGGTACAAGTGGGTAACTATATGGGCATGAATCAGGGCCGTATTACCCATATTAGTCCAACCCAGATTGATCTGGTTGAAATCGTACCAGATGGTCGAGAAGGCTATGTCGAAAGACCAAGAACATTGGTCTTGATTGGGCCTGCACCCTAAAATTTAGGGAATAACAACGAAAAAATATTTTTAAAGATTATTTAATTTAATTGGGGATGGTCAGACAATGAATCACGTATTCCGTCAGTTTTCTATGGGGGCTGTAGCTATTGCGATTATGCAGGCTGCATCTGCACAGGTCAGCATGACCAACATTGTACCAATGCAAATTGCAGGTCAGGGCACAGAAATTAGAGTCATGTTTAATGGCTTGCCACCACAACCACAAGCTTACCAACTTGAAAATCCTTCACGTTTAATCCTTGATTTTGATAAGGCACAGCAAGGTTTAAAACAGTCTAAAATTAGTGTTGCAACTAATGAGGCAAGTTCTGTAGATGTTACTTCAGATGACCAGCGCTCACGTTTAACTGTAAACCTAAAAGATGCTGGAGCATTTACAACACGAGTCGAAGGCAATACTTTCATTTTAAAAATTAATTCTGCTCAAACAAGTAATAAGCCGCTACCTGTGGTCTCAGCACAACCACAGGGAGTTTCAAATATTGGCTTTCAGCGTGGTAGTCAGGGAGAAGGCCTGGTTGTTGTAGATCTTTTAGGAAGTAATACGCCTGTAGATGTTCAGCAGCAGGGTAGTAAAGTCGTTATAAGAACAATAGGTACAAAAATCCCGACACATTTAGCGCGTCGCTTAAATGTAAATGATTTTGCAACCCCGGTTTCAAGTATCGATGCTTATAATGATAAAGGGGTTGGTGTAATAACTATCCAGTCCTCTGGTAGCTATGAATATATGGCCTATCAGGCGGAGAATAAGCTCACGATCAGTTTGAAACGTCCCCAAGATAAAAATGTTACCTCTTTATATAAAACGCCAAATTATTCAGGAAATAAACTTTCATTAGACTTCCAAGATATTGAAGTACGCCGTGTGTTGCAATTACTTGCTGATTTTACAGGCATCAATATGGTAGCTGCCGATAGTGTACAAGGTAATATCACACTACGTTTAAAAGATGTACCTTGGGATCAGGCTCTTGATATTATTTTAAAAACTAAAAATCTTGATAAACGCCGTAATGGCAATGTGATTTGGATTGCTCCAGTTGCAGAATTGATTAAAGCGGAAGAAGAAGAAGCGAAAGCTGTTGCACAAAGTGTCAAACTTGCACCCTTACAGACTGAGTATATTCAACTGAAGTATGCTAAAGCTGGCGATATTATGGGTCTCATTACACAAGGCTCAAATAATAGTAATGGCTTACAGCATACTTCTGGTGGAGGGACCTCAACTTCAACCAATTTAAATACTGGAGTTGATAGTCTAGGCAATAATGTGGGGAGTTTGCTTAGCCCACGTGGCACTATTACTCAAGATGATCGAACCAATACTCTTATTATTAATGATACTGCTCAGTCAATTGATCAAATTCGTAAAATGATTGACTTGCTTGATGTGCAAGTTAAACAGGTTATGGTTGAGGCACGTATTGTCAGAGCCTCTACGTCATTTACCAAAGAACTTGGTGTGAAGTGGGGCATTCTGTCGCAAGGTATTACCAATAACAACAATTTGCTGGTTGGCGGTAGTGAAACAACTTTATGGAATTTACGCGAACCTAAAAAAGATGAAACTACAGGTGGGTATAAATATACGATTGAGCGCCCGGATAACTTAAATGTGGATTTGGGGGTTTCTAATCCTGCAGGAAGTATTGCTTTTGGCTTGATTAGTATGTCTGACTTTATGTTAGATCTTGAATTGTCTGCTTTACAAGCGGATGGTTATGGTGAGGTTATTTCTACCCCTAAAGTCATGACTGCCGATAAACAAACAGCAAAAGTTGCAACTGGTCAACAAGTTCCATATCAATCTACAACTAACTCTGCAGCAGGTTCAACTGCTACAACATCTTTTAAAGATGCTTTGCTGAGTTTAAATGTGACACCAAGTATTACACCTGATGGCAAGATTCAAATGAAGTTGGATATTTCTAAGGATTCTGTAGCGGGTGCGGCTCCAAATGGAGAGTTGATTTTAAATAAAAATAATATCAACACCAATGTATTGGTAGATAATGGCGAAACTGTCATTTTGGGTGGTGTTTTTGAGCAAACAACTATGAATTCACAAACCAAAGTTCCTTTCTTTGGTGATATTCCTGTTGTTGGGCGTTTATTTAGAAAAGATGTAAAGTCTGATGATAAACAAGAGTTGCTGATTTTCGTTACACCACGAATTGTTAATGACACTTTAGCGAGAAATCATTAATATATTTTTTAATGAAAGCAATTGAAATAGGTGGCGCCTTGCCAAGCAAAGCGTTTGAAACCCTACCAAATATTTATTTGGTAGGGCCCATGGGGGCAGGAAAAACAACCGTTGGACGTCATTTAGCAGAACTATTAGGGCGTGAATTTTTAGATAGTGATCATGAAATTGAGCGCAAGACAGGGGCCACTATTCCCTGGATTTTTGAAAAAGAAGGAGAAGTCGGCTTCCGTACGCGTGAAACTGTCGTTTTAAATGAGCTTACTTCACGTAAGGCATTAGTGCTTGCCACAGGTGGCGGTGCTATTACTCAGGCGCCTAATCGGGAGTTTTTAAAGCAACGTGGAATCGTTGTTTATCTATATACTCCTGTCGAATTACAACTACAAAGAACCTATCGCGATAAAAATAGACCTTTATTACAAGTTGAAAATCCTGAACAAAAATTGCGGGATTTATTAAAGATCAGAGATCCTCTGTATCGTGAAGTTGCACACTATACGATTGAAACGAATCAAGGTGCTGCACGTGATCTTGCCCAAAAGATTTTGCAACTTATTCTATCGAACAAGTTAAAATAGACGAACTGACTAGTGGTTTTATAAATTCATGCAAACTTTACATGTTGAATTAGGCGAACGCCGTTATCCTATTTTCATTGGTAGCCAACTTGACCCGAAACAATTACTAGAGCCTTATATTCATGGTCAACAGGTCATGATTGTGAGTAATGTTACGGTTGCGCCTTTATATTTAAGCCACTATCAGGAAGCTTTGGAAAGTCTAGGTAAAACGGTTGCGACCTGTATTTTACCTGATGGCGAAAAGTATAAAGATATTCAGCATTTAAACTTAATTTTTGATGCATTGCTTGAAGCTGGTTTTAACCGCGATTGTACGGTTTTAGCTTTAGGTGGTGGCGTCATTGGTGATATGGCTGGTTTTGCTTCTGCTTGTTTCCAACGTGGCGTTTACTTTGTACAGGTTCCTACGACCTTACTTTCACAAGTAGACTCAAGTGTTGGTGGAAAAACAGGAATTAATCATCCGCTTGGCAAGAATATGTTAGGTGCTTTTCAGCAACCACAAGTTGTTTTAGCTGACATGGCACAATTGAATACATTGCCAGAACGTGAGCTTTCGGCCGGTTTAGCCGAAGTAATTAAATATGCACTTTTGGGTGATGAAGATTTCCTGGTTTGGCTTGAAGAAAATATGGATGGCCTAGTTGCAAGAGATGCTGACCTTTTAGCAGAGGCTGTTTATCGTTCATGTGCACACAAAGCCCGTATTGTTGCCAATGATGAGAAAGAGCAAGGTGAACGTGCTTTACTTAACTTAGGTCATACTTTTGGCCATGCGATTGAGTCGTATCTAGGTTATGGAACTTGGTTGCATGGTGAAGCTGTCGCAACTGGAATGGTTATGGCGGCGGATTTATCACAACGTTTGGGTTGGATCTCAAATGAAGATGTGGCACGTACAAAAAAAATCATTCAACGTGCGAATTTGCCGATATCATGTCCACAAATTCCATTGAATGATTTCCTTGGATATATGGCTCATGACAAAAAAGTTCTTAATGGGCAATTACGTTTGGTGTTGTTAAAACAACTTGGGCAAGCTGTAATTACCAAAGACTTTGATGTTGAACTTATGAAACAAGCTATTTTGGCGAATCAACACGGATAACAAATAAGGTAAAGCATGACTGTATCACGTACACTTTGGCAGAATGTTCAACAATATATCTGGTTGGTTGGTGGTATTGTCTGCTTATTCCTTGCTTTTATTTTTTGGGTCATAACTGATAATAAAAAACTGGTTGAGGTTGAAAAGTCAGCTGATTCCGATGCACCTGTACAAATTCAGCCAGAGAAAGTTGCAACCACTCCTAACTTAGGTGCTTTAGCTGACGAGGTTCGTCCACTGGATTTAACAACGCGAACTGTGGCGTCAGGTGAACATGAGCCTGAGTTTCGTGGCACAAAATTTATTAATGAAAATAAAAAACAATGGACGCTTGAGTTATTCAGAGCTTCTGATGAAGACATCATTAAAAACTTTTTAAAAAGTCGTACTGATCGTAATAAGTTTATTTATTTCCGCTTAAGCGGAGAACAACAAGCAGAACAATATGTGTTGGCTTACGGAACATTCAAACGTTCAGAAGATGCGGTTCAGCAATTAACACAGATTAATTTGCAGTTACCTGATTCGGTTAAACCTCAGCCACAGCAGTTCTCAAGTTATGCCCCACTGGTAAATGATTTGGGGGCAGATGAGATGAAAGGTGGCAATAATCAGTTATATGAAGTTAGATTGCGTCCAGCAGCTTTGCCTAGAATTGATGAATCTTTATTAATGTCAACTCCAGCGAGTGGTACCCTAAACACTCAGCCAAAACCTGCTAGTACTAACTCGGCTACAAAAACTACTATTGTACGTCGTGATGCGGCAGGAAATGTGGTTGATGTACAACAATCGAATTCTAATATTGATCAGCCAAATAAACCTGCACAGACACGGGTTAATGAGAATCAACCCAAAAATGCTACAAATGAGGGCACAAGAGGGAACTAAATCACCTTAAGTTGTGCTCCAAAATAGGGCAAATATAAGGTGTATTAATATTTTTTTGACCAGATGTGGTGCATATTTAGTCATTTTTTAACATGATAACGTGAATAAAATAATTATATTTATAATAAATATAAAGATTTAGGTCTATTTTTCTATTTTGGCACACTTTTTGCTTTATTGTTGTGCTTATTAATGTGCTGCAAACTATTTTAGCCTCTAAGAAGTGAATTCTATGCAGAGTCGTGGGGTCGAACTGCTTTAAAAGAGTGCGAAATAAGTCAAAACATTTTTCTAGCAAAAACCAGTGTACGTAAAAATGGAACAGCGTATATTGGCTTATCCGCCCAAAATTTTTTTTTGCGAAACATTGAGCTAACTATCGTCGATAGGCACTATCGCAAAAAGAAGTTGTTTGTTTGACGCTCGAAAGAGCCTTATTGAAAGAAGGGTACGCTATGCACATGCCATCGCCTAATACTGTAGCTCCCGCTCAAGGTTTATATCAGCCTGATGAGTTTAAGGATAACTGTGGTTTTGGACTGATTGCCCATATGAAGGGTGAATCAAGTCATCATCTAGTAGAAACCGCGATTCACAGTTTAAGTTGCATGACGCACCGTGGTGGTATTGCCGCAGATGGCAAGACGGGAGATGGTTGCGGCTTATTATTGGCGATGCCAAAGCAATTTTTCCGTGATGAAGCAAAAAAACTGAGTGATATTACACTGAGTGAAATTTTTGCTGTGGGTACGGTATTTTTAAATATTGATCCAGCATTAGCACAGCACTCTAAAAATATTTTAACGAAAGAAATTGAGTCAGAAGGTTTACGTGTACTTGCTTGGCGTATCGTTCCAACAAACAACGATGCATTGGGTGAAATCGCGCTTCAATCTTTACCTGCTTTTGAGCAAGTCATTGTGAACTGTCCAATGGGCGTAACTGAGGTTGAATTTAACCGTAAGTTATTCTTGGCGCGTCGCCGTGCGGAACAACAACTCCAAAATGATCCATTATTTTACGTGACTACGCTTTGCTCAACAGTTATTAGCTATAAAGGCTTAATGATGCCTGCGGCGATTGCCGAGTTTTATACAGACTTGGCAGATGAGCGTTTAAAATCACATATCGTGGTATTCCACCAACGTTTCTCTACAAATACATTACCGCGTTGGCCATTAGCTCAGCCATTCCGTTATCTTGCACATAATGGTGAAATCAACACAATTACAGCAAACCGTAACTGGGCATTAGCGCGTACTCCTAAATTTGAAAACCCATTATTACCAGGTTTGACTGAGCTTAACCCGATTGTAAACCGTACAGGTTCGGACTCTTCAAGTTTAGATAATATGCTTGAGATTCTGGTGGGCGGCGGTATGGATTTATTCCGTGCTTTACGTATGCTCGTGCCACCAGCTTGGCAGAACGTTGAAACTTTAGATGCAGACTTGCGTGCATTCTATGAGTTCAACTCTAAACATATGGAAGCTTGGGATGGTCCGGCAGGCCTCGTTATTCAAGATGGTCGTCATGCGATTTGTATGCTTGACCGTAATGGTTTACGTCCTGCGCGTTGGGTTATTACCAAAAATGATTACATTACCTTGGCATCTGAAATTGGTGTTTGGGGCTATGAGCCAGAAGATGTAGTATCAAAAGGTCGTGTAGGTCCTGGTCAAATCTTGGTTGTTGATACCCTTACAGGTAAAGTGCTTGATACTAAAGATGTTAGCAATCACTTGAAAAACATGCGTCCGTACCGTGAGTGGTTGCGTGACCATGCGATTCGCTTAAATGCAAACCCGGAACTTGAAGAACAACTTGTTGATAAAGGTTTAACTGGCGATGCATTAAAAGCGGCTCAAAAAATGTTTATGGTGACATTTGAAGAGCGCGATCAGTTGTTACGTCCAATCGCTGAGAGCGGCCAGGAAGCTGTGGGTTCTATGGGTGACGATACACCAATGGCTGTATTGTCTCGTCAAGTACGTCATGTGACCGATTACTTCCGTCAACAGTTTGCACAGGTGACAAACCCACCAATCGACCCATTACGTGAGTCAATTGTTATGTCACTTGAAACCTGTTTGGGTCGTGAGCAGAACGTATTCGAACAAGGCCCTGAACATGCTGATCGTATCATCATCTCTAGCCCGGTTTTATCAAATTCAAAAATGCAGCAAATTCGTAGCATTGAACGTGCGGGTTATGAGGCGGTTGATATTGATCTGAACTATGCTGAAACCGAAGGTTTACAAGCTGCGATTACTCGTATTTGTGAAGAATCTGCACAAGCGGTTCGTGATGGTAAGACCTTAATTGTTTTAACTGATAAAAACATTCGTCAAGGTTATTTGCCTGCAAATGCTGCGCTTGCGACAGGTGCGGTACACCATCACCTCATAAAAACTGGTTTGCGTACTGATGCAAACATTATGGTTGAAACCGGTTTTGCACGTGATCCACATCAATTTGCGGTGTTACTCGGTTTTGGTGCTACTGCCATTTACCCATACCTTGCATATGATGTAATCAATGATTTGATTGCTAAAGGTGAGCTTTTAGGTGATCCAATCCATGCACAGGCAAACTTCCGTAAAGGTATCGAGAAAGGCTTATTAAAAGTTCTTTCAAAGATGGGTATCTCGACAGTAGCTTCTTACCGTGGTGGTCAGTTATTTGAAGCAGTTGGTTTATCTTCTGAAGTTGTAGATCAATGTTTCTTAGGTGTTCCTAGTCGTATCCAAGGTGCAACATTTGTTGATCTTGAAAATGACCAGAAAAAATTAGCGGCTACAGCTTGGTCTAACCGTAAACCAATTGATCAAGGTGGTTTGCTGAAATTCGTATTTGGTAAAGAATACCACGCGTTTAACCCAGACGTGATTAACTCGCTACATAAGGCAGTTCGTTCTGGCAAATACGAAGACTTTAAAGAATATGCCGAGTTAGTGAATAACCGTCCGATCGCGACTATTCGTGACTTATTTAAGTTAAAAACAACCAATCCAATTCCAGTTGAGCAAGTTGAATCGGTTGAAGCTATCTTACCTCGTTTCGACTCGGCAGGTATGTCATTAGGCGCGCTTTCTCCAGAAGCCCATGAAGCAATTGCAATTGCAATGAATACCATTGGTGGTCGTTCAAACTCTGGTGAGGGTGGTGAAGATCCTGCGCGTTACGGCACAATTCGTAACTCCAAAATCAAGCAAATTGCATCTGGTCGTTTTGGTGTAACACCTGCATATTTAACTTCTGCTGAAGTCTTGCAAATTAAAGTTGCTCAAGGTGCAAAACCGGGTGAAGGTGGT
Organism: Acinetobacter sp. BD54; assembly: GCF_044778325.1. NCBI lineage: Bacteria > Pseudomonadati > Pseudomonadota > Gammaproteobacteria > Moraxellales > Moraxellaceae > Acinetobacter > Acinetobacter sp. BD54. The sequence goes on along the minus strand of NZ_JANJEP010000003.1, from coordinate 164,274 downwards.
CAGTTGCCAGGTGGTAAAGTGAATGGCTTGATTGCACGTTTACGTTACTCTGTTCCGGGTGTGACACTTATTTCACCTCCACCGCATCATGACATTTACTCAATTGAAGATTTGTCGCAACTGATTTTTGACTTGAAACAAGTTAACCCGAAAGCCATGGTATCTGTGAAGTTAGTATCTGAGCCGGGTGTAGGTACGATTGCTGCAGGTGTTGCTAAAGCATATGCAGACTTTATTACCATTTCAGGTTATGACGGTGGTACTGCTGCGTCTCCGCTTTCATCAATTCACCATGCAGGTTCGCCATGGGAGCTTGGCTTGAGTGAAGCGCATCAGGCACTTCGTGTAAATGACTTGCGTGGCAAAGTACGTGTACAAACTGACGGTGGTTTAAAGACTGGTCTTGATGTTATTAAGGCAGCTATTTTAGGTGCTGAAAGTTTCGGTTTTGGTTCTACACCAATGATCGCATTAGGTTGTAAATACCTACGTATTTGCCACTTAAACAACTGTGCGACTGGTGTTGCAACTCAACAAGATCATTTACGTCAAGAGCACTATATTGGCGAACCACAAATGCTCATTAATTTCTTCCACTTTATTGCAGAAGAAACTCGTGAATGGTTGGCGGCTCTTGGTGTAGCTTCACTTAAAGACTTGATTGGTCGTGTAGATTTACTTGAAGTCTTACCGGGTGAAACAGAGAAACATGCTCATCTTGATTTAAGTGCATTGTTAACTTCTCATCCTGCTGCTGAAGGTAAAGCGCAGTATTGTGAAGTAGAAGGTAATGCACCGTTTGACAAGGGCGTATTGGCTGAAAGAATGGTTGAAGAAATGCTTCCTGCAATTGAGTCAAGCGCTGGTGGTCAATTCAACTTTAATGTCGTGAACTGTGACCGTTCAATTGGTGCACGTGTATCGGGTGAGATTGCTCGTCGCTATGGCAACTTGGGTATGGAAGCACATCCGGTTGTAATGAACCTAACAGGTACTGCTGGTCAGTCACTTGGTGTTTGGAATGCTGGTGGTTTGCACATCCGTCTTGAAGGTGATGCAAATGACTATGTAGGTAAAGGTATGGCTGGTGGTCGTATTTCGATCTTCCCACCAAAAGGTTCACCTTTCCAGACACAAAATACAGCAATTATTGGTAATACTTGTTTGTATGGCGCAACTGGCGGTAAGTTATTTGCGGCAGGTACAGCAGGTGAGCGTTTCGCGGTTCGTAACTCTGGTGCGTTTGCTGTTATTGAAGGTGCAGGTGATCACTGCTGTGAATATATGACTGGTGGTGTTGTGACTGTGCTTGGAAAAGTGGGTCATAACTTCGGTGCAGGTATGACAGGCGGTTTTGCTTACGTGCTTGACCTCGATAATGACTTTGTAGATTACTACAACCACGAGTTAATTGACTTAACCCGTATTTCAACAGAATCTATGGAAGATCATAAAGAATTCTTATTGCGTATTATTGACGAGCACATCAAGGAAACAGGTAGTGCTTGGGCTTACAAAATCCGCAACGAGTTTGACTTCTACAGCCGTAAATTCTGGCTTGTGAAACCAAAAGCTGCTAACTTGCAAACGCTTTTGAAAACAACACAAGCTGACCCACAATAATTCCACGACTGCAAAGACATAGGCAGGTGCGGGCAACAAGGAAATCCGCGCCTACCCACGGAGAGAGACATGGCAGAACGCCTAAATAATGACTTTCAATTTCTGGATGTACCACGTCAAGATCCAGAGAAAAAAGATATTACTGTCCGCAAAGCAGAGTTTGTGGAAATTTATAAGCCTTTTACATCGGAAACTGTAACCAATCAGACGCACCGTTGTTTAGGTTGTGGTAACCCATATTGCGAATGGAAATGTCCTGTACATAACTACATTCCAAACTGGCTAAAACTCATTGCTGAAGGCCAAATTTTCCAGGCTGCTGAGCTTTGCCATCAAACAAATACTTTACCTGAGGTATGTGGTCGCGTATGTCCGCAGGACCGTTTGTGTGAAGGTGCTTGTACCTTAAATGATGGCTTTGGTGCAGTAACCATTGGTAATGCTGAAAAATATATCAATGACACGGCTTTTGCTTTGGGTTGGCGCCCAGATATGTCACATGTGAAGTGGACAGGTAAAAAAGTTGCAATCATTGGTGCGGGCCCAGCAGGCCTAGGCTGTGCCGACATTTTAGCTCGTGGCGGTGTTAAACCGGTGGTATTTGACAAGCGTCCTGAGATTGGTGGCTTACTAACATTTGGTATTCCAGAATTCAAAATGGAAAAAGATGTGATGAAGCGCCGCCGTGAAATTTTCACTGGGATGGGCATTGAATTCCGCTTAAATACTGAAATTGGTAAAGACGTCACGATTGATGAATTACTTGCTGAATATGATGCAGTATTCATGGGGATGGGAACTTATACCTACATGAAAGGTGGTTTCCCTGGTGAAGATCTTGACGGTGTTTATGATGCGCTTGATTTCTTAATCTCTAACGTGAACCGCTGTCAGGGATGGGAAAAGGACCCAAGTGAATACATTAGCATGGATGGTAAGAAAGTTATTGTTCTTGGTGGTGGTGATACCGCAATGGACTGTAACCGTACTTCATTACGTCAAGGTGCCCACGATGTAACATGTGCATACCGCCGTGATGAAAGTAATATGCCGGGTTCTGCACGTGAAGTAAAAAATGCGTATGAAGAAGGCGTAAAGTTCTTATTTAACCGTCAACCAATCGAGATTGTTGGTGAAAATGGCAAAGTGACAGGCGTAAAAGTGGTAACGACACAAATGGGTGAACCAGATAGTCGTGGCCGCCGTAGCCCTGAGCCAATTCCGGGTTCTGAAGAAGTTTTACCTGCTGATGCAGTTTTGCTAGCGTTCGGTTTCCGTCCAAGCCCTGCTGACTGGTTTGGTAGTGTGAATATTAATCTTGATGGTTCTGGTCGTGTTGTTGCACCTGAACAGCAGGAATTTAAATTCCAGACTTCAAACCCAAAAATCTTTGCTGGTGGTGATATGGTACGTGGTTCAGACCTTGTAGTTACAGCAATCTGGGAAGGTCGCCAAGCTGCTGAAGGTATTTTAGATTACCTTGGTGTTTAATCTAAAAAATCATTATTAAAGTTTTTGATAAAGCCTGCGATATGCAGGCTTTATTTTTTTACCATTAGTCAGTTTGATGCTTTTGGCAAATACAATAAGCTTTTTTGCCCTGTTTAGCCCCTTAGTCGCAAGAGATACTCAAAGCTTCCTTCTTCAATACAATAGGTGTTGAATATGAATATCGCAGGTATGACGGCAGAAAAATCATATTTAAATCGTCGAAAAGCGTTGGGTATTACTGTGCGTCGCCTTGAGTTTAATCCTCAAGCTATCAAACGCTATTATTTTGCAAATTCGCCTTTAATGTCTCATTTTTTAACTGCACTCTCTTCAACATTTCCCGTAGGAGAACAGTTTTTTGTAAATAGCGTGCGTAATGTACGTGACAAAGTTTCCAACCCTCAATTGCAGGCACAAATTGCAGCTTTTATTGGGCAAGAAGCAATGCATTCGAAAGCACATGGAGAGTTCAATGAGGCTTGGCGTCGTGATGACTATAATCTGGATCGCTTTCAGAACTGGTTGAATGAGCGTGACAAGTATTTAAGAACAATTTCTCCTAAGCTGCAGCTAGCACTGACATGTGCATTTGAACATTTTACGGCTTTGCTGGGGGGATATATTTTACAGCATCCAGAACTTCTAAAAACTTTGGATCAAGATGCGCTAAAGCTTTGGGTTTGGCATGCTATAGAAGAAATTGAGCATCGTTCAGTTGCATTCGATGTCTATCAACAGGTATATGGTGATGACCGTATTCGTCGTTTACTCATGCGGAGTGTCACTACAGGGTTTGCAAGTCTTGCTTTTTATGGGACAACGCGTTTATTTTGGCAAGATAAATGGAAGAGCTTGCCTAAAATCGGAGGTAACTTATTTGGGCTATATTTGCTTGCTAAAATGCTTATACAGCTAACTCCTGAATATTTTGCTTATTACAAAAAGGACTTCCACCCGAGTCAAAAAGATTATAGTCATATGGTCGATTATTGGAAAAGTTATTTGGCTGATGAATATCAAATGACAAGTTTCCAAGAGGAAAAAAATCCAAGACCAAGCTAATAAAAAACCGGATTTAAAAATCCGTTTTTTTTAAATCTATAAAATAAAAGCAACACAATAATGCCAAAATCGTCATACAATCGGGAAAAGTGGTTAAAAATATAAAGAAAAACTTGAGGATAATGTGACGATGAAAACGTTTAAACAACTTGCTATCGCGACAACACTTGCCAGTACCCTATTATTTTCAGGCTGTGGCTATAATACTTTACAGGTTAAAGATGAAGCTGTAACAGCGGCTTGGTCTGAAGTACAAAACCAATATCAACGTCGTGCCGATCTAGTTCCAAATTTGGTAAATGTTGTAAAAGGTTATGCTAAACATGAAGAACAGGTTTTAACAGAAGTTACCCAAGCACGTGCCAATGTTGCAGGCTTGAAGGTTGATAAAGAAGTATTAGAAGATCCAGCATTACTTGAAAAATATCAACAGGCACAAAGCCAGTTAACTGGGGCATTATCTCGACTTATTGCCGTTTCAGAAAATTACCCAGATTTAAAAGCCAATACCCAATTCCAAGAATTGCAAGTTCAGCTTGAGGGAACAGAAAACCGAATTGCTGTTGCCCGTAATCGTTATATTACAACTGTTCAGGACTATAACGCTTATGTTCGTCAGTTCCCACAAGCAGTAACAGCAAAAGTGATTGGCATGCATCCTAAAGCCAATTTCTCTGCAGAAGCATCTGCTCAGCAGGCTCCAAAAGTTTCTTTTGATTAATTTAAATCAAAGGAGTGCCGCATGAGAAATACTATATTGCTTCAGTCTAAGCAAATTAGGGTATTCGTTATTACCTTAATTGTTCTCTGCTGTGGTGTTCTGTTTCAGAATGCGGCTTGGAGTGAGAATAATATTGCCACTGCTACCGATGAAACGGATACGGTAGTGGCAGGCAAAATTATTCAACAGCAGCAAGCTCAAGCATCTAAGCCTCAAATAAATTCTCAGGCAGCTTCGAGTGTCACACCTCAAACGCAAGTTGCAAATGATATGGCTGATGGTGAATCAATTCGCGGTTTACCAACATTAAATCAACCGGTCATTGATCAAGCTAACGTTTTGAGTGAAACCGAAAAACAACAGCTTAGCCAGAAAATCTTAAATCTGTACCAGCAAGGTAAAGCACAAATAGGTATTGTGATTGTACCAACTACAGGTCAAGAAGATATTTTTGATTATGCTTTGCGAGTAGGTGAAAAATGGCAACTCGGTTCGAGTAAACGAGATAATGGCTTACTTATCGCAGTTGCAATTAATGACCATAGAATACAGATTCTAACTGGATACGGTTTAGAAGGGGTATTACCTGATATTGTTGCAAGTCGAATTATTCGAAATCAAATTACCCCTTATTTTAAACAAGCCCAATATGCTCAAGGACTAAATGCAGGACTTGATGAAATTGGAAGAATTTTAAATTTAGATCCGGAAGTTGCTCAGCAAGCTGCTCAAGATTTAAAAGAACGCCAACATCAAGCTGCCGAAGAACAACAAGCCAAACAAACAACGCTTACAATGGCTTTATTTATTCTTGTTGCTGGGGTTGTGGGATCATTTATTGTCGGTCGACCACTTAGCGCGTCAACAGCAGGAGTTGCGGCAGCGGTAGCTGGTTTCGTAAATGGTGCTGGCATAGTAATGAGTTTACTACTAGGTTTTGGTATTTTCTTTTTACTCATAACTTCAATTGCTCAATTGATTTTACAGGCTATTCTGAGTGGAGCTGGTGGCGGTGGACGCGGAGGAGGCTTTGGCGGTGGTGGCGGAGGCTACGGCGGCGGTGGTGGACGTTTTGGCGGTGGAGGTGCTTCAGGCTCATGGTAACAACATCAGAAACAACCCAAATTATTACTCAGCCAAAAATTGAGGAATCTGTAGAGCCCAGTTTAAAACGTTGGTTTAAGCATTTTTGTTATTTACCAGCAAGTAGCAGATATTTCTCCAAACAAGACAAACAAGTTATTGCTGAGGCTGTACAACAAGCAGAGCATGGACACGTTGGCGAAATACAGGTTGTCATAGAAGGCCATATCCCATGTTCACAAGCGTATAGACAAAATACCCGTTTAAGAGCCCAGCAATTATTTGCAGAACTGGGTGTTTGGGATACAGAGCTCAATAGTGGTGTATTGCTCTATTTAAATTTGTGTGAACGTACAGTAGAAATCATCTTTGATCGTGGGATTAGGAATGCAACTACTGAACAAATATGGCAGCAGATTTGTAAGTCGATTGTAGAGCAGCTTCAACAAAAGCAATATCAGAAAGCTGTAGTTACAGGAGTTCAGCAAATTGGAGAAGTGATGTCACGCTTTTACGATGAAAATATGCCAGATCAATTAAATGAAATAGGTAATGCACCTATTATTATTAATTAAATGATTAACTCAAAAACTTAACTGTTTATAGAATTTTTGCTCAAAAGGTGACTGACAAAAAATGTCACCTATTTGTTTATTTTTATAGAGATTTTTATCACATTCGATATTGAAAAAATGAAATAGGCAATAAATTAATTTTTATCGGTGATTCAGTCCTACTAAATTCCTAGTGACAATTTTTGTCAGTTAATTACAGCTTAAGCTACTAAAATAAGACACAATAAATTGTAAGTTTATGTTTTTTAACAATAATAAAAGTTGGCATGGTTGCTGCAATATATTTGATAGCTGAAAAAGCTTATATAAAAACATACATACAATCTTTGGGGAAAAAGGCTATGAATGCACAAAAAGGTTTTACGTTAATTGAACTCATGATCGTGGTTGCCATTATCGGTATCTTGGCAGCAATTGCGATTCCGCAATATCAAAATTATGTGGGTCGCTCTAATGTAGCAGCAGCTGTCCAAACACTTACATCAAATAAATCTGGTTTAGAAAGTTATGTAATGGAATTTGGTGAATTCCCTGACGGTACTACGGCTCCAGCTGCAGGAGATCCAACAGCGAACCCACCAGTAGCTGCTACTCGAGGTGAGCGACCACAGGATTTAGGTATTGTTAATACAACATTAGGAAGTATTGCTTTAGGTGATAAAAACAATGGAGCTGGCATTATCACTTTAACATTTGCGACAGGCAATCCTGGTATTAAAGGCAAAAAGGTTCAGTTAGCTCGTGATGCAAATGGAACTTGGACATGTGTAACTGATGTTGATGAGAAATTTGCAGCCAAAGCTTGTCCAGTAGGAACACCACAATAAATGTTATAAAAAAGCACCTTAAATAAGGTGCTTTTTTTAGTTAGCTCGTTTAAGTAAGAATGAAATCATGACTATTTAATCAATTAATTCCAATCCCCCCTCTGATTTGCTAAAGTTATCTTTTCTTATTTGCATGTATAATCTCACCAATTTCTAATAGTCTCAACCTGTCACTATGCAAGTATTCTTTCTGTTCCTCGCAGCCATCCTGTTGGGTTTTGCGTGGCTATCACCATTTCACTATAACCCTTGGGTAATGTTTTCTAGTGAAATGAGTACTTTTGCGGCAGGTTTAAGTGTCTTAGCTTCACTTTTTTATCAAAATATTAAAATTCCACGTGCACAATTATTGCTATTGCCATTTATTTTAGTTCCAGTGGTGCAGTGGGCTTTGGGTCTAGTTTTTGATTTTAGTACAGCTTTGTTAAGTTCACTTTACTTATTAGGCTTCTGGTTTATGGTTGTGGCGGGTTATAACTTGTCACTAGATCAACAAAAGCGAGATCAAATTTTTACAGGCTTTAGTTTATTACTGATTATTGTATCAATTGCGACCAGCTTTATTGCGATATGCCAATGGTTAAATATTGAGTCTCATTTTGTGCATATGTTGCATTTAATTGGTAACCGTCCTTACGGCAACTTTGGTCAACCTAACAATATGGCAACCTTTCTGATTATGGGGCTATTAGGTTGTCTATTTTTATATGAAAAGAATAAAGCAACAGTTTGGTTACTTTTCCCTTCAGCACTCATTATCTTGTTTACGATCGCTTTAAGCCAATCAAGAACGTCTTGGGTCGTTTTTCCATTTTTACTTATCTATTGGATAGTTAAACTATTTGGAAAACAAAAAAGATTTGGTTTTATTCAAGGGTTCTTGTGGTGCGCTGGTTTTTTTGTAATAGCTGGCGTGATTCTGCCATTTGCTACTAGTTTAATTGAAGCATGGTTAAGCACTGATGTAACCCAAGCAAGTAGTTTAGTTGAAAGAGCAAGCTCTGGATATTTACGTTTTAATATCTGGACCCAAATGCTACTTGCTGTACAGCAGCATCCTTGGTTAGGGTATGGTTGGAACCAAACCAGTGTGGCGCAAATGTCAGCCTATGCTCTTTTTCCAACAACTGAGTGGACGACCAGTGCCCATAATATTTTATTAGATCTCATCATCTGGAACGGTATTCCAATAGGTATAGTCATTATTGCTTACTTTGCATGTTGGTTCCTTTGGCTAAACCAGCAGGCTAAAGAAACTATCTCAATTATTGCAATTATGATGGTGTGTACCGTACTCATTCATGCCATGTTAGAGTTTCCTCAACGCTACGCTTACTTCTTACTTACTTGTGGTTTCTTATTAGGCATAATTCAGGCACAGACACCTGTACTCAAAGATATTGTACTCAACAAGCAGGTTCTTCGTTTAATTTGGGGAATAAGTTTAATACTTCTGCTAGCAATTTGGCGTGACTATAATGTCTATGTCACAAATAGTAATTTGTTGTTTAAGAATAAACAGCCAAATGCTGAGGTTTTGGGAAGTAATCAGATTTTTGTTTTAACGCAGTTTGAGCAGCGTCTAAAATGGATTGAGATGAAGCCTGAAACTACTTTATCTGATGCTGATTTAGCAGTGTGGGGTAATTTTGTGAAGAATAAAGCGACGCCTTATAACTTGCGTAAATATGCCCAGCTACTTGCCTATAATGGAAAAGTAGAACAGGCCGAGCAGCAAATATTTATTTTGCAGCATCTTTATCGACAGCAAATAACTTTGGCAGAGTTGTTAAAAGATAAATAAAAAAAATCCCCTTGAGTGCAAGGGGATTTTTTTATGAGACATTACATTTGGCTTTGAATATAATTTTCGATACCAACACTGCCAATAAGATCAATTTGAGTATCTAACCAATCCCAATATTCTTCCTCTTTTTCTAAGATTTCTTGTACCAAATCACGCGTTACATAGTCTTGTTCGGTTTCGGCTAAAGCGACCGCTTTCTGAATTGCTTCAATATTTTCTTTTACTTTACGGATGTCGCATTGCAGAACTTCTTCTGTATGTTGACCGATATACAATTTACCTAAGTGTTGAAGATTAGGGAGACCTTCTAAAAATAAGATACGCTCAATAATTTTGTCAGCATGCTTCATTTGGCGAATTGATTCTTTATATTCGGCAGAACCGAGTTGTTCAATTCCCCAATCATTAAACATACGAGAATGTAAAAAGTATTGATTAATTGCAGTTAAATGATGATACAGCACTTGATTGAGCTGATTAATCACATCACGATTGCCTTTCATTGTAGCTACTCCAAAACAATTTCTGCCTTAATTCAATTAAGGCAATCTATAAATTCATTTTAGTGAACAATCATGGATATGGCGAGTAATTTATGGAACAGCAAATGAAAATCGCAATCAAAAACAACACAATATTGGTAAATGTGAATTTCCTTCCAAAAAAAAACCGCTTCAATGAGGAACATTTAACGTTCCGCAAAAAGCGGTGGAGGAGTCAATAAATTTTTGTTAAATATTAATTTTTATTATGCAGCTACAGAAATGCGAGCAGCAATTTCTGCTAATTCTTCACTAATAATAGCACGTGCTTCTGGTGCACAGCGTCCACAGCAAGTACCAAGATCAAGCAAATCGCGAATTTCACGATAGCTTTCAGCGCCATTTTCAATAGCGTCTTTAATATCCTGATCGGTAATGCCACGACACAAGCAAACGTACATGGGAGTGATCCCCAAATATAAATGCGATAATTGATATTATTGATAATTATTATCGTTTGTCAATGAAATTCATTTAAAATCTCATTTATCGTTATTGGGATTTTGGATAAAAAAATACCACCTAAGCGGAAATCTGAGAGTTACTCAGCTTTTTAAGCTGGGGTGGTATCTAATTTTAGAGCTAAATAATTTCTAGTTAATATTTTATCTTACTGATTAATAATAACAATTCCATCCATTTCAACTAAAGCCCCTTTAGGCAGGCTTGCTACACCAAGTGCAGCACGCGCTGGGTATGGTTGAGCAAAATATTCGCCCATAATTTGGTTAACGAGTTGGAAATTAGATAAATCAGTAAGAAAAATATTGAGCTTTGCAATATCTGCAAGTGTGCCGCCTGCAGCTTCACATACTGCTTTAAGGTTATCAAAAACACGGCGGATTTGAGCTTCAATGCCGTCTACAAGTTCCATACTGTAAGGATCTAAACCAATTTGCCCTGATAGATATAGTGTGTTACCTACTAAAATGGCTTGAGAATATGTGCCGATGGCAGCAGGGGCATTTTCAGTATGAATGACTTGACAGGACATTTGGTTCTCCTTGATTAAATCTTTTTTCATCATAATCGATGATACGTTTTGACAAAAGTATCATCGATTTAATTGATTAAGTACTTCTAGAAGTTAGATTTTAGTAAAGCAGAACAAATTTTAGCTGACTTTGGAAATTTCCATTTGTGGAGCAGGGGCGTCTAGACGCTCAATACGTGGGAAGCCATAGTGCATTCGTAAATCACGAATGACTTTTGCAATATGTTTACGGTTGTTTACTACAATATTGACGAAAGTACGCTGTTCGTTGGAATGTACCATTTCTACCCCAGCATTATTTTTACGACATTGGTAGATGAGGTCTGATACCTGTTCATCATTCATTGCCATATAAATCGCAAGGTAAGCAGTAAAACGTACATCATCTACGTCATCTGCTTTCCATTGAAGCGGCATAATGTTTTCTGGGTGTAAATGTTGTTCATGAAGCAAATTATGACAACGAATACGGTGCACAATTAAACCACGTCGTGTTAAATGGCCTTGAATTGGATCGCCTAAAATAGGATTACAACAGTGGGCATATTTAACATCAATGCCTTCAGTTCCTTGAATTAGTCGATCTGAATTTTCTGCTCGAGGATGCTTGTCATTTGCAAACAAATGGTTAGCTACAAGTTGAGGAAGTAAATCTCCAACAGCAATTTGCTCAAATAATGCATCTTTATTATCAATATGACGCCATTGTAAAAGATCCAACCAATCTGCATCTGAAAGGTCGTTAATAGAACGATTAAAGAGTTTCAAAGCTCGTGAAAGTGCTTGGGCACCAACTAAACGTTGTTCTTCAATATCTTGGTCTTTGAGTACGTGCTGTAAAGCACGGCGAGCTTTTTGAGTGTTAATGAAGCTCAGCCAATCTGGATTTGGCGTTGCTAAAACGTCAGTAATAATCTCAATAACCTGCCCACTAACTAATGGTGTAGAAAGTGGCTTAATTTCACCATCAACTTTCGCACCTACCGCATGGTTGCCTAAGAAAAGACTAGCTGAATAGGCAAAATCAACTACTGTGGCACCTTGTGGTAACTCATGTAACTGGCCGTGTGGTGTGTAAACCCAAATTTTTTCTTGATGCAAATAATCAAGTAAGTCATTAAAAGTCGTTTTAGCACATTCACCATCAATGAGTGTATTTAGGTTCTGCATGGAGGCTTGAATGGCAGAGCGGCAAGTTTGTGGGGCATTTTCGCCGAGTACTACACCGAAACGTGCAGCTTTACGCATCAACTCAGTTTGAATAGTGAGCGATAAGGTAGTTTTTTCACCCTTAAGCTTGATCATTAATGACTGATTGCCACCTGGTAACGGGCGGCGGATATGATCTTGATATTGGATGACCTGAAAATTTTCTTTTAAGGCTGCTACTAAACGATCGCAGTCTGCAATGGATTGCAAAACGATTTCAAAGGCATGGCTATGAGTAAGTTCTTGTAAATCCATTTCATTTTTTACGAAATGGCGTAAGAGCTCAATATTATTATTTTTCTTTTTAATTCGACCTTGAATATGATAATTGTGGAGAAGCTCCGCAAGATTTTGTTCCCAGATACTTTGGTATTTACATCGCTCTGGTTTGGTTTGAAGCAACGCATTTTGAACGTTATCAAACATATCTAAATCGAGATTTTGATAACATAAATTTTCAAGGTTATCGGCCATTTCATTCATGCCGACTAATCTTGCCATCGGTACGAAAATATCAAAGGTTTCTTGAGCAATACGAGCACGCTTATCGGGCCGTAAGGCGCCCAATGTGGTCATATTGTGGTAGCGATCAGCTAGTTTAATAATAATGACGCGTGGATCTTGCAAAGTAGCTTGTAGAATTTTTCTAAAAGAAGCAGCTTTATTATATTCTTTATCGCTCGACTGGCTTAATTTGGTTACGCCATCAACAAGCTCTGCAACTGTTTGCCCAAATCGCTCAATAATATCGTCTTTTGTATATTGAGTGTCTTCAATGACATCATGTAAAAGTGCAGCCATTAATGTTTCAGGATCCAGACGCATATTCGCTAAAATACAGCTAACCGCGATAGGATGCAGAATATAAGGTTCACCACTTTTACGGGTAATACCAGTGTGTGCCAGATCTCCAAAATCGCAGGCAGCAAGCACTTTTTCGACTTCACTTACCGATAAGTAAGGGTCGATAATTAATTTGAGCTGTTGCTTGGCTTGGCTGACCTCTTCGCCTGGCATAGACCACCCTTTTTCTGTTGCTTAAAAAAACTAAATCTATCTACTTCTTAATGAAAAGCATATTGCGGAACTTGTCAATTTTTTCGTTTGAAAAAGTGTATTTTTTTTTCAATGAAAATAATTGCTTTTACCAATATGTTTTAAATATGCATAAGCCAAATAAAAAACCATCGCAAAAAAACGATGGTTTTTTATAGAAACAGGAGTAATTAGAAAGAAAAACCTTCTAAATTTAAGCTGTTTGTAGAAAGGGCAAGATCAAGACTAGAAGTTTGGTAATCTTGCTCACGTTGTTTAAGAATTTCTTTCGTTACGTGACCTACAGCGATTTCACGTAAAGCAACAACTGTTGGTTTGTCGTTATCCCATTCTACAGTTGGCTCCATGCCTTGACGTGCCAATTGACGAGCACGTTTACTTGCAACGAGCACAAGCTCAAAACGGTTGTCTACATGATCTAAACAATCTTCAACGGTGACGCGTGCCATAAAAGTTCTCGTTTTGGAATGGTAAATTTGAACAGACTAAATAGTATAAAAGGCTTTCGTTCCAGACTCAAGTTATTCCTGTTTTGGTTGTGGAGTAATCAAGTCTTGAATTAGATTTTGATGTCTTTTTGCCTGTTGAGATAAGACTAAACGATTTGCCGTAATGACGGCTTCAAGCTCATGTAGGGCTTTATTAAAGTCATCATTAATGATGATATAGTCGAAATTTACATAATGCTGCATGTCTTCAACAGCACAGCTTAAGCGGTGTTCAATAACTTCAACAGAGTCTGTACCACGGTTAGATAAACGTTGACGTAAATCGAATTGAGTAGGTGGTAAAATAAAGATCTGTTTAGATTCAGGAAACAGCTTACGTACTTGCTCTGCACCTTGCCAGTCAATTTCAAGCAAGACATCATGTCCTTGAGCTAACTGTTGTTTTACGGTTGCTTGCGAAGTGCCATAGTAGTTACCAAATACTTCAGCATATTCGATAAATCCACCTTGGTTTACTTGGTCTAAAAATTCATCTTTTGTTGTGAAGTGATAGTGAACACCATCTAACTCACCTGGTCGTTGACCTCGGGTAGTATGCGAAACTGAAACATGTAAATTGCTCACACGGTCAAGTAGGGCTTTCACCAAAGATGTTTTGCCCGTTCCTGATGCAGCAGAAACGACAAACAATAGACCCGACATGATATTTTTCCTGATATGATAAAATATCTTCGCTATTGTAGTGTACCGTGCGTTTAAACTGAATAGTTTTAACTGCAAATATTTACGAGAAGTTCCCCTGTTTTATTAATTTTGAGGCTGTTATGGAAATTGTGTTAGCTAATCCGCGTGGTTTTTGTGCCGGTGTTGATCGAGCCATAGCAATCGTCAATCGGGCTTTGGAATGTTTTAATCCTCCTATTTATGTACGTCATGAAGTTGTACACAATAAATTTGTGGTAGATGACTTACGCCAAAGAGGGGCTGTTTTCGTTGATGAGCTGGACCAAGTGCCAGATGATTCTATTGTAATTTTCAGTGCGCACGGTGTTTCAAAAGCAGTTCAGCAAGAAGCAGAGCGTCGAGGCTTAAAAGTATTTGATGCGACTTGTCCATTGGTGACTAAAGTACATATTGAAGTAACTAAATATGCTCGCGAAGGGACAGAAGCTATTTTAATTGGTCATGAAGGGCACCCAGAAGTTGAAGGTACGATGGGACAATATGACAAATTAAAAGGTGGCGATATTTATCTGGTTGAAGATGAGGCTGATGTGGCAGCACTTGAGGTTAGACATCCGGAAAAATTAGCATTTGTTACGCAAACGACCTTATCTATTGATGATACAGCAAAAGTGATTGATGCTTTGCGTGCGAAATTCCCGAATATTCAAGGTCCGCGTAAAGATGACATCTGTTATGCAACACAAAATAGACAAGATGCAGTACGTGACTTAGCTGAAAAATGTGATGTTGTGCTGGTTGTTGGCTCGCCTAACTCGTCAAATTCGAATCGTTTACGTGAGCTTGCTGAGCGTATGGGGAAAGCTGCTTATCTAGTAGATAATGCAGATCAACTTGAACAATCATGGTTCAATGATACTTGTAAAATTGGTGTTACAGCAGGAGCTTCAGCCCCAGAAATTTTAATTAAGCAAGTGATTCAACGTTTACAAGATTGGGGAGCTCAGGCGCCTAAAGAATTAGAAGGACGTGAGGAAAATATTACTTTTAGTCTTCCTAAAGAATTACGTATTCATGTGACCCAGGCATAAAATGTGACTTATTTAACATACTGATTTTAAATAGTTAAACAGATAATTGTTAACATGACAGTTATCTGTTTTTTTATACCCTTTGTCTGTTTTGTATTTGTTTTGTAATTTGTAAAAGTAAAATTTAAATAAGAAATAAAAAATTTTAGTTTTATTTGGGGTTCTGGGGATGAGGGGAATTATTCCACAAGAAGGGTTCACCTTGGTCGAGCTAATGGTGACGATTGCGGTCATGGCTATTATTGCACTGATGGCTGCGCCATCAATGTCAAATTTATTAGAAAGTAAACGTTTAGATGCTAATCAAAGAGACTTAATCAACACTTTATCAGAAGCGAAAAGTCAGGCAATTTTAGGTCGTCAGAATGTTTCTGTTAACTTGAACTCAACAGCTTCAAATACACCCACTTCATTAAATTGGAAGACAGCTTCTAATAATACTCTTGAGCTAAAAAATATAGCCGCTGATGGTACTCAAAGTTCTTTAACGACTACCACTTTAGCTTTTAATGCAAATGGAGTAGTGGCAAATATAACTCAAGATACGCTTTTATCTATTTGTAATTCTAGAATAAATAAAAAGAAAGTCATTATTTTGACCAAGCTTGGCACTTTAGTTTTTAAGGCCGAGGAGACTTGTTAATGCATCACTATAAGCAAAAAGCCCAAGCTGGGGTGGGCTTACTCGAAGTTTTGGTTGCCTTAATTTTACTTGCTATTGGAGTTTTAGGTTATGTTGCCTTGCAACTAAGAGCTATGGATGCCTCTTCAGAAGCATTAAGTAAATCTCAAGCCATTCTAGTGATGAGGGGATTAGCAGAAAATATCCGTACAAATAGTACTCAAGCTAGCCAGTATCCTACATTTGTGCGTAGTTATAGCAACTATACATCTGATACTCCTGCACCCACGTCATGTTTTAACTCTCTATGTACTGCCTCCCAACTTGCTCAATTTGATGCCTATCAAGCAGCTAGAAATGCTAATCAACTGGGTATGAGAATTACGATGTCAAATTGTCCTGGCGTTACAAATACAATGGTGCAACAACGCCAGTGCCTATTTGTCTTTTGGGGTAAAACTGCGCCAGTGATTACTACAAATGGAACAAATACTAGTGTGGATGTTTCAAGTTGTATGAGTAATAACGGTGTTTACGTGAATAATTCAACTTGCTTAATGATGGAGGCATATTAAATGGCTCAATCATTTATTTCTAATAAAGAACAAGGTTTTACCTTGATTGAACTTATAGTCGCCTTAGCTTTAGGCCTAATATTAGTGGCTGCTGCAACACAGCTATTTATTGGAGGGCTTTTATCGAGCCGATTGCAAAAGGCCAATGCTGAAATCCAGGACAGCGGTATTTTTGGTTTGGAATATATGGCACGTGATATACGGCTTCTAAATTATGGAAATGTTGTAAATCCACAATTAACAGATACAACGCCTTGGGGAGGTATTGTATTAACAGGTTCAACAGCAACAAATGCCAACAATATTAATTTTATTCCAAAAGTTGATACAAATACTTATATTCCGGAAGCGTTATTAAGCCGTGGTGCAGGTGATACGGTAAGTACAGTGAATAACCACTGGAGAGGTCTTTCAAATATACAGAATAGTTCAAATGCTGAAGTACAAAGCGATCAACTGACTATTCAATTCATTGCCCCGACCAATATGACTAATTGTGAAGGTGTGAATGTGTTAGCGGGGGACCTAATAGTTCAACGGTATTTTTTACGTGTTGATAATAATGGTAGCTCTCAACAGGATTATGCACTTGCATGTGATGCGAATACCCCTGCGGTTAGTGCTACAGCTCAACCTGATATCGTTAATGGATTAGGAGATGCAGGGCAAATTATACTGCCTCGTATTGACCATTTTCATGTCTTATTAGGTGCGAAAAACGCAGCTGGTAATTTTGCTTATTACACAATTCCTCAGTATCGGGTGGCTGCACAAGCTGCTCGAGATGCGAGTCCAGCTGTGGCTGCTCCAAGAATTCTGTCAATACAAATATCGGTATTAGCCCGTTCTACAAATAATGCTCAAAATAAGGCAATAGACCCTAATCAGTCTTTTCTTATGCTAGATCAGAATGTGCATGCTGCCGATAACAGAACTCGCTTTTTGCGACGCGTATATAGCGTGACAATTGCTTTACGCAATGCAATGGGGGAAACAATATGACCCATTTAAATTATAAAAATATTAAAGGTCGATCTAAGGAAACGGGTGCCACACTTATTGTTGTACTTATTATTTTATTGATTGTTATTTCTGTCGGGGTTTTGGCAATAAGAGTAGCGATTGTTTCTCTAAAAGTTGCAACTAATAGCCAAGTTGGCCAATTAAACTTTCAATCTTCAGATACTCCGTTAGAGCTTATTGTACAGATGAACCCAACCACATTGACAAATATTACCAATGTGATTGGTGCAGCACTTAAAGCACATGAAAGTAACCCCGGTGCGGAATATAACTTTTGCTATAAACCAACCTCTACATCTGTAAGTTTTGCTCAAACTCGGGGAGCAAGTTTGCTTCGGGCTGGCAGCGCCAATAATGCTGTGGTTGAAGACGGTGGAGTAGCAGGTTTCTGCGATTTAACAAGTGACTATGGGAGTAATCGTCAAGCGGTAGTTACTCAAGTTGCTGTCAGTATCCCAACCGATGCCATGGCTGATATTCCGGGTTCAAATCTACCTCGCGACATAAATCTTTCCGAAGGAACCCAACTTCCTAAAAGCATGCTATCTACGCAACGCATTCGGGTTATTACAACAGCGTTTTTACCTGCTTATGCCTCAACTTCTTTAGAAACTCTGCAATCTGATTGCTTAAGTACGAGTTCCGCAAAAATTAGTGACAACTTTGATAGTGCATTAACGGATAAGCAAACTCTAGCTGATTGTTTGGCAAACCATAACGTACCTTTTAGTACTCAAGTTCAAGAATTTAACTATACCAATAAGCTGACTGAAATCACGGCACCAGGTTCATAATGGGGAATATCATGAAACTAAAATTGAAGAATTTTAAGCCAAATAATTTGTGGTATGCCGTCTATTCAAGCTCAATGATATTCACATGGCTAATGACAAGCTCTGTGGTGCAAGCAAGTGATTTACAAATTTATGCCTCACCTACAGCAGGTAAAAAAACAATTGTGATGATGTTGGATACATCAGGAAGTATGACCAACAATAGTTATGGTGAAAACCGCTTAGCCATGCTTAAAAATGGTATGAATGCTTTTTTGGCTAGCAATAACCCTGTCTTAAATGATACGCGAGTAGGTTTAGGAAATTTCTCGGCAAATGGTGACAGCCGAAGTGGACAAATTTTAGTGGCTGCTGCTCCTTTAGGTGATGCAAGTACTTTAAATACGGTAGGCTCACAACGTTATAAATTAAAACAAGCTGTTGCTAATTTAACTGCGGGAGGCTCAACACCTTCAGCCCACGCTTATGCTGAAGCAGCTGCTTACTTAATGGGGACAACCACATATTCAGAGACGAATTATGCTATTCGTAAAGATAGTTATATCAAACGTGTAAGAAGATCTGATAATAGAACTGAATATTCATATTGTACTAATTACCGTGATTCGCAAATTGATACAGCCAACCTATGGCAACCTTGTCGTTCAAATAGTTATTGGAGTAGCTGGTCAACAAATAATCCAGGTGTGGATAATGCTACTGCTTATGATACTTCATCTGACTGGACTTATTACTATACTTATTACTACACCACTTTTAATTATGCTGTAGCAAATGCAGATAGCGGTATTCCAAAATCTAAATCAAACGATACAGCTAGCAATCCGAATATTGTTGTAGACCGAAATGCTACTAACTCCAATGCAGTGTATCAGTCACCTTTACCTGCAGTAGCGAATCGCCAGAGTTGTGATGGGCAAGGTATTTACTTCTTATCGGATGGCGAACCGAACAATACAACAAATACACGTTCGGCAAGTGTCATGTCGACTGCTTTAGGTAGTACTTTTGGAGCTGATTTTAATTGTTCTGGAGGTTTATCTAACACTACGGCAGACTCTGGTTGGGCTTGTATGGGGGAGTTTGCAAAAAGATTATTTGATAAAACAAAGAACCCTGCCGGAGTTTCTATTCAAACAGCATTTGTCGGTTTTGGTAGTGACTTTTCTAGTTTGAGTTCTTCTGATGTAAAAAATGCCTGCCGTTTAAGTTCGAGAACCCAGTCTGACCGAAAAGGAGATGATGCGTGTTCACCGAATCAATCTACAAATGCGGTAGCTGCACCAGGTTATGGGAATGGTGGTTTTTTCCCTACTCAGAGTTCACAAGGCGTAACAGACAGCGTTATCGCATTTATTAATAATTTAGATAAAGTTCCTTTAGAACCCTTAACCACAGGTGCTATCTCAGTTCCATATGATGCATTGAATCCCAAAAATTTACAGGAATATGGTTATTTACGAGCTTTTGAGCCAAATCCAGCTAACACGTACTTAACATGGCGTGGAAATTTAAAGAAATATCATGTTGTTTTATCTGGAGCGAATGCAGGTGCTTTTGAGGCCAATTCTGGCGGATTAGTCTACAATGCAAGTGGGGCTTTTAGGACTGGAACAAAGGATTATTGGAATAGCTCTACTTATACTGACGGAGGCAAAGTCTTTTTAGGTGGTTCATATGCGAATGTGCCTTTACCCATTGCTGGACAACCTGAAACACGTGATGCAGAAGGAAATATCACAAAATATTATTACGCAGTACAAAGTAAAATCCGCAACTTATTTACTGATGTTTCCGCCGTTGCAGCAGATGGTAGCTTAACGAAAATTTCAACTTCTGGAACTAATTTGCTAAAAATTCCAGCTGCTCCACCAGAAGGAACTAATCCTTTTGATACGGTGGCTAATACAGCAAGTTATGTTTTAGGTAAATTTGATCCATCAACTGGACAAAATATTTTAAAAGCTTTTCCTATAAGCTTGAAATTAAAAATATTAAATTATTTAGGTTATTCAACAGATATTAATGCAACAACTCTGCCTTCATCTTTGGTTACATCGAATGAACCTTATTTATCGATGGGGGGAAGTATTCACTCTTTACCGGTTCAACTAACCTACAATGGAACACTAGATGATAATGGGAATTTAACATCTGCCCGAGAACAATCCATCCTCTATGGAACTATGGAAGGCGGATTACATATTGTGGATGCTTCATCTGGTATTGAGCAAATGGTCTTTGTTCCTGCAGATATTTTAAATGATTCAGTTGCTTCCAAAGCTTTAGTTGTTGGTCAAAGTGATGCTTCAGCTCCCGCTCATGGTATGGACGGAGCTTGGGTATCTGATCCAGCCTATAATATTACTACAGTGGGAAGTGGTAGCTCGGCAGTATCAAAAGTAACTGCAAAGCAAATGAATATTTATGGCGGCATGCGTATGGGAGGAAGTAGCTACTACGGACTAGATGTATTAAGCCCTACTTCACCGAAACTGCTTTTTAGAATAGGGGCAGACCAGACTGACTATAGCCGTATGGGTCAAAGCTGGTCTAAACCCGTACTCGCGAACATCCGTTATAACGGTTCTATTAGACGCGTCCTGATTGTTGGCGGTGGTTATGATCAGTGTTATGAAAAACCAAATATTACGTTGACTGACGCTTGCTTTACCAATGGAAAAGCAAAAGGAAATGCTGTCTATATTATTGACGCAAAAACTGGTCAGCGTTTGTGGTGGACAAGTGATACAGGTTCTAATACTGATAACGCCAATATGAAGCATAGTATTGTTAGCCGTATTAGTACTTTAGACCGTGATGCTGATGGCTTAGTCGACCATCTATATTTTGGAGATTTAGGCGGACAAATTTTTCGCGTGGACCTTAATAATAATCAGACAAAAACCAATTCGACCTATAGCAGTTTTGGTGTCAGAGTTGTGCGTTTAGCGAATTTAGCAACAAATGATTCAACTTATGATGGCACAAATGATTATACAGGTGGGAATGCTCCTCGTTTTTATGAGCCTCCAACAGTAACGATCCACGATTATGGAATTCACACTTTTATTACAGTAGGTATTGCATCAGGAGACCGTAGTACACCTTTAGACGTTTACCCACTCACAGGTCGTGAAGGTATGACGCCTGCAAGTGCATTAAGTGGACGTCCTGTAAATAATGTATATGGAATTATTGATAAAGACTTTGTTAAAAAGAACTTAATGTCTTTAACTGATAATCAGCTTGAAACAAAAGATATTACACGGACAGGCTTAAGAAAAAATCCACAAATTCTAAGAACAGGTGAAACAAGAGTAGCTCAAATTTTCTTCCCCACTACAGGAGTAGGTAAAGGTGGTTGGTATCGCTCGCTTTCTAGTACGAGCGATGGTACAGAAAAAGCTAATAATAGTTTTCGTATTAAAGGAGGACTCAAAGCTTTTGAGGAACCAATGGCAATTACGGGTAATTTAATTATTCCAGTTTATGACCCTCAAGGAACGGGAATTGTTGCGGCAGATCCTTGTCTACCTCGTGTTGTGGGAGAAACAGACCGACAAACTTATTGTTTACCATTTGGTGCTTGTCTTAATCCGGATGGAACCATTAATTCAAATAAAGAAAACCCGAGCGGGTTTCAAACAAAAACTGGTAGTAACTGTCCAGCTGGAGTCTCTGAATGTAATACAAATGTCATTGGTGCAGGTATTCGTAATATCACATTTGTTCCAAAAAGAGATGAACCTCCTGTGACTAATAGTTGTGGGAAATTACAGCTGTCTGGAAACGAGAACGGAACAGGTGAGTGGCAATGTACAAGTCATTTACTTCCTGTGCGCTGGTATGAGCGCTATCGCTAGAAGGAACAGCTTATGAATAAGTACTCTATTCTACGGTTCAATCAAGGGGTTACCTTGATTGAGCTTATGGTCGTGATTGTTATCGTTGCTATTTTTGCTTCAATTGCTATCCCTTCATATCAAAGTTATAGCCGTAGAGCTACTGCATCTGCGGCTAAAAGTGAAATTTTGAAATTAGCTGAACAATTGGAACAGCATAAATCAAGAAATTTTACTTATAGGGGGTTTACCACAACCTCTATAACCCTACCTCGCGGGGGATATACGATTCAGATTACTGATGATACGACGACAGGAAATTTATTGACGAATGCTGCTGCAAATGGGCAAACATGGGTCATTAAAGCGACAACTACAGATTCAAGAAACTTTAATTTTATTGCTAAGAATTCAGGTTTGCGTTGTCAAAGTTTAACAGCTACGGCTGTTGATAATGACTGTGGTGGAACAGTCACTTGCAATGTATGTGAAACAAATAGTGAGAATTGGCAATGAAGAATGGTTTTACTTTAATAGAAATCATGATTGTAGTAGCGATAATTGCAATTTTAGCAGCTATAGCGACACCTTCATATTTGCAATATTTACGTAAAGGGCATCGTACAGCTGTTCAATCCGAAATGATGAATATTGCCCAAACATTAGAATCAGAAAAAGTAGTTCACAATCGTTATCCGTCGAATGCGACCATACAGTCGATTTATGGTTCTAATGTGAGTCCTATACAAGGTCAGGCTCTATATAAGTTAGCTTTTGCAACTCTGAATGATTCAACTTGGGTACTTACTGCAACACCTATTTCTACTAGCTCACAAGCAGGTGATGGAATTATTTGTTTAAATGACCAAGGGCAAAAATTTTGGGCAAAAGGTGCCACAGTTTGTGCACTATCTGCTTCATCAAGTTGGACAGAGTAATTTAAATTCAAAACTGCGGATAACTCAAAATTTAATCTTTCTTTCAGGGTGAAAATCACGTAGAATGTCGCCCTCTATGAAAGGGGTTTGAAGTGTTGCCGATGGTCGGCGCAGGGATAATCCGTAAGAATTATAAGGCTTTTATCATGGTTGTTATTCGTTTAGCACGTGGCGGCGCAAAAAAACGTCCATTCTATCAAATCGTTGTGACTGATAGCCGCAATGCACGTGATGGTCGTTTCATCGAGCGTATCGGTTTCTTTAACCCAACTGCACAAGGTCAAGCAGAAAAACTTCGTTTAGACGCAGACCGTTTTGCTCACTGGGTTTCTCAAGGTGCTCAACCTTCTGAACGTGTTGCTTCTTTGGCTGCTCAAGCTAAAAAAGCTACTGCATAATTATTGTAGTAGGTAGCCCATGACACCAACACAGAATGTTCCCGAAGATCGTATTCAGATTGGACAGTTACGTTCAGCTTATGGATTAAATGGGTGGCTCTGGGTGTATTCCAATACAGAACCCATGAGCAATATGTTTGACTACTTGCCTTGGTACATCGAGACCAAGGCCGGGTGGCAAATCGTTGATGTAAAACGTTGGAAACCACATGGCAAAGGCCTGGTTGTTGCTCTAAAAGGTGTGAGTGATCGCACAGGAGCAGAAAGCTTGGTTGGCGCTAATATCTGGATTGCTAAATCTCAACTGCCGAAAGCAGATGTAGATGAGTACTACTGGTCAGATTTGAAAGGCTTAACAGTGTTAGGTCTTGATGACGACGAACAGGAAGTGAACTTGGGGCAAATTCATGAGTTGTTTGAAACTGGAGCCAATGATGTGATGGTTGTACGCGCTACACCAGACAGCATTGATTCAGAAGAACGCATGATCCCGTGGCATAAAGATGTGGTGCAACGCGTTGATCTTGAAGCTGGTCGCATTTACGTCAATTGGGGCGTAGATTATTAATCCTTTTTATAGGATTAACGCAGCAGGAAAATAGAGGAGTCTGCGGTGTTTTTTGCAGTCATTACGCTTTTTCCTGAAATGTTTGAAGCGATTACAGCCTACGGGATTAGCGGGCGTGCAGCAAAACGTGACATAGTACAAGTCACTTGTATTAATCCACGTGATTTTGCTGAAGGGAATTACCGAAGAGTGGATGAACGTCCATTTGGTGGTGGTCCTGGTATGGTGATGATGGCGGAGCCTTTGGCAAAAGCAATTAACCATGCCAAACAACTTGCTTCGCAAGCAGGATGTGTTCATGTACCTGTGGTGTATATGTCTCCACAAGGCAAAACTTTAAATGAACAGGCAGTACAGCAGTTTGTCGATTATGATGGCTTAATTGTATTGTGTGGGCGTTATGAAGGCGTCGATGAGCGTTTGATCCAGCATTATGTTGATCAGGAATGGTCAATTGGAGATTATGTCTTATCTGGTGGTGAACTACCTGCCATGGTGTTGCTTGATAGTATTATTCGCCGTTTGCCGAATGTAATGTCAGATGAGCAATCAGCGATACAGGATTCTTTTGTAGATGGTCTTTTGGATTGTCCGCAATACACTAAGCCAGACCAGTTTGAAGGGTTAGATGTTCCTGAAATTTTAAAGTCGGGACATCATGCCAATATTGAGAAATGGCGTTTTTTGCAGCGTTATCAACGAACTTTAGAGCGTCGACCTGAGTTGATTGAACAGGTTACGTTGACTAAGCAGCAAAAAAAATGGCTGTCAGATGAACAAGGGTAAGCATATTCCCTGTGTTTTTCTGAGCAAAAGATGAGAAGCTTTGCTTCGAATTAAAGCATAAGTCTATTTTTTATAGATTTATGTGTACTTAAGGCTCTTTACGGTTGTCGTAAAGGGAAAGTTAAACGGGTTGATATGCGCTTTAGCCTCTATCCCCAGCGGAAACTCAGGCCTCTTCTGACTCCGCACATATTGGAGATTCCCACAATGAGTGGTAAACATCCTTTAGTTCAAGCTATTGAAAATTCACAGTTAAAAACTGACCTTCCTGAATTTGCTCCTGGTGACACAGTAGTTGTTCAAGTTAAAGTAAAAGAAGGTGACCGTGAACGTCTTCAGGCATTTGAAGGTGTCGTAATCGCTAAGAAAAACCGTGGTTTGAACTCTGCGTTCACAGTACGTAAAATTTCTAGCGGTGTTGGTGTTGAGCGTGTATTCCAAACTCACTCACCAGTTGTTGCTAAAATCGAAGTGAAACGTCGTGGTGACGTTCGTCGTGCTAAACTTTACTACCTCCGTGACTTGTCTGGTAAAGCTGCACGTATTCGTGAAAAATTACCAGCTCGTAAAGCGTAAGCTTATAGCGAGTAAAAAATGCGCCTTTTGGCGCATTTTTTTGTTTTAAAGCTTATAACCCTTGAAGTTTTAAACGGTTAGCATGTTGACGGTAAACCGAGACAGGGTCTGCTGCAAAAATAGAACGTATTCCCATGACCTGATTGACTTCATCTAAATGATTCCAGTTATAGTCGTCACGAATAGTTTTACCAAATTTGGCACTGCATCGAGACACAAGCCCATCATTATCCCCAAATGGGTCAACTACTAGACTACTTCCTGTCAATGCCATGTCAAATGGATCTAATGGGTTCGTCAGCGCTTTATTACCAGAGAATGAATACATATAAATGCCTTTCTCCTGATAAGCACCCTCACCACAAGACGTGGTAGGAACACCCATTGGAAACTGGGCATTAAACTGTGCAGAGCCTTGAGTCGATAAACTGTGGGCACCTGCTAGGGAGTCATGCGGATAACTATTTGGGTCTAGACCTCCTGCCCAAGTAATTGCTGCGGAAAACCAGTTTACTAATGTTGCCAGCCCGGATAGAGGAGTACCCTCAACATTCAGGATGACATCTGCCATTGGCGATCCTTTGTGAGGTGCACCAATAGTAGTAAGCGAAGCGACTTTTTCAGGCATGATCCCAGCGACATAGCGAATTGTTGGTCCCCCGTGGCTATGTCCGATCAAGTTGACTTTAGGCTTTCCGGTGATGGCAATAATTTCTTCTACTTGTTGGGCAAGTTGTTCTCCACGAACTTCAGTTGAGTTAAACGGTGAAACTCTTGTTGCCCAGACATTTCCTCCGTTACGCGCAAGATCAGGAAGAATCTGATACCAGTAGTCCAGACCAAGCGTATCTGTTCCAACTCGGTTAAAACCCGCCATACCATGGTTAAAAACCAATGGATATTTGGTTTGTGCATAAGTTGAATAGACGAATGAGCTTTTGACTTGCTCTGCATTTGTGGCATGGGTTGCTGAAACACTCAGTCCTGAGAGTATTGCAGCACAGAAAAATATTAAGTTCCTTTTCATTTTTTACTCACTATTTTTATTTTGTATGAGAAGCAGCTTCTACTGCTGGATAAGGTTTGGCTCACTTTGAAATAGAAAAGCCTAGTAGTTAAAGGGTAGTTCACCTCCTTGGTCATGGACTGTTTCAAAAGTTCTAAGACGAAGCTGTTCTTGCGATGAGCTAAATTGTTGTTGGCGTAGTTGTTGAATAGCTTGTTTTTTAGCGCTGTCACTCATATTGCTATGCAGGACTTCATCACGTTGATTTAAGTAGCCAGTCACTCGCTGTTGCCACGCATTACGCTGTATATCTAAAGTTTCTAATCGTTGAGTTGCCTCGGCTCCAACAAGTGCTGTACGCATTTGCCGAAGTTCCTCTGCTGAACCATTGCGAGCTTTAATTTGTTTGGTCAGTGTGTGTAAATCATCAAGCTTTGAAAGTTCTTGTAGGTTTTCTTGCCAGTCTTCTGGTAGTTGTTCAAAGCGCTCTTTAAGTTTTTTAGCTTTTTCAATTTCACTTAAAGATAAATCTTCTAAAATCTTCATGCGATCTAATGTGTAGTTCTGATAAATGTCTTCTGTTGAGAATAACCCTTCAATTTCAGAGGCAGAGAAGAAACGTTTTCTTATATCTTGAATTGAACTGAAGATCTTTTGAAAATAATTTTGATCTTGTTGTTTAGATTGAGGCGGTTGAATTTGTGCAAGCTGCTCACGGTATTTTAAATAACGCGTCCACAAATCAATAATCTGTGAGCGGGCTGGCTCTAAATATTGATCTTGTATAAATTTCTCAAAATGAGTTTTAACTTGTTGTAAATTGCTCTCGCCATACTGCGTAATAAAATATTCAAAGCAGTCACGGGTTTGACTATTCACAACTAAATGCTGTGAACTATCAATTTTTAATTGGCAGTTAACTTGAGTATCTTGCTGACTTTTACTCAAATAAGTATTTTCGTTTAATGGTGAATTTAAAGTAGATTGCGAAGTAGCTACCAAACTTTTAGCTTCATCCTGATTTGGCTGAGGTGAAGTATTTTCCGAGTCTGGGCTTAGCCAATACACACATGCGATGAGGCTCAAAATAAAAAATCCGAGCACACACCACCATATCTTTTTCTGCATCCTTTGCATAAAGATATCTTCCTTAAGTTTTCATTTGTTGTTTTTTTACTCGATCATTAATGTGCCATAAAATAAGTGAAAAGGCACCTAAATATTATGAAAATATCTTGCTGAATTTGCTAACATGTCGGCACTTTTCTCTAGCTTTGTGTTCCAGTAAAAATGACGACAAAAAATCAAAAAATTTCTCGTCGCCATATCAGTGGTGTATTTCTTTTAAATAAACCATTAGGGCTAAGTTCTAACGCTGCTTTGCAAAAAGTGCGTTGGCTTTACCGTGCCCAAAAGGCGGGTCATACTGGTGCATTAGATCCATTAGCAACCGGTTTACTTCCTATCTGTTTAGGAGAAGCCACTAAATTCTCACATTACTTGCTGGACTCGACAAAGCGTTATCAAACTACTGTTCGATTAGGCCAAACTACAACAACAGGTGATGTTGAAGGCGATATTTTACAAGAACGTCCTATCCCGGTTCTTAGCAAAGAGCTTATTGAGCGAACTTTAGAAAAGTTTAGGGGCGATATTCAACAAGTTCCACCGATGTACTCGGCATTAAAAAAAGAAGGTAAGCCACTATATGAGCTGGCCAGAAAGGGTATAGAGATTGAGCGTGAGGCACGCCCGGTTACGATTTATGCTCTAGAACTCATTGAATTTACTGAAAATAGTATCACTTTAGATGTAACTTGTTCTAAAGGAACATATATTCGTGTGTTAGGTGAAGATATTGGTGAGGCGCTTGGTTGTGGTGGTCATTTAACCATGCTTCACCGTATTCAAACTGGACATTTTGAACTCATCCCAAGTTATACCATTGAATATTTGGAAAGCTTAACGGAAGAGCAAAGAGAAGCTTTGCTACTGCCCGTATATGCTCCAATTGACCATTTCTTAAAAATTCAGGTTCCCGAAGGACGGGAAAAATATTTTTGTAACGGTCTAGAAAGCAATATTGATCATTCTGCAGAAGCAGAAGTGTTGGTTTTTTCGGGTGAACGCTGTCTAGGTTTAGCTGAAATTACCGATAAAAAACGGTTGGTACCTAAACGTATCTTAAATTTGTAGTAGATGTAGAGTATAAAACATGGGCATGGAATGGGATGTTATCCTTAGTTTGATCTTTTTTGCGTTTACTGCGGGAGCAATTGATGCTGCTGTTGGTGGCGGCGGACTCATCCAGATTCCCGGGATCATGAGCACTTTTCCTAACATGTCGACTGCTACGGTGATTGGTACCAATAAAGTCTCATCCATTTTTGGTACGGCATCGGCAGCTTATACATTTGCTAAAAAAGTAAAGTTGCAATGGAAGCTTTTAGCCGTTATTGCCATTTGTGCCTTGATTAGTTCTTTCGCTGGTGCGGCTTGTTTGTCGCTTATCCCTCAATCGGTATTGCGTCCTTTCGTTTTCGTGATGTTGATTGTGATTGCGATTTATACCCTAGTTAAAAAGAACTTCGGACAGGTTCATACCGAGCAAAAAATTACCACGAAAATGCTCGTTTTAGCTGGTATCGGTAGTCTGGCGATTGGCTTTTATGACGGTATTTTCGGGCCGGGTACTGGTAGTTTCTTTATCTTTTTCTTCATTCGTTTTTTACAAGTCGATTTTTTACATGCTTCGGCGTTGTCAAAAATCGGTAATTTTATGACTAACTTAGCTGCGCTGAGTTTCCTCATTCCAACTGGGCACGCTATTTTACATATTGGTTTAATGATGGCAGCGGCTAACGTGCTAGGTTCTATTGTTGGGGTGCGTACCGCGCTTAAATACGGTAGTGGTTTTGTACGTATTATCTTTTTAATTTTGGTGAGTATCCTGATTTGCCGTTTGGGATATCAAATGTTTGTTACAGGTTAAATAAGATAAAAGTATGAACTGTTCCTGAGGAGTGGTTCATACTTGTGTGTATCATTTAAAGCTATAAATATAAAAATCATTACAGAAACTTACTAGAAAGAAAACTGTGTAAAAAATAGTCTCATTTTAAGCTACTTAAATAATATAAATTTTGCCGTACGATAAACCTTGAAATAAAAAAGATTTTTTAACTAAAAATGAGGAAGAGAATGAATATTTTCGAAGCATTAAGAGAAAGCCACGAAAATCAACGCAACCTTTCTGAACAATTAATCCAGACACATGGTTTAACCGAAGAACGAAAAGAATTATTTGATGCATTAAAAAACGAACTTTATGCTCACTCAGTTGCCGAAGACCGTTATTTATATATCCCTTTAATGTTTGATGATGTCGGTTTGGATATTACGAGACATGCTTTATCTGAACATCATGAAATGGATGAATTGGTCGAGCAACTCGAAAAAACGGATATGAGTAGCCCAAGTTGGTTGGCAACCGCTAAACAGTTAAGCGAAAAAGTCCATCACCACTTAAAAGAAGAAGAGCATAAGTTTTTTCAGCAAGCCGGTAAAATTCTTAAAGACAGTGAAAAAGAAACGCTAGGCAATAAATATTTAAAGGAATATAAAAAGTATAAAAAACAGCAATAAGCTACACCTATGATGCTGTTTTACTTCTTAAAGTAACCCCAATTGACGCTAGCATTACGCAAGCTAAAGCCACCCATTGCAGCATGCTGATTTCTTCGTGAAGTAATAAGAAACCTGTTAATGCTGCCAATGCTGGCGCTAAACTTGTTAGGGTGCCATAAGTTAATTTATTAAGTTGTTTGAGTGCCATTAGGTCGAGTGCATAGGGAATAGCAGTCGCTAAAACTGCAATAAGTAAGGCTTTACCCCAGTACTGTGTATCAAGTAATGCTGGGCCATTATACCAAATACCAATTGGTAATAAGGCGAGGGCAGATACGGTAATCCCTATGGTTAAGGCATGCATTCCTATATTTTGAGTTACAACTTTTTGACCAAAATAAATATAGAATGCCCAACAAAGACCTGCGCCTAAAGCACAGGCTGCACCTACGTAAGAAAAGTGGTGTTGAGTTGGATCTTGCCAAGGTACCATGAGTGCAATACCCAGCATGGCAAAAGCTACCCAGATATATTCGCTCTTTTGTTTGATAGAAACTAGGGCTAGGCCTAATGGACCAATAAATTCTAGACCTACTGCAATCCCTTGGGGTAATTTTCCAAGAGAGGTATAAAATAAGATATTCATTAACCCTAAAGATGCGCAATACATTAATAAATCACGCCATTTTAAATAAGGTAAACGAGACCAGATTTTCCAAGAACGGAACATAACGGCAACAATAACTGCTGCAAAACATAGTCTTAAAATAGTAACGGTAAGCGGATCTAAAGCTGCGATAAGTTGCTTGGCAAATGAAGCGCTGATTTGATACGAAACCATCGACAAAATCATATAGAGCACAGCAATAATTGGAAGATTTTGCATGGAAGTACCTTAACGCTTCATTTGATATTTAAAAAATAAGAGGGATTAATTATAGCCAATACTGGGTTTCAACTCGCAGGTTTTGCAGAATTAACTTACTGTTTTTTCACGTTGTTGTCGGGCTCTTTGGGTGGTTATGGTACAACCCACAGAAGCAGCAATAATGGTGGTGAGCGCCAACCATTGATTCCATAACAGGTATTCACCTAAGAAGATAAAACCGGAAAGTGCAGCAACAGCTGGCTCTAGGCTCATCAATGTTCCAAAACTTAAAGGTGTTAAATTGCGTAGAGCTAACATTTCTAAAGAGAATGGAAGTGCACTGGCTAAAACGGCGAGACCAATAAAATAAAAAAGGTATGGTAGTTCTATAACTTGCCCAATCGAGCCTGAGAAAAAAGTAATGGGTAAAAGTATACAAGCACCTACAGTCATGCCCAAACAAACGGTATGGTTACCTGAGATACCAGAAGGCTTTTGCCCTGCAATAATATATAGGGCCCAACAAGCACCCGCACTCATCGCAAATAGGACTCCGATCCAGTCCAAACTATGTGCTTGGTTAAAAGGAAATAATAAAATGAGACCAATAATTGCGAAAGTGACCCAGACAAAATCATATTTTTGTTTAGCATGGTAAAGGGCCACACTAAGTGGACCAATAAATTCAAATGCAACCGCAATACCAATGGGTAAACGTTCAAGCGATAAATAGAAAAGGGCATTCATGCCAGCAAGAGCAAAGCCATAGCTCAAAATAGCTTTCCATCGGACCTGACTAAAATTAATTTTCCAGATCTGAAAAATGAAAGCCAAAATAAATGCCCCAATACATAAACGCATTGCAGAAACAGTCAGTACAGGAAAGTTCTGAAACAGGACTTTAGCTAAGGATGCGCTACTTTGGACACTTAACATGGCAAGAATAAGAAAGCCCAAAGCATGAAGCTGGGATTTCTGGCTTGGACTGGACATTTTATTATTTGATCAATTGGTATACTTTTCACATGATAATGTAAATACCTATAAAAAAGCCACAGACAATGCTGTGGCTTTTAAAGTTACAGTCTGTATTAGAACAATACGCGTACGCGAATTGTGCCCTCAACTTCATGCAACATATCTAAAGCTTCTTGAGAGGCAGAAGCATCTACGTCCATTACAAGGTAACCGATGTCGCCTTTAGTCATAAGTGACTGACCAGAAATGTTGATGCCTTGTTCAGCAAACAAGTTGTTGATTTTAGACAATACACCCGGTACGTTTTTGTGGATGTGTAGTAAACGGTGTTGACCCGCTGTCAATGGCAACGCGATTTCTGGGAAGTTTACGGCAGAAAGTGTCATACCCTTATCAGAGTAAGCAACAAATTTCTCTGCTACTTCTAAACCGATATTTGCTTGAGCTTCCATTGTTGAACCACCAACGTGAGGAGTCAAGATCACGTTGTCTAAACCACGAAGTGGAGACTGGAATTCTTCACCATTTGCTTTTGGTTCTTTCGGGAATACGTCAACTGCCGCACCTGCAAGGTGACCAGATTTGATTGCATCAGCTAAATCTTCGATTACTACACATGTACCACGTGCAGCATTTAAGAAGATTGCGCCTTCTTTCATTTTTGCAAATTGTTCTTTAGTGAAGAAGTTACGTGTAGACGGAACATCCGGTACATGCAAAGTCACAACATCAGCAGTTGCTAAAAGTTCATCTAAAGAACCAACTTGGCGAGCATTACCCATTGGTAATTTAGTGACTGCATCATAATAAATGACATGCATACCCATACTTTCAGCAAGAACTGAAAGTTGAGAACCGATGGAACCGTAACCCACAATACCTAAAGTTTTGCCACGAGTTTCAAAAGAACCCACAGCAGATTTGTCCCAACCACCACGATGACAAGCCGCTGACTTTTCAGGAACACGGCGAAGAAGAAGAATAGTTTCAGCAAGTACGAGTTCTGCAACCGAACGCGTATTAGAATACGGTGCGTTAAATACAGGAATACCACGTGCCATCGCTGCTTTAAGATCTACTTGGTTTGTTCCGATACAGAAACAGCCTACTGCGATCAATTTATTTGCAGCTTCGAAAACTTCTTCAGTCAATTGGGTACGCGAACGAATACCAATAAAGTGAGCATCTTTAATTGCTTCTTTAAGCGCTTCGCCTTCAAGAGCAGTTTTGCGATAGTCAATGTTGGTATAACCCGCAGCGTTTAAAGTATCGACTGCGTTTTGGTGAACGCCTTCTAACAAAAGGAAACGGATTTTATCTTTAGGTAGTGAAAGATGTTGGCTCATTACGGCTCCGCTACAAAGGCCAAATTTGGTGGCGGTATAATAACATACTGGGCAGCGCTATAGATATTTCGTTTATACCATCGCCTTATGGCAATTTTATCTATGTCTAATCACTTCCATTTATGGCTTGTCGAGCATTACAAAATATGCTTGATCTACGTTTAGGCCCAAATTTTCCTTTAAGGCCTTATAAAAAGTGTTTTATTGGTGTTAAACATGTTTTGTAGTGACAGTATCTCTATTCTGAACTTTATCGCTTGTGCTGTTACATGTAGAATATAGGAGTTCCTTGAACATTATGGCTTTGCTCAGGTGAAAACCTAGAGAAATATGAGGTCATAGTCCCACCACAGTTTACTTCTTGCTAGGTCTGCAAACGATGAATGCTCCAGTCGCTTTAACACCTGAGTTACTCACCCAATTAACAGCAATCGTCGGTGAAAACCGTATTAAAACCGATGCTGATAGTCTCGAAAACTGGGGTAAAGATCATACCAAGCATTTTAATCCGAACCCATCGGTCATCGTTTTTCCATCAACGACTGAACAAGTTCAGGAAGTTGTGAAGCTTGCAAACCAGTTTAATATCGCAATTACACCGTCAGGTGGTCGTACTGGACTCTCTGCTGGTGCT
Organism: Acinetobacter sp. BD54; assembly: GCF_044778325.1. NCBI lineage: Bacteria > Pseudomonadati > Pseudomonadota > Gammaproteobacteria > Moraxellales > Moraxellaceae > Acinetobacter > Acinetobacter sp. BD54. The sequence goes on along the minus strand of NZ_JANJEP010000003.1, from coordinate 130,476 downwards.
GTAGCAACCAATGGTGAAATTGTCATTAGCATGGACAAAATGAACCAGATTCTTGAGTTCTTCCCGGCAGACCGTATGGTTCGTGTACAAGCTGGTGTTGTGACTGAGCAATTGCAAAATTATGCAGAAGAGCAGGGTATGTATTATCCGGTTGACTTTGCATCAGCGGGTTCTAGTCAGATTGGCGGAAATATCGGTACCAACGCTGGTGGTATTAAAGTCATTAAATATGGTATGACGCGTAACTGGGTACTCGGTTTAACTGTAGTGACGGGTAAGGGCGATATTTTACGTTTAAACAAAGGCATGATTAAAAATGCAACTGGATATGCATTACAGCATTTGTTTATTGGTGGTGAAGGTACATTAGGCTTAGTGACTGAAGCAGAAATTAAACTTGAGCGTCAACCACAAAACCTACAAGTTTTAGTTTTAGGTGTTCCTGATTTTGATGCAGTAATGCCTGTGTTACATGCTTTCCAAAAAGATATCGACTTAACTGCATTTGAGTTCTTTGGTGAGCTTGCAATGCAAAAAGTACTCGACCGTGGTCATGTTCAACGTCCCTTTGAAACTCAATGTCCATTCTATGTATTGCTTGAGTTTGAAGCGCCATACGAACCGATTATCGACAAAGCAATGGAGATTTTCGAACACTGTATGGAACAAGGATGGGTACTTGATGGTGTAATGAGCCAGAGCCTTGACCAAGTAGAGAGCTTGTGGCGTTTACGCGAAGATATTTCTGAATCAATTGCGCCGTTTATTCCATATAAAAACGATATTTCAGTATTAATTACTCACGTACCTGCATTTATTCGTGAGATTGATGCAATTGTTCAAGAAAACTATCCTGACTTTGAAATTTGCTGGTTCGGCCATATCGGCGACGGTAACTTGCACTTAAATATTTTAAAACCTGAAAACTTAACCAAAGATGAATTCTTTGCGAAGTGTCAGGTTGTGAATAAATATGTGTTTGATACCGTTAAAAAATACGATGGTTCAATCTCTGCCGAGCATGGCGTAGGTATGACGAAAAAGCCATATTTGGAATATTCACGCTCAGCTGAAGAAATCGAATATATGAAAGCTTTGAAAAAAGTATTTGACCCGAAAGGTATTATGAATCCGGGTAAATTATTCGATCTTTAAATTAGATCTATTTTGTAGAACTACATAGTTTCTACAGAGTAACCGGCAAAGGCATAGCATCATAAAGCTATGCCTTTTGTTTTTTGGTGATGAAAATGCAACGATTATTTTTAATTTCTGCACTTTGTGCTGGACTTATGACGGGTTGTGCAACCACAAGTAAATTAATTCCTTTTGTGGGCTCAGAAACCCCAATGCAACAAGTACTTAAAACGCAACCCGAGATTGTAAAAGAGCATAACAATACTTCAGTTCAGCAGGTATTTAACCGAGTAGAATCCCCAACTGTTTCTCGTATTACTGTTATACAAACCGGTTTAATGGATGACTCTGTCTCAGCAATTCGGACGGAATATTTATTTAAATTGGTTGATGAAAAGTGGCAATTGCAAAATAAGCAAAAGAGCTACCAATGTGCAAGAGGAAAAGGTTCTAAAGGTTTCCAAACGCAGTTTTGTTCTTAAGTATAAAAAAGACGATAAATATATCGTCTTTTTTATTTCTTAAATTATACGCCGCTTTCTAAAATTTTAATTTTGACGTCAACTACATCATCTTTGACTGCTTCATGATGCGCTTGCATATGAGGTGTAGCTAAGTGGGCTTCAAGATGAGCTACACTTTCCCATTTTTCTAACATCACAATAATGTCAGGGTCTTTGTTTTGGAAGCTCGCATTTGAAATGTGGTCAACCAAAGGTTCATAACCATGACAACCATCTTCTGCTAAAACAGTTGGAATGATTTTTTGAAATGCATTTAATACGTTTTGGCGGTGCTGCCCACCCGATTGAGTACGAATTTCCGCGATAATAGTAAGCATGGTTTTCTCCGGATTAGGCTGCTGCAAATAGTGTGTTCAAATGTGCTTTGTATGCTTCCACATAACTATCTACATCAGGCATTTTAATTACATCATTTACAATAAATGTTGGTAGGGTACTCATACCTAAGAACTGATTTGCTTTATGAAATGGTAAATAAACACCATCTACACCCACGCCATGGAAAAACTGATCCGCATCGTCAAATGCTTCCATTGGCGCATTCCAAGTAAGCGACAGCATATATTTTTTGTCATGAATTAAACCACCTGAACCATATTTTTTTGAGGTATCAGAGCGGCTACGACCATCGTTTGCATAAAGAGAACCATGACCTGTCGTAAATACATCGTCAATATATTTTTTTACGGTCCACGGTGCACCCATCCACCAGCCTGGCATTTGATAAATTACGACATCTGCCCATAAATACTTTTCTACTTCGGCTTCAGCATTGTAGTCGCTATCTGCACGAGTGACTTGAACTTCGTGGCCGAGTTCAGTGAGGTGATTCGTCGCTAATGTCGTGAGTGTGTCATTTAATTCACCATTTGAGTGGGCAAATTGTTTGGCACCATTAATGACTAAAATATTACTCATGGGAGTTACTCTAATTCAATTCTTAAACTTGAGCGATACTTTAGAGAACTTACTCTTAAAGAAAAATGTAGTAATTGGAAAAATATTATTGATTAAAAATCATTAATCTTGATTTGATACCTTATATTGGTTTCTTTATTTTAATGGCAAATACTTTACAAAGTTGAACGGAAAAAATTATTTGTAGCCTTTAGCATCAAGGTGAAGTTGTGGTGGAGTTGAGTATGAAAAAGATTGGTTTACTCATGATGTGTAATTTGTTGATTCTAAGTGCTTGTACACCAAATACAAATCCACCTACACCTCAAGCGAACAGTCCGATACAAGCTGTTTTGCTCGATCAACCTAATCTTTTAAATAATGCCAGTAATTTAAGTATTTCACAGCAAATGAATGCTTTAGAAGATCCTTCTAATGCTCAAGTCACTATTTTGCAGACAGAGCCGAGTGAAGATGCTGTTTCGAAAACACGTACTGAGTATTTATTAAAAAAAGATCAGACTGTTTGGAAAATCGTGAATAAAAAACAAAGTTATCAATGTACAAAAGGCGAGGAAACAGCAGACTTTCAAGTTAATCCTTGTCCTTAAAGCTGAATTACTATTGAATATGTGGATAACTTTAGGGTTATTCACAATATAAAAATGAGTTCGTCATCATTAAAATATAGAATTTAAAATTGTTGGAATTGTCCGATTGATGATCAATTTGAAAAGTGATATTGTGTCATCCGGCAATTATGCCAGATGGTAAAAATTACCGAATCTCACGTCATACATTTTTTCTCGTTTTAGACACCTTGTGAATACGGTGTTTCACATTCTAAACATGCACTCTCACGGCATATAACAACTTAACTAAAGATTGACTGACCATACTGTCATCGTCATGACTACATTATTTATTTCAATATGTAGTTGCTGAGACATAGTGGCCGCTATTTTGAAGTGTACAAACTCATGAAAAATATTCAAACGACAGCGTTGAACCGTACAACGTTGATGTTTCCTTTAGCTTTAGTGCTATTTGAATTTGCGGTTTATATTGGTAATGACCTGATTCAGCCAGCCATGTTGGCAATTACTGAAGATTTCGGTGTAAGTGCAACTTGGGCGCCGTCTTCAATGTCATTTTATTTATTAGGTGGTGCATCTGTTGCATGGTTACTAGGACCTTTATCAGATCGATTAGGCCGTAAAAAAGTACTTTTGTCTGGTGTTTTATTTTTTGCCTTGTGCTGTTTTTTAATTTTATTAACGCGACAAATTGAACACTTTCTGACATTACGTTTTTTACAAGGTATTGGGTTAAGCGTAATTTCAGCAGTGGGATATGCCGCAATTCAGGAAAACTTTGCCGAACGTGATGCGATTAAAGTCATGGCCCTCATGGCAAATATTTCATTGCTTGCGCCTTTGCTAGGGCCTGTACTTGGAGCTTTCTTAATTGATTATGTTTCATGGCACTGGGGTTTCGTGGCAATTGCTTTACTTGCACTGCTGAGTTGGGTTGGCTTAAAGAAACAAATGCCTAGTCATAAGGTGAGTGTAACCAAACAGCCTTTTAGTTATCTTTTTGATGACTTTAAAAAGGTATTTAGCAATCGGCAGTTCCTTGGGTTAACGTTGGCCTTACCGCTTGTAGGTATGCCGCTTATGCTCTGGATCGCGTTATCACCAATTATTTTGGTCGATGAACTGAAGCTAACGAGCGTGCAATATGGTTTAGCACAGTTCCCGGTATTTTTAGGTTTAATTGTTGGTAACATTGTTTTAATTAAAATTATTGACCGTTTAGCTTTAGGTAAAACTGTCTTAATTGGCTTACCGATTATGCTTACTGGTACGCTAATTTTAATATTAGGTGTTGTCTGGCAAGCCTATTTAATTCCTTGCTTATTAATAGGTATGACACTCATTTGTTTTGGTGAAGGAATTAGCTTCTCAGTGTTGTACCGTTTTGCGCTCATGTCATCTGAAGTGTCAAAAGGAACTGTAGCTGCTGCTGTTTCAATGCTATTGATGACGAGCTTCTTTGCAATGATTGAGCTTGTACGTTACCTCTACACCCAATTTCATTTATGGGCTTTTGTCTTATCTGCTTTTGCATTTATTGCCTTGTGGTTTACTCAACCACGTTTAGCTTTAAAACGAGAAATGCAGGAAAGAGTTGCACAAGACTTACATTAAAAAAATACCGGAATTTATATTCCGGTATTTTTTATTCTATTTAATTTCATGCTCTAAAAGTTTGCCCTTTAAGCTTAAGAGTTCAGGCAAGGTTTCTAATAATAAACTCATCTGTTTTAAGACAAGTGTGTAGTTTTCTGAAAAATGTTCGTGAGTTATTAAGCTTTGAATTTGCTTTAAAGTCTGTTCAAGAAAACTAAAGTAAACCGACGCTTGTTCAAATAAACTTTGTTTAAGAATTTGCTGACAATCCAGTAAGAGTTGTAATACCTGTTGATCATCAATTTTTTGTCTTTGGCTGCCTAAGGCGGCGACATAACTCAACTGGCTGTGGCTATAAACCAAATAACGAAAGGCATAATGAATCAGCTCTGGATTTGGGTTGGGCTCGGCACTTAAGCTTGAAATCATATTCGACAGTTCAATTTGCGCGTTATGTGCAGCACGGCGAATTCTACGATATTCAATGTCTTGATTTTTCCCATGCTGATATTGCTCGACAATCACATTGAAGTAATCGAAAGTTGCTTGGCTACTTTTCTTAATATTGTTTGGAATATTACGGAAGTTCCAGTCTGGCCAAATAAAATTAACAGCAAGCCAAGCAATAAAGCAGCCTAATAAGGTGTCGATTAGGCGAGGTAAAATAATGCTGTAACCTGCACCTTTTAAATTGAAAATGAGCAATACCATTAAGGTTGCCATCAGTGTTGCCAGCGCATATTTTTTCTGGCGTAAGTAGAAAAAGCTAACTCCACAAATAATGGTAAGAATGAGTTGACCTTCAATACTAGGAACAAAATATAAAATGGGAATACCCAATAAAACGCCGAGTAAAGTCCCAATCGTTCTAAGCTTTAAACGACTTTTGGTTGCAAAGTAAGTAATTTGGCAAACAAATAAACTGGTGAGCAAAATCCAGTAACCATGTTGGGCAAAAGGTAGGAGGGAAATGGCATAACCTGCGGCAAACACAACCGCAATTCGTACTGCATGTCTAAATAGGGCCGATTGTGGCGTCAGTTGCTGCCGAATTTTTAAAACAAGGTCTGAAAATCCTTGAATATCATCATCTAGTAAATTGAGATGTTCTTGCTTGTTTTGACTTAGCGTTTCATTAAACGGTTGAGCATATTGAAGTTGTTCAAATTGTTCATGCATTCCTTTTAAATTATTAAAAATTAGCTTTAAATTTTTAACTTCAAAATTTTGTGGATGCTGTTGTATCCAGTCTTTCAAAGAGCTTTCCAAATGGTTTAGGCCAATTTGGCTTTCTTGAGAAGACTGATATTGTTGATTATGCAAAATGCATTGAGCTAAATCGTGGCAAGCTTGAGCTTGTAAGCGTAGGTTTTTCTGAAAACGAAAAATGAGATCACTACGGCTAAAATTTTGTTGGATATGCTCGTAGTGTAAATAATTAGAAGTTGCCTGCTCGTGTATATCTCGCGCAAAAAAGTATAGGTTTAACCAGTAAATACTTTTATTACTGACTCGTGATGCCTTAAGGCGAGTCAGCAGAGAGCTGCGTATTTGGTTAAGGCTTTGCGCAACTTGTGTATTTTGTAGTGATAATTCAAATAAAAGCTGTTCAACATTTTCTTTATTATCTGGGTCAAACAACCGTGCTTTAGCTTGAAGTAAGGCTGAAATTTCTTCAAAAATTTGTGAAAGTTTATCTTGTAAAGGAAGTGTTGGTTTAAGAATAAAAAATACAATAGAAGTTAGGCCGTACCACAACGCACCATAGACAAAATAAGTAGGCTGTTGGTACCAGTGTGCATATTCTCCTAAACCAAACATACTATAAATTGAGAGTAAAATCGTACCAAAAGAAATGGTAGCGTAGCGTTGCCCTAAAGCTCCCAATAAAATGAAACAAGCACTGGAAATTGAAAGATATAAAATAAATAAAAATTTATAAGGTGCTAAAAAACCAAGAATAGTGCTGACAGTAAAAAAGAGTAGGCAGACATAAAGCAGATTGCGTAAACGAAGACTTAAGCGATCATCAAAATCGGTAAGTGCAGCAGCAATTGCACCTAAAGTCACAGGAACGATCAGCTCGTTATGTCCTAACCAAAGTAAACCTAAAGTTGTACCTGTGAGTACAATTAAAATTTGCAGGCAATAAATTAAAATTGAATTCGCTTTAAAACGATTGAATAGTTGAGTCAGATTATTCACGGCTTTTTTCTAAATGAGAGGGTACGTGACAATTGGTATTTAAATTTTTATTACTTGAAAAATATTATGCGTTTTGTCTAAAAAAGTCAGTTTATTTTTTAAGATTTTATAATAATTAATTAGTCTAAGTTGCTTAATAAAATAGCAAAATTGTGGATATCTTTTTAGATACCCACAATTTGAAAATAGCAATTATTTGATTACGCCACATGCAATTCGCGCTCCGCCACCACCTAGAGGCAAAGGAGAATCTGAATAGTTATCACCACCAGCATGGATCATGATAGCGCGACCTTGAATGTCAGCAAGTTTTAAACGTGGTGCAATAACAGCAGTTGTAGCTACACCAGTATTGTCAACGACTAATGCTGGTAAATCGCCTAAATGCCCGGTAGTTGGCGTACCATGATGTGGGGCTTGGTTAGGGTTATAGTGGCTACCAGCAGCTAAAGCAGCGCCTGGTTTTCCATCTTTAACAGCAGGGGCACAAGATGGATTTTCATGAATGTGGAAACCGCGAGTACCACTTGGTAAATCTGCTAAAGCAGGGGTAATGATTAAGCCCTTATCACTATCTTGAAAGCTGATCGTACCAATTTTTTTACCTATACCATTAGCTGTCACTTCATTAACATCCACCACTTTTTTAGTATGCATTGTGGTAAGTGCATGGGCTGTATCAGATACAGTCTTACTTACCGTGCTACAACCGACCGTTAATAAAGCTGTCAGTGCACATACTGCACCAATTTTATTAAATACTGGCATTATAGATATCCTTATAACTATAAATCTGATTTTTTTATTCAAGCAAAGGTGCGTGAACCCTACAAGTTAATTTAAATAGTCACTTTGTATCTTGAAATATTTTTAAATCATTAGCTTAGTTTTTAGATGGTGGTAAATCATCATCTGAATCATAAATCATGGTCGTTTTTGGCATGGGTTCAGGGTCAATTGTCTCGTGAAGCCATTCACGCCAAATTGCTAATAAAACAGCTAAAATAACAGGGCCAATAAATAGACCAACTAAACCAAAACTTGCAATTCCACCCAATACACCGAACATAATCAATAAAAACGGAATTTGAGTCGCACCAGAGATTACAAGTGGACGGATCACGTTGTCTGAACTACTTACAATCAGCACACCCCATAAGATGACGCCAATAGCTTCCATGGTTTGACCTTGAGAGAACAACCATAGTCCAACGCCTAAGTAGGAAACAGGAGTACCAAACGGAATTAGGGCTAATAAGAACGTTGCAATGGTGAGAACCATTGGATTAGGTACACCAGCGACGAAATAACTTAATCCAGCAAGTACAGCTTGAGCAATTGCAGTTAAACCCACACCATACACAACGGCACGTGTGGTTTCTGAAATTGTGTCGAGATAATGATGAATACGTGGCCCAATCACCATTTCCAAGGCTTTACTCACTTGGGTTAAGATCGTGTGGCCATCACGATAAAAGAAGAAAAGACTTAAAATCGCAAAACAAAGTTTGACGATATTTTTACTAATTTCATTTAATAACACACGCCCATAACTTAAATGGCTTTGTACCCAAGCTGCAATATTCTGAATAGTACTATTAGGGTCTGTGTTAATTTCGTTGAGTGTGCGAGATATTTCTTTACCAATAAACGGAAGATTACGAATAAAATCGGGAACGCTTAAATGACCTGAAAAGACTTGACGCTGTAAATCAAAATAAAGGTTGCGACCTTCATGTTGTAGAATAAAAATAGCACATGTAAATGGCACACCAACTATTAAAATGACTAAGCTAATCATAACTGTAGCATTTAAATTATTTCGGTTTTCACCAAAAAAATGCTGAATTCTTAAATAAATCGGCCAAGTCATGTAGGCAATAATGGCAGCCCAAAGTACAGGTACAATAAAGTACTTCAGGATGTTAAATCCTAAAAAGATCAGGATAAAAAACAGCCCAAACAATAAAACGCGCTGTAAAGTAGGAGCGTATGGATGCACGAACAAAATTCTCTAATTTTTAAAATAGAATAAGGTCATATTAACTGAAAAATGACCTGAGACAAATTTTAGGCAGGCGTGCTCATTTCTGCATCTTGCCCACCTAAAATAGAGAGATGGTTTTAGAACCATTCAGATTTATCTTCAATCAGTTTATTTAAAAGAGGCTGCCATTGGCTTTGAATTGCAATAAAGTTCTTTTGTGGTTTATCAAATACACTTAAACCTTGCATTGCTAAACTGCCATAAGCACTACGCTCTGCAATCCATGCGATAGGTTCATGTTCGATTTTTTCAAAAAATTGCTGAATATCTTTTGAGCTGGCGCTGTTCGGTTTAACTCGGTTTGCAAGTAGTAAAATTTGTACTTTACCTTTACGAATACGTTTAATATCCTGCAAATGCTTGAGAAAACGTCGTGTACTGTCGATATCGAAAAATGAAGGCTGAAGTGGAGTAATAATCGCATGGGCTTCGCTGACTAATTGTTCAGCATGATCACCTGAAAGGGCACCCGGTGCATCAATAATTAAATAGTCTAAATTTTTAGGTGCATCACCAATTGATTTTTCTTGACGCCAGTCGAGGCTTTGAATTACAGCTACGTTATCTGGACGTTGCTTTAACCATTGTAAGGAAGATTTCTGGTTGTCAGAATCTGCCAATGCTACTTTATATCCTTTTTGTGCCAAAGCTGTTGCCAACGTAATGGCTGTCATGGTTTTTCCGCATCCGCCCTTTTGATTTGCAATAAGTATCGTTTTCATAAATTCAGTTATATTCAGCAGCACACTTGTTCTACTTATACCTTAGCATCTTTTTATGTGAAGTAGATGACTGCCTTTGACAAAAGTTTAAGCTACTCCCTAATTTTAGATATGATTGCTCATCTATCGCGATGATGTATATTTGTTAAGGAAAATTTTATGTCCGTATGGCTGGCCATGCTTATTGGTGCTGGTATTGGTATTATTATCACGACGCTCATTTTATCAAATACCCGTAATGGCCGAATCAAGGCTGAATACGAGCAATATATTGCCGAGTTGGAGCTTGAGCATCAACAAGCCCTTGCCCAAGCACAAAAGAGAAGTGTAAATACGAGCCGCGCCGTATTAAAAGGAAAAATGGCAGAACAATTTGCGCCAGTCTTGCCGGAATTTCAGTATTTGCCAAGTGATGCCAAGTTTATGGGCGACCCGGTTGATTATATTATTTTCGATGGCTATACCGATTTTCGAGATGGAGACGGAACTGCCGATGATATTCAAATTATTTTGCTAGATGTCAAAAGTGGAGGGGCACGTTTAACAAAAGGGCAGCAAGCAATTGCTCAGGCAATTAAGGAAGGGAAAGTTCGCTTTGAAACTTTAAGAATAGATTTTGAAGATTAATAATCTATTTAATTAGGCACAAAAATAGACGAAATTGATCTGTATTGTTACTAAATTCCGATATTTTTTTCATACCTTAGAGCTACCATAAAACGAAGATCTAATGAATTTGATCTAGCAATATTTGAGGTATAAAGCGATGAAAAAACAACGTTTGATGATAGCTTTGCTGGCGACTTTAGGCATGGGTTCAGCATTTGCATCAACCTCGAGTGAATACAATATTGCCAATGGCTTGCTTCCAGTTGAAAAAGATCAATCAATTTCTGTATTACAACCATTTCAGGGAAATTTTAGGATTTTAGGTTCAAAAATTTATCACAATGATGAGCAAGCCAAATTTTCACCGATTGATTATGCGGTAAGTTGGGGTTTATTTGCTCAACCTGAAATCGCACGACATATTTCAGTGAAACAATATGACCGCTATTTAAACTGGAAAATAGCAAAACTACCTGTACCAGCTGAGCAAGCGATGCAGATGGTATCGAATATGCACATTATTCCTGCAAACCCTGAAATCGCCCAACAAATTAAGCAAGTTAAACGTGGTGATTTGGTTTATTTAAAAGGTGATCTGGTTGAAATCAAAGATAAAGATTTAGTTTGGAAGTCATCTTTGACCCCAACTGATACCGGCGATGGTGCATGTGAACTCTTCCGTGTTCAATCCATTCACTGGGTTGAAAAACAAAATATTTAAATTAAAAAAGCCTTCTTTATAAGAAGGCTTTTTATTGCATGCAGTTAAATTAATGCTGCTGTGAGGCTTTCCAGTACTTTAACTGATTTTGTGCTTGTAAATAGTCAGCAAGCTGTTTGACCTGCTCATCTTTACTTGCCTGCTTATCACTAAAGTTCTTTTCTTGGTTTTCCCAATATTGATAGAGTAAGCCCTGAATATAACGACCTTGTTCAGTTTTTAAATCGAGGTCTTTTAGCATGGTCAATGCTGAGCGCACATTATCAAGCGTACGTTTTTGTTCAAATTCTGTGGTGAGCGTACCTGCCTCATGCATTTTTTCTAGCTCAGTTTCCATTTCATCACTCATTTCAGTAAAGCGGTGATCGTAATCTTCTAGTAGTGCAATATCATGAGCGTCATCCGCAGTAGCTGGGAATTTCTTCACTGGTCTTTCATTGAGTTTTTCTAAGACCTGATCGGTAGATGAACTTGTATGAGATTGTTCAGTCTTTGCTGGCTCATCTGCTTTTTTACAAGCCGTCAATAATAGGCTAGAGCTGAGCAAAGACATTAAGATGATATGAGGCGTTTTTTTTAACATAGCTTTCAACCGAACCTATTCTCTATGATTTGACGACGTACTTTTTTGAAAATGATATGCATATGTGACATATGGAAAATCAATCTGATCTTGTGGGCCTAACCCAGTAAAATCATAAACAATTTTTTCAAACTGAGCTTTGAGCTGTAGTTGATCTTTTTCAGTCATTGCCGCAATAAAACTTGTTGAAAGTAACCGCTTACTCACCACTTGTTCGACAGTACCATGCTGCGATTGCGAAAAAGTATTTAAATTGTCAAAAGTAAATAAATCTTGCTCTTCAAAAACCTTTTTCCACCTTTCACTATGGTAACGAGGTGTATCACCTTCAAGTGGTAGTAGAAAATCCGCTAAGGCTTTTACCCAGTCTGTACTTTCATCGCGCTGGTTCCAAACAAGTCCTAAATGTCCTTGAGGTTGTAATACTCGATGGATTTCGGTCAATGTTTCTATGTTGTCAAACCAATGAAAAGATTGGGCACAAATGACAGCATCAATCTGTTGGTCATTTACCGGAATATTGTGGCTAAAGGCTTGTAAAGTTTTAATATCAGGATAGGCTTGCTGAAGCTGTTGTAACATCTCGCCAATTGGCTCTACTGCAGTAATATTGGCATGTGTCTGTTTTAAGTAAGGTAAGAATTTGCCAGTACCCGATCCAAGATCGATAACAGTAGAATTTTCATGGATCTGGAGCCGATCTTGTAGCCAACTTACTATTTCTACGGGATAATTTGGTCTAACTTGCTGATAAAGCTCAGCAGCAGAGCTGAAGCCTTTTTGAGCGGCAGGATGTAAGGATTGTGTCATATTTTGCGCTTTTTAATCTGACTGGCATCTATAAAATAAGATACTCCGCAATCATAAATTGGCAAAACACCTATTTTGTTTCATTTTTGACGATGTATGTGGGAGTAAATTTTCTTTCGGTGTGAGCATGGATAAGCAAATTATTTTTGAAGACGAACACATTAGAGCCATTTTTTTACAAGGCGATTCTAATACATTAGTTCTCTCTTTTGGCGATTTGATTACCCGGGCGAGTGGCTTATCTATCAATGCTGAAAAGTCTCTAATAAAGTACCAATACAATGTTATTGGGGTGATGCCAAAACAAAAATCATGGTTCCCAAAGGCCAGTATGGTTGAGCTAGCAAAAGTCATTTTGCCTATTATTCAGCGTTTTAAAAATATTGTAGGTTATGGCGGCTCAATGGGTGGCTATGCAGCAATTAAATATTCGAATTTATTAAATATGAATCGAATCATTGCATTTGTGCCTCAGTATTCAATTGACCCTGAACAAGTTGGAGACCGACGCTATGCTGAGTTCTTCGATGCTGTCGCGAATAATGACATGCAAATTCAGCCGCAAGATGTAGATGCAAGTCGTGAATACATTATTGTTTATGACCCTTACTTTTCAATTGATCGCGAACATTACTTAAAAATAAAAGAGATCTTACCAAGTTTGCATACAATTCATTTGCCTTTTACAGGACATGAAGCTTTATCTGTATTGGCAAGCTCAAGCCTTTTACATGATTTTATTGAGCATGAATTTGATGAAACGTATTTCTATCAACAAGTTCGCAAAATCAAAAAACAAAGCAAGTTCTATTATCGTAATGTTCTTGCAAATGTGCTGACATACCATGACAGCATGTTATTGAAAATATTGCGTCAAAATGACTTTCAGTTAGATGAACGTTATTTAGACAATCCACTTAAGCAAGCGGTCACACGTAGTCTTATTAAAACAAAGCAAGCTACAGAACAAGATTTTCAGAAGCTTGGAATTAAAATTCAGTATAGCCAGCAAGCTAAAAACCCTAAAAAAGGTTTTAAAAATCAATTTGATGCAATACTGGTATTTAATTTGATTAATCTAAAGCTTGAAACCTATGCTGTAGATGTAGTGTTGGCAAACCCATCATATTTGATTCCGATTGTGGCAGGACACACTGGGGTTGTTCAGATTGAATTAAATAATGAACTTTATTTGTTAGGGATGAATGACCGAAAAATTATTAAATTGTTTAAACAGGGTGATGCACTCACTTCGGATATGAGTCCGTTTGTCATTAAACAATATTCTGATTTCTTTGCGTTAAGCTATAAGCAATTAAATTTAAATTGTGATAAACAAGGTGTATGTGATTACGTTGAAAGTTCCATTCAGCCATCTCAACAGTTTGTATTGACCAGTTACTAAGTTATTTCCTCGATTAAATAAAGCTCAAATCTTAAGATTTGAGCTTTATTTTTTGCTTAAAAAATATTTTTTTATCAATTTATTTGTATATAAAATTAAAAGTCATTATTTAAATAAATAGTGTGTCTAATTTTTAAATAAAGCTAGAGCTAAAATTAGGCATAGTGAATTAAGTGAAAAATTATTATATTTTAAAAAGTATGATTTTTTAATTTATATAAATTAAAGAAATGATGCAAGATTAATTAAAATACAATAATTACCCCAATAATTATTAATTGATTGTTTTTAAAATATATTTTATTTGATTGGCAAAAGATTGCTTAAAATAACTTCACTATTCAAAGATAATTGCATATTTATTTTTTTATCCTAAAATGATTTTTTACTAAATTGTCGTTACAGTTTTTTATATGCAATCATTAAATTATCGGAATAATGATGCATCGCAACATGGAAGTTCTGCACCTTTGAAACGAGCAATGAGTACTCGACATTTGGTGATGATCTCCCTTGGCGGTGCCATAGGTACAGGTCTTTTTCTTGGGTCTGGCGACGTAATCTCTCAAGCAGGTCCAATTGGCGCAATTATCTCTTATTTCTTGGGCGGTCTAATTGCCTATACCGTTATGCTGTGTCTCGGTGAGCTAGCGGTTCATGTCCCTGAGTCTGGCTCTTTTGGTGAATACGCACGGCGTTATATCGGCCCAGGTACGGGGTATATGATTACTTGGCTATATTGGTTGACTTGGACTGCAACTTTGGGGACTGAGTTTACCGCTGCGGCCTTGTTGGTTCAGGAGTGGTTTCCATCTACTTCGGTATGGGCTTGGACTCTTTTCTTTGGCGCCTTGGTTTTCTTTCTTAATGTAAGTTCAACTCGCTTATTTGCAGAGTCTGAATTTTGGCTGGCGCTTGTAAAAGTAATCACCATTATCTGTTTTATTGGTTTGGGGCTGCTTGCAATTTTCGGCTTTATTCCTTATCAGGGGCATGAAACAGCACCATTGTTCAGTAATTTGACTGCTCATGGTTGGTTCCCAAATGGTCTTTTCCCAATTTTTGCCACTATGCTTATCGTTAACTTTGCATTTTCTGGCACAGAATTAATTGGGGTGGCGGCTGGCGAAGCTGAGAATCCAGCAAAAACAGTCCCTAAGGCAATTAATGCGGCTATTTGGCGCTTATTGATTTTCTTTGTTGGTACGATTGTAGTGATTAGTTCACTATTGCCATACCACCTAGCAGGTCTTAGTGCAAATGATGTGAGCAGTAGCCCATTTGTGACTGTATTTAATTACATTGGTATTCCATATGCAGAGGATATTATCCGTTTTGTAATTATTACAGCTTTACTATCAGCTGCTAACTCGGGTCTATTTGCTGCATCACGTATGATGTGGTCGCTTTCAGCAAAAAATCAATTACCTAAAATTTTTGCGAAACTCACGCCGTCTGGAACACCTATTATTGCCATTATTGTGACAATGTTTGGTGCTATTCCGGGGTTGCTTTCAGAACAATTTGCGCCAGAAACAATTTTTAAAAATTTGTTGGGTGTTGCTGCTTTTACAATGGTTGTTGTTTGGATTGCAATTTGTATTTCGCAATTTAACTTCCGTAGACAGTGGTATAAGTCAGGAAAAACAGTAAAAGATCTACGTTTCGCTGCACCACTTTTTCCTCTTACTCCAATTGTAGGCGGGCTATTCTGTATAGTTACTTGTATCAGTATGGTATTTGATCCTTCTATGCAAGTGGGCTTTATCTGCTGCATTATTTTTATCTTGCTATGCTATGTCAGCTATTTCATCTTTTATCGTAAAAAAGATATAGCTCAAAACTAAGTCTTTTGCTTACTTGGTTGTGTTGATTGAAGGCTCCTTATGGGGCCTTTTTTCATGGGCGTAACTTGAGCTTTAAAGTGAGTTTTATATATTTTTTTTGAAAATGTTTTTTTTGTTTTGATAATAAAAGCAAATATTGATACATAAATTAACCACTTGTCGGAATATTATTAATATCTAATTATTATAAGTTTTTAAATAAGTATATGTTTATCATGGTTATTTAATAAAGAGATTATTTAAATATTTATATATCTTTGTTTTGAATTAGAGAAACTGAATAAATATTATGAAAATTTATAGAAATTTTAAGAATTTTTTGAAATTTTTTGTTAATTAAGTTGTTGTTATTAAATGGTAATTTTTTAATCATTTTTAATTTTAATATTTTTTTAATTCCCATAAAATAAAATTATTATAGTGGAGTGTTTTTTTAGGTTCGGTTACTTTTTTATTATAAAAAATAGAGAAAATTGATTATTTTTTCTCTGCTTGTTTATTTTAAAATGTTCTAAATTAACTTGCTCTGTGCTATATTTACTTAAAGATTTTATGTCTATATGAAGGCTTGATTAACTCGCTTGAGTAGTGATGTGAAACTTGCAGTATTACTGAACAATTTTTATTTAAAAAGACTAATGGAGGGATCTATCGATTAGTCAAAAATAATTTTAGGGACTTATGGTTTTTTTTGTTTCATGAACCCTAGTTCTTTTTAACTCCCAAACGGTTATGTCACCTCTTTTGTACTTATTTCCAGTCGACTTATTTGAGTTGGTTGCGGTGGAACTTTTGCTTTTATAAAGACTTTTTATAAACGGCAGATGAGGCAAAAGAATATTGTAAAAGATATCGATATATAAAAGTAAATCGTACTTTTGATATCAAAAGATGGAATTTAAAAGGTCTAAAGCTTTAGAAGAGCTGAAGATTTTATAAATAAATCAAAACATTGTTATTGCAAGGTTTTGGTTGCTGAATAATAAAGACTGCAGATTTATCACATCTGAGTCTGTGTAGGTAGATAGGAAAAAAGATGTCAGATCTTTCATACGTAAACGAACATAGCGATGCATGGCAAACTTACTTGGCTCAAATTGACCGTGTAGCGCCATACTTAGAACATTTAGCTGATTATATCGATACATTAAAACGTCCTAAGCGTGCGCTTATTGTGGACGTGCCAATTGTCATGGACGACGGTTCAATCCAGCACTTTGAAGGCTACCGTGTACAACACAACTTGTCTCGTGGTCCTGGTAAAGGTGGTGTTCGTTACCATCCAAATGTTGACTTAAATGAAGTGATGGCATTGTCTGCATGGATGACAATTAAAACTGCTGTTTTGAACTTGCCATTTGGTGGTGCAAAAGGTGGTATCCGTGTTGACCCACGTAAATTATCAAATCGTGAATTAGAGCGTTTAACTCGCCGTTATACGACTGAAATTGGTCACATTATCGGACCTCAAAAAGATATTCCTGCTCCAGACGTTGGTACAAATGCCAATATTATGGGTTGGATGATGGATACTTACTCTACTAGCCAAGGTCACACAGTGACGGGTGTTGTAACTGGTAAACCAGTTCACTTAGGCGGTTCTTTAGGTCGTGTGAAAGCAACTGGTCGCGGTGTATTCGTTACTGGTCGTGAAGTTGCTGCAAAAATCAACTTACCAATTGAAGGCGCGAAAGTTGCTGTTCAAGGTTTTGGTAACGTAGGTAGTGAAGCTGCTTTCTTATTTGTTGAATCAAAAGCAAAAATCACTCACGTTCAAGACCACACTGGCACAATTTTCAATGCTGATGGTATTGATCTTGTTGCGCTACGTGATCACGTAAATGCAAACCAAGGTGTTGGTGGTTTTGCTGGTGCACAAGCAATTGCAGATGAAGATTTCTGGACTGCAGAAGTAGACATCATTATTCCTGCTGCATTAGAAGGCCAAATTACAGTTGAGCGTGCTGAAAAACTTAAAGCTAAGTTGATTTTAGAAGGCGCGAACGGCCCGACTTATCCTAAAGCTGAAGATGTATTGGTTGAGCGCGGCATTGTTGTAGTTCCTGACGTGGTATGTAACGCCGGCGGTGTAACTGTAAGTTACTTCGAATGGGTTCAAGACATGGCGAGCTACTTCTGGAGCGAAGAAGAAATCAACGAGCGTTTAGACAAGTTGATGGTTCAAGCAATGGATGACGTTTGGAATACAGCGAACAAGAATGCTTGTACTTTACGTACAGCAGCTTACATCTTGGCATGTGAGCGTATCTTAAAAGCTCGTAAAGAACGCGGTATTTTCCCAGGCTAATCTGAGGAAACTACCTTTTAGGAAAGGTGGACCGAGCAAATATAAAGGATGTTATAGGGTTATTTGTTCGGTCCCTTTTTCTAAATGAATTAAATTAAAGACAGTAAGACAGATTAAATAAATTAAATAGATACTGAGGTAAGCATGGAACAGCCAATTTCTGTAACTCGAAGCAACTTTAATGACTGGATGGTTCCAGTATTTGCACCGGCAAATTTCATTCCGGTACGTGGTGAAGGTTCACGTATCTGGGATCAAGAAAATAAAGAATATATCGATTTTGCAGGCGGGATTGCAGTAAATGCATTAGGTCATGCGCATCCAGTGGCAGTCAATGCGTTAACAGAACAAGCAAAAAAACTTTGGCATGTCGGTAACGGTTATACAAATGAACCCGTTCTACGCCTTGCAAAACAACTCACTGAAAATACATTTGCAGACAAGGTTTTCTTCTGTAACTCAGGTGCAGAAGCGAATGAAGCAGCTTTAAAACTTGCGCGTAAAGTTGGACTCGACAGCGGTGTTGCAGGTAAAAGTGGCATTGTGGCATTTAACAATGCTTTCCACGGCCGTACTTTATTTACCGTTTCGGCAGGTGGCCAACCAAAATATTCACAAGACTTTGCACCACTTCCAAACGGTATTAGCCATGTTGCTTATAATGATTTAGAAGCGGCTAAAGCAGTCATAAATGAACAAACTTGTGCAGTAATTGTAGAGCCTGTACAAGGTGAGGGTGGGGTTATTCCTGCTGATATCGAATTTTTAAAAGGTTTACGTGAACTGTGTGATCAGTTCGGTGCCTTACTTATTTTTGATGAAGTACAAACTGGTGTGGGCCGTACAGGTGCACTTTATGCCTACATGAACTACGGTGTGATTCCGGATGTACTTACGACTGCAAAAGCATTGGGCGGTGGTTTCCCGGTCGGTGCAATGTTAACAACTGATAAGTTTGCTCCGCATTTTTCTGTCGGTACACATGGTACAACTTACGGTGGTAACCCGTTAGCAAGTGCAGTTGCAGGTGCAGTTTTTGAGTTTATTAATACACCAGAAGTACTTGAAGGCGTGAAACACCGTCATCAATATTTCCTTGATGCATTAAATACTTTAAATGCTGAATATCAAGTATTTGATGAAATTCGTGGTCAAGGTTTATTGATTGGCTGTGTACTAAAAGCTGAATATGCAGGTAAAGCGAAAGACATTACCACATGGGCAGGCGAAGAAGGATTACTCGCTTTAATCGCAGGACCTAACGTGGTTCGTTTCACTCCTTCTCTAATTATTCCTGAACAAGATATTGATGAAGGGATTGCTCGTTTAAAAAGAGCTTTGGCAAAGTTGGCTAAATAAAAAAAAGGAAAGCTAGCCATGATGATTGTCCGTCATGCCGAGTTTCGAGACCTTGAAGATATTTATAAATTAGCAGGTAAGTCAGGTGTTGGCCTGACTTCCTTGCCACAAAATATGGATACGCTTTCGGCTCGAATTTCACGTACTCGCAATACTTTAAATGGCAATGTTCATAAGAGTGAACAGGGATATTTGTTTGTTCTTGAAGATACCGAAGCTCAACGTGTTATTGGTGTAAGTGCAATTGAGGTTGCGGTAGGTTTAATTGAACCTTGGTACAACTTTCATGTGGGAACACAAGTACACGCTTCAAAAGCATTAAACGTTTATAAATCATTACCGACTTTATTTTTAAGTAATGACAGAACAGGAAGTAGTGAGCTCTGTACATTATTTTTAGATCCGGAGCGCCGTGAAAATCAAAACGGTAAATTTTTATCGAAAATCCGTTTTATGTTTATCGCAGCATTTAAGCAATATTTTGAGAAAAAACTAATTGCGGAAATGCGTGGCTACTCTGATGAAAATGGATGTTCACCTTTTTGGGATGCGATTGGGCACCATTTTTTTAATATGGATTTCTCAACTGCAGACTATTTAAGTGGTATTGGCCAAAAAGTTTTTATTGCCGAGCTGATGCCACGTTTTCCAGTCTATGTTGACCTTTTGCCAAAAGATGCGCAAGAAGTGATTGGGAAAATGCATCCACATACTTTGCCTGCTTATCATGTGCTTGAATCAGAAGGTTTACGTTATCAAGGGTATGTCGATATTTTTGATGCGGGTCCAACTATTGAAGCCAATATTGATGAGTTGCGTGCAGTCAAAGAAAGTCAACTCTTAAACGTCAAAATTACCAATGAGGCAACAGTGGGTAAAACACAATACCTTGTTGCCAATGATAATTACCACGACTATCGGGCCATGTTATTGAAGCTTGATCTCGTAGATAACACTTTAAATTTAACGCATGAACAAGCTGAAAAACTCGGTGTACAAGAAGGTCACGCTGTTCGTGTGTTATCACTAAATCCTATGGAAGTATCCTGATGTCAAACTCTTTATTTATAAACGGTGTCTGGTTACAAGGCAGCGGTACAACATTTGTAAAAACTAACCCGGTTGATAACCAAACTGTATGGTCAGGCGCTGAAGCTACGGCTAGTGATGTTGAGAAAGCTTGCCAAGCTGCTCGTACAGCATTCCCAGCGTGGGCGCGTTTACCTTTTGCTGAGCGTGTAGCGATTGTAGAAAAGTTTGCAGCTTTGCTTGAAGAAAATAAAAAGCATTTAGCGGAAGTGATTAGCCAAGAAACCAGTAAGCCTTTTTGGGAAACATTAACTGAAGTTCAGTCAATGATTGGCAAGGTTGCAATTTCGATTCGTGCTTATCACCAACGTACAGGTGAAAGCTCAACTGAAATGGCAGATGGTGTGGCATCTTTACGTCACCGCCCACATGGCGTACTTGCAGTTTTTGGTCCATATAACTTCCCGGGCCACTTGCCGAACGGACATATTGTTCCTGCGTTACTTGCTGGTAACACAGTTGTATTCAAACCAAGTGAATTAACGCCTTGGACTGCTGAAGAAACTGTAAAACTTTGGCAACAAGCCGGTTTGCCAAATGGTGTAATGAATTTGGTGCAAGGTGGTCGTACCACGGGTGAAGCGCTAGCTACCTCACATGAAATTGATGGCCTATTATTTACCGGAAGTGCAAACACAGGTTATCACCTACACAAACAAATGGCGGGTGCTCCTGAGAAAATTCTTGCGCTTGAAATGGGTGGCAATAATGCATTGATTATCGATGAAATCGAAAATATGGATGCTGTTGTTAACCTCACTATTCAATCTGCATTTGTTTCGGCAGGGCAGCGTTGTACATGTGCGCGCCGTATCTTGGTAAAAAATGGTGCGCAAGGCGATGCATTTATTCAACGTTTTGTTGAGGTTGCTAAAAACTTAAAAGTTGGTCGTTGGAATGATGAGCAACAACCATTTATGGGCGGCGTAATTTCATCGGCTGCTGCAACAAACATGATGAATGCCCAGCAAAAGTTGCTTGAGCTGGGTGCAAAAAGCTTGTTGCCAATGACACGTCCTCAAGAAGACAGCTCATTACTTACTCCAGGCATTATTGATGTAACAGGTGTGGCGGGTATTCCAGATGAAGAATATTTCGGTCCGCTTACCACTATTCAGCGTTATGACAGTTTTGATGAAGCATTAAAAATTGCCAATGCAACTCGTTTCGGCTTGTCAGTTGGTTTGGTTTCTCCAAAACGTGAACTATTTGATGACTTACTCATTGAAGCACGTGCCGGAATTGTGAACTGGAACAAACCATTAACAGGAGCATCGAGTGCAGCACCATTTGGTGGTGTAGGAGCTTCAGGTAATCACCGTGCAAGTGCATTTTATGCTGCTGACTACTGTGCTTGGCCAATGGCTTCACTCGAAAGTGAAAGCTTGACGTTGCCAGAAAAATTATCTCCAGGGATTGTGTTGCCTTAACACTAGGGAAAGAAAAAATGAAAGGATATGAAGTAAATTTTGATGGTTTAGTGGGACCAACACATCACTATGCGGGTTTGTCTTTTGGTAATGAAGCATCGACCAAAAACCGCAATAATTTGTCTAACCCAAAATTGGCGGCGAAACAAGGCTTATTAAAAATGAAAGCTTTGGCTGATATGGGCATGAAACAAGGTGTACTTGCTCCGCATGAGCGTCCACATGTTCCGATGTTACGCCGTTTAGGTTTTACCGGAGATGACATTAGTGTTGTGGCTCAAGCAATGCGTTATTCACCAGAGCTACTGTCATCTTTAAGCTCAGCTTCTCCAATGTGGACTGCAAATGCTGCGACAGTTTCACCTTCGGCTGATAGCCAAGATGAGCGCGTGCATTTTACTGCGGCTAACCTGAACAATAAATTTCACCGTTCAATTGAAGCTGAAACTACAAGCCAAGTTTTACAAGCGATCTTTAAAAATGAACGTCACTTTGTACACCATGAAGCTTTACCGCAAGTGGCTTTATTCGGCGATGAAGGGGCAGCAAATCACAATCGTTTAGGTGGTGATTATGCTAAACGTGGTGTTCAGGTGTTTGTTTATGGTCAACAATATTTAAATAATGGTTTACCGGGACCAAAACGTTATCCTGCACGTCAGACACGTGAAGCGAGCGAGGCCATTGCACGTTTGCATCGTTTAGATGAAGCACATACCGTTTTTGTTCAGCAAAACCCGGATGTGATTGATCAGGGTGTTTTCCATAATGATGTAATTGCGGTAAGTAACCAGCAGGTTTTATTCCACCATCAACATGCATTTTTAAATCAAGATCAGGCATTTGCCGAAATTCGTCAGAAAATGGCAAGCATCGGTGAAGACTTTATTTCAATTGAAGTGCCTGAAAACCGTGTGACTGTGGACGATGCTGTTGCAACATATTTATTTAATAGTCAGATTTTGACTCGTCCAGATGGCGGAATGACCATTGTTGTGCCTGAAGAGTCTCGCCAAAATGCTGCAGTGTGGAGCTATTTGAATGACATGATTCAAATGGGTACACCAATTGATGCAATTCAGGTTTATGACTTGCGTGAAAGTATGCGTAACGGTGGTGGTCCGGCTTGTTTACGTTTACGTGTAGCATTAAATGAAACCGAATTAAATGCCGTAAATCCAAAAGTTCTCATGAATGATCAATTGTTTATGACGCTTAATCAGTGGGTAGATAAACACTATCGCGATCGTTTAGCACAAGAAGATTTGGCAGATCCGCATTTACTCATGGAAAGCCGTATGGCACTTGATGAACTGACTAAAATTTTAGGTTTAGGTTCGGTTTATCCTTTCCAAAAATAATGAGGAGGTGACATGCAAGATTTTCTAGCATTAACCTTACAAGGTGAGCAACCTGCAACGCGCGAGGGAAAACAAGCAAATTTTTCTTGGCGTTGGTTAGGTGAGGGACTTCTTGAATGTACACCACATGCGCAGTACGACAAAGCTGTCGTACTGTCAGCTGGAGTACATGGGAATGAAACGGCACCAATTGAATTGCTATCTCATCTTTGCACCGATTTATTTGCTGGGCGTTTAAAGCTTGCGGTGAGATTATTGCTTGTATTGGGCAATCCCTATGCGATGCGTCAAGGCAAGCGTTATGTACATGACGATGTAAACCGTATGTTCTGTGGTGGGTATAAAAATCTGCCTGTAACTGAAGAATCTAAGCGTGCTAAGGTTTTAGAGCAGACTGTTGCCACTTTCTTTCAGGAAAGTTTGAGTCAGGCAAAACGTTATCATTATGATTTGCACACAGCAATTCGGGCTTCATTATTACCAACATTTGCTTTATTTCCATATCAAACGCATAGCTATGATGCTGATCTAACGGCAAGTCTTGAAGCAGCTGATTTGGATGCTTTGGTTTATCATAATGCGGTAGGTAAAACATTTACCCATTTTACGAGTGAGAATTTTAAGGCGGCGAGTGCAACTTTAGAGTTAGGCAAAGCATTGCCATTTGGACAAAATGACTTGAGTCAATTTGCTTCAATTGATGAAGTCATTCGTAACGTGGTTTCTGAGCAAGCTTTACCAGTGCGGAATAAACCAAAAATTCGTGTGTTTCAGGTATCTGACTCTTTAATAAAAAAAGATGAAGAGTTCCACATGAATTTATCTGCTGAGGCTCCCAACTTTTCAACTTTTACTAAAGGCGAAATCATTGCGACTCAACCTTCTGGTAACTATGTAGTTGAACAAGATCAGGTCTGGATTTTATTTCCAAACCCGAATGTGAAGATTGGTTTACGTGCAGGCTTGGTTTTAACTGAAACAATCTGAATAGTTAATTTTAGACAAATAAAAAAGGGCGATGAATCGCCCTTTTTTTATTGCTAACTTAATTAGTTAGTACCGAAAAGACCTTTAATAAAAGATTTCTTTTCGCCTTTTTGTGTAGTCGCTTGAGCGCCTGCATTTACGTTTGCATTTGCATTAATACCAGCAACATTAACACCAACGTTTACACCTGTTTGAGCGTTAACTCCATGAGCCGGTTGAGCTGCATTTAATTTTGCTTGAGCATCAGCTTTAGTGTCAGCAACGAATTCTTTTTGGTCAGCTTGATTTTGTGCTACACGAGCTTTAACAGCATCTACACGTGCTTGAGCATCGGCCTGTTTTTCAGCAGTAAATTCTTTTTGGTCAGCTTGTTTTTCTGCTACCTTAGTTTTTACAGCATCAAGATGCGCTTTTGTATCTGCTTTAGCTTCAACTGCTAGGTTTTTAGTGCCAGTCGCAGCCTTAGTCGCTAAATTTTTTGTACCTGTTGCTGCTTCGGTAGCAAAATGTTTAGTACCAGTTACAGCTTCACTTGCTACATGTTTAGTGCCAGTAGCAGCTTTAGAAGAAAGTTCAGTTACTTTACCTGTTGTTTTTTTTGTAGCTTTAACGGTTGTGTCAGCAGCTACGTGACCAGCATGTTTTGCTGTGTTCCCTACAGTATGTGCAGTATTTTTGACTGTATTGGCTACGCCACTAACAAGACCACCTGGTTGTACGTTGACTTGAGCAGATGCACCTGCATTAACGCCCGCACTTTGTGCAAAAATAGAGGCAGAAGCAAGTACACTTGCAGTAACGATAGCTGTTTTCATCATTTTCATTGCGATATCCTTCAAAGAATATACCCTTTTAGTGAGGTATTTCATAAACGCAATCGCATCATAGCTAAGGAAATATGAGCTTGGGAACTCACTTCATCAAAACGTTACAACAGTGTTACATTGAGTAAACAGACTAGGGATAAATTGTGAAGATTAATAAAAATTAATAATAAAGTGAAAAAGAACATTTATTTTTTAGTTATTCTTATTAAGCTGGTCCTATTTTCATCTTACAGCTTTTTAACCTTCATCTCCTAAATTTTTCTATAGTTGTTCATGTGATACATGCCTATATCTCTAAATGTGATGTGTTTCTCATTATTTATTGGAGGAAACGGCATAATAATTGCTTATTATGAGAATATAGTGCTTTTTTAGCACTTTTTTGAACCTTATTCTGCCAGAAATATAAACGTAAAGGGCAGAACTGTATTTTTGCTTATTCGAGAAAAGATATTTTAGCTTTTCTCATGTTTATACATTTTATGAAATAGAAATTTCACATGAAATGTAATTCAAGAAATGTCTCTTTATTTCGAATAATCAAAAATAAATATAGATGTCTATAAACAAAAGAACAGAGATCTTAAATGATGAAAATTATAGCTTCCCTACTTGTAATAGTCGGCTTGATCGCCGTTGTTCTTTATTTCAAACCCACAAGCGGTGCATCTGATGTGTTCAATTCTGCTTTACATGAGACGAATTCACCGCAACCAGATACTTCATCTTCCCTTTCTAAACTTAAGGAGCCTACTCAACCTAAAAACGTATCTTTAAATTCAAACCACTCTCAACCGGTATTAGCAGATGCCGTTCCTTTCTATGACACAAAAAGTGATCCTTCGATTCAACCGATTGATCCAGAAAAAGATCCAGCAAATGAAATAAAAGCGAAATAAGCAAATTGTTAGTTGAAAAACTACGGAGAAAAATAATGCAAAGTAAAACGTTGTTTCTATTAGGTCTATGTACAATTTTCAGTACAACTGCATCCGCTCTTCCTTTGGACTCCAAAGGGGCCAAACAGCGGTTAAGTCAGGCAGCAAAACAAAAAGTGTTCCAAGGTAAAATAGATTTAGATGCCTTGGTTAGTAATGATTCAAACGATTTAATTGTCGAATACAATATTCCTTCATCGAGCGTACCTTCAGGTTTAGAACGGCGAAGTTATATTGCTACAAATAAAAAGAATCTTCAGACAAGGTTTAATCGTGCCGGCGGTGTACAAGTACTTCGGGATTACAATAACCTACCTTTGGCTTTTTATCGGATTAGTAACCGTGAGGCTTTAGTAGCTTTATTAAATGATCCGAACGTTAAAGCAGTTTATCCAAACCGTATTAACCGTACTACAACTACTGAAAGTTTGCCTTTGATTAATCAACCACAAGCCAATACCAATGGTTTTACGGGGGAGGGATCTAGTGTTGCTGTGCTGGATACAGGGGTAAATTATCTACATTCAGATTTCGGATGTACCGCTGTGAATACTCCATCAAGTACTTGCCGTGTGGTTTATTCTTTTGATAGTGCACCAGATGATGGCACTTTGGATGATGATGGGCATGGTAGTAACGTTTCCGCTATTGTGTCGAAAGTCGCTACTAAAACTAAAATTATTGGTATTGATGTATTTAGAAAGGTCAGATCGCAAGGTAAGTGGGTAAGCACCGCTTATGATAGTGATATTCTCGCGGGGATTAACTGGGCTGTAAACAATGCACAAACCTATAATATTAAAGCGGTGAATTTGAGCCTTGGTGTGCCGGGAGTCAAATATACCTCTGAGTGTAGCGATAGCAGTTATGGAACAGCATTTGCCAATGCGCGAGCTGCTGGCGTGGTTCCGGTTGTAGCCTCTGGTAATGATGCCTTCCCTGACGGAATTTCATCTCCTGCTTGTGTGGCAGGGGCAGTAAGGGTAGGTGCTGTTTATGATAGTAATATTGGTGGTGTGTCATGGGGTAACCCCGTGAAATGTTCTGACCCAACTACAGCAGCAGATAAGGTAGCCTGCTTTAGTAATGGGGGAAGCCTTGTGACCTTATTGGCGCCGGGTGCAATGATTACCGCAGGTGGCTATACCATGGGTGGTACCTCTCAAGCGACACCACATGTGGCAGGCGCGATTGCTCTATTGAGAGCGAATAGTGTGAGTCCAACAGAAAGTATCGATCAAACCATTAGCCGGTTAAAAGCTACGGGTAAACCTATTACTGACTCAAGAACGGGCTTGGTTTTCCCACGGATTGATTTACTGGCGGCAACCAATGGTTTAACCGTTAACTAAATAGCATATTTATAATTTTTTATTAGGTCCAAAAAATTTAAATGGCTATGGCTCGTTGCAAAAGATAACTTCTGCAACGAGTTTTTTTATGAAAAGCTTTAATCACACTTTGCTAAGTTGTCTTTACTAAAATTACTTTGAAGTTTTTTGAAATTATTTTGAATTTCGGGATCTTGGATATTAAAAGTGGTAGAGCTTTTGGTTGTCGAATTGGTCGCTTGACTTAATATGCCAGAAGAGTCTGGATATTGCTCTGTAAATGATTGAGCTGAAATCAGGCCTTTATTATTAAAAATCCAATGTTCAGTTACTTGTCCACCACCTAAATAACCCGTAAATTCAATCATACAAGCTTGCTTATCGTGTTTAATGAGCTTGGCTACATTGCCTGTAGTGGTTGGATAAGCTTCGATATTGGTATCTTGTTCTAAAACTTGTGCCTGAGGATAAGAAGAAAGAGGTGCGGTAGTTGCACATGCTGTTAATGCTAAGCAGCACAGGGTAGAAAAGAGAAGTTTTTGACTGTTCATAAGGCAGGTTCCTAGCTCTTTGTAGTGGATGTATGTCTTTTTTAAAGTGTGTTTCTTTGGAAGCACGATATGATCGCGCTACTCTGATTTAATTTTAATTGGCAGTCGTACTAGATTTACTTAGCTCACCTTGTTCGATTGGAATATTTTCACCGTTTCTACTGCTGGTGATATTTTGCTTAGCTTGTTCTATTTTCTGTTCAGTAAATACTTTGGCTGTATCCGCTTTTTGTTGAACAACTTCTGCTTTTTCAGCGGTAAATTCTTTCGTATCTTTCCATTTTTCACTAATTTTATTTGAGGTTTTTTCAGAGGCGCCTTGAATAGAATCTCCTAAGTTTTGTATGCCTTTTCCTGTTTTATATAACAGTACGCGGCCTAAGCTTGGATTATCACCATAAGGCATTGTCTTAGAAGTTGCTTCATTCACTTGTTGAGGTTGAGGTGTTTCAGCAAAGAGAGATGATGAAACCAAGATAGAGCTTGTAATACATAAAATTTTTATGGCTTTCATTTTGGATTAATCTCCCCAATGACTATCAAAATATGGATAGCTGATCTTACTGTTAAAAATAAATCTTGTGCAGACATGAGATAAAACCCATACGATTCGATTACGAGAAATCATCATTTGAAGGGAATAGCATCATTACCCAAATGCTTTATAAACAAAACTCCGACTTTATCAATTCTATAAACATGTCTCTCGCTTTATGGTTACTCACATTTTTATGCCAGAAAAAATGATTTTGCATAAAGGCAAGGTATTCAAATTTATAACTTTGAATATGCGCTAAATTTTTATATTGTTCATAAATACTCTTAGGCACTAACGCCACGCCAGAACCCGCACTGACACACCCAATAATGGTGGCGTAACTGGTAATACTGGTGATAGGGAGAGAGATATTCTTCAGTTTAAGCCATTCTTCAAGAGCTGCACGGTAAGGACAGCCTTCAGTCCACATGAAAATTTCTTTACCAATCAAATCTTCTTGGCAATGAATTTCTCCTAAAGAATGAGATGCAATTAAGACCATGTCTTCTTGATAAATACTGAGTTTATTTAACATAGGAAACTCAATATTGCCTGCAACAATTGCACCATCAAGTTTGTGCTGAGAAATATCGACTAGTAGCTGTTTCCATGTGCCAGTAATAATTTGAATAGAAACTTCTGGATAACGTTGATGATATTTTGCAAGTAAGTTGGGCAGGCGAGTTGTAGCAGAAGATTCAATAGCTCCAATTTTGAGCGGGCCAGAGGGCGGTGCATCTGGATGAATACTTCGTTTCGCTTCATCGCATAGCGCTAAAATTTTATGGCAATAATCGAGAAAGATTTCTCCTGATGGGGTGAGTTTTAAGCTTTTTCCTTCGCGATAAAACAGCGGTGCGCCTAGTTCTTCTTCAAGTTGCTTAATGCGTGTAGTGATATTGGAGGGTACGCAATGTAGTTGTAGTGATGCTTTAGCCATGGTTCCGCATTCAACCACGGTTTGGAACATTTTTAACTGGGTAATATCCATGTTTAATCATTCACTTTTAATGAATATTTGGCTCAATATAAGTTAATTTTATTTAACTATCCATGTGCATATGATGAAAGAGTTCCATTTCATTAGTGCAGATTTAACATGGCAATTTCTCTTGCTGCCGAAACCCAGCCTCCCGCATTTAAGCTCTATTTATGTATTGCTGTGACTGTCTTTTGTTGGGGCTATTCACCTATTGGCGTACATAGTGCTTTGCATTCATATACACCGCAGCATATAGCCTTGCTTCGCTTTTTAATTGCTTCATTTTTTTTATTACTTCTAGTCATAAAAAAAGGAATTCAGCCTTTAAAGTGGAAAGATGTTCCTGCACTTGCTGTATTAGGTTTTTTTTCTGTGACGCTGCATCATTTGCTGATAAATACAGGGCAGCAATATGTAACTGCGGTCGCTTCTAGTATTTTGAGTCAATCTATTCCGCTATTCACTTTTATTATTTCAGCTTTGGTTTTTAAAGAGCATATTCGGTTCAAACAGTGGTGGTGTATTTTGCTAGGGCTTAGTGGTGCCGTGTTAGTGGTCAGTGGAGATCATGGTTTTGGTATACCGAGCCCTTATAGTTTGTTGATTGTTTTAGCTGCAATCGCTTGGGGGCTTTATTTTAATTTATATAAAAAATTTGCCTTAAATTATGATGCCTTGAGCATGATGTGCTACATCATTTGGTTCGGGACCCTTCCTTTACTATTTTATAGTGTTCATTTACCTAGTGAAATTTTACATGCCACTTGGCAAGCCGATATGTCGGTTGTCTTATTGGGTATTTTTCCAAGTGCGATGGCTTATGTACTTTGGGGCTATGTACTTAAAAATATGCCGTTAACGATTGCATCGAATTTTTTATATTGCTCACCTATTGTCGCCATGAGTTTGGCCGTTGTTTTCTTAAATGAGAAACCATCAATGATGGTGCTGCTGGGAGGAGTAATTATTGTGGGAAGTTTAGTGTGGATGAATTGGGGGAATCGGCGTACTATCGAATAAGCTATGTCATGCGCTACTTGCTTTAAGAGAATGAGATGATTGTTGTTACCCTCAACTATAAAAAACCATTGACCGAAGTTGACGCTGTACTCAAAGAACATATTGCATTTTTAGATCATTACTATGAGCAAAAGAAATTTTTAGCGTCGGGACGCCGGGAAAATAGAGTAGGTGGTGTATTTTAGTTCTAAGCTCTTCGATTCAAGAGGCTGAAGAGATTATGAAAAATGATCCGTTTTATAGTCATGATGTGGCCGATTATGATTTTATGTGGTTTGAGCCATCGAAAAGTTTAGAAGAAATTAAAGAATTTGTTTGATTACATTAGAGAACAACTTAAATTTAAGTAGTTCTCCAATGTATTTGGTTAATATTTATTATTGCTCAACAATATAAATACTATTTTCGAATACATCTCCTTTATTTGTTTTAACTACACCAACACATAAATTGTCAGGAGTTTGGATAAAAGAAACTAAGGATGTATCTGCATTAGTTTTACAGTTCTTTTGCTTGCTCTCATCAAATGCTTTTAAATTTAATTGATGTTGTAAATCTAAAGTAAATACTTGGCTAAGAGCGCTAAATGCTTGATCTGCTTTTTTCATAAATAATAAATTATTTTGAGCTTCCCATTCAGCTAAAGAAATACGATCCTTACTTACATAGTGATATAAGCGTTTTGTATCTGCATTATTGTCTGCCGCATTTTTAAATTGGGTCTTTAAACCAAAATTTACTTTTACAATTGGCTTTTCACGGAAAGAAAGACGTGAATAAGGCACAATTTTAACTTCAGATGCCTGATTTAAATCTAGTAATTTGATTGTAGGATCAGCTTTATTTTGGGTGAGGGAGTCAGTAATTTTTTGATGTATTAACTGGTCAAATTTAATAGGCTGATTGAGAGAGCTTTTTTCAATGGCTGAACTATTTGCATTTTTATCAATTGCCATTGCAACACCTACCCCAATAAGACCAAACATTCCAGAAACTGGGCTGGCAGAAGCATTACTTGAATCACCAACTAATATTTGGCTGTCTTTTATAAAGTAATCACCTGCACCTGATTCAGTCATTGAAGATAATTGTTCTGAAGAAACGGAAAGAGAGGTTTGTTTACCCGCAGCTGGATATTGAATCGATTTAGTCGTGGCACATCCAGTAAATAATAATGTCGATATGAGTAATAAATTTAAGTTTTTCATTGCAATGGTACTTTGTTAAGTTTGGTAATTATTTGTTTTAGTTTATTGAATTGTGGATAAAAAGTGAAGGAAGTAAATAATTCTTATTTATTAATTGGATGTAAAATAATCATTAATAATTATACTGCATGAAATTCTTCAATAAAAAACCATGCTTCCAACTAGAGTGAAAACATGGTTTTTATTAAAGCTTAATTATACAAAAATTAATTTTTATATAATTTTAACCCTGCAATACACTCACATCAGCCACAGCAGTAAACAAGTTACGTAACTGAGCCAATAAACGTAAACGGTTTGCTTTTAGGTCAGCATCATCTGCCATAACCATGACACCATCAAAGAATGCATCAATCGGTGCGCGAAGTGCTGCAAGCTTAGAAAGGGCAGCTGTGTAGTCTTTTGCTGCAAGTAATGGTTCAACCACAGGAGTCACTGTTTGAAGCTCGGCAAATAATGCTTTTTCAGCATCTTCAACCAAGTTCGCTTCAACGACAGAACCTTCTGGTGCTGCTTCTTTTGCAAGAATGTTAGCAACACGTTTGTTTGCAGCAGCAAGTGCAGCAGCTTCAGGTAATGTACGGAAGTGGTTAACAGCATTTACGCGCTTGTCAAAATCAAGTGGAGATTTTGGTGCAAGAGCTTGAACTGCTTGAAGGACGTCAACAGCAACGCCTTGGTCTTCATACTTAGCACGGTAACGACCTTCCAAGAACGCAACAGCATCAGCGCGAGTTTTGTCATGGTCTTTAACGATATCGCCATAACCTTGAAGCGCAAGATTTACTAACTCTTCAATTGTTACGTCTAGCTCATTTTCAATAATTAAACGTAAGATACCGATTGCTGAACGACGAAGAGCAAACGGGTCTTTAGAACCTGTAGGCGCTTGTCCAATACCAAAAATACCAACAAGCGTATCTAAACGGTCAGCAAGGGCAATAGTTGTACCTGTTTTGGTTTTTGGTAAAACATCACCCGCAAATTTTGGTAAGTATTGTTCACCTAAAGCTTCTGAAACTTCAGTATTTTCACCTTCAATACGTGCGTAGTAAGTACCCGCAATACCTTGAAGCTCTGGGAATTCACCAACAAGCTCAGAGGTTAAGTCGCATTTAGCAAGTAATGCAGCTTTTTCAGCATCAGCTGGGTTTGCACCAGTGATTGAAGATAATGCAACTGCAAGTTTTGCAATACGTGTTGATTTGTCCCAAAGCGTACCAAGCTGTGCTTGGAATACCATGTTTGCTAATTTTTCTTTACGAGATGCAAGCGGTTGCTTTTGATCTTGTAAGAAGAAGAATTCAGCATCAGACAAACGAGGGCGAACAACTTTTTCGTTACCTTCAATAATTTGAGTCGGATCTTTAGACTCAATGTTTGAAACAGTAATAAAGTAAGGCTGTAATTTACCTTCCGCATTGATCAAACAGAAATACTTCTGGTTGTCTTGCATTGTCGTGATGAGTGCTTCTTGAGGAACAGCTAAGTAGCGCTCTTCAAAAGTTGCACGTAAAGCTACAGGCCATTCAACCAGACTTGTTACTTCATCAAGTAAGTCAGCTGGAACAATCGCAGTTGCATTCACTTCATCAGCTAACTTTTTCACTTGTTCTTGAATGGTTGCCTGACGCTTTTCAAAGTTCGCTACAACATATGCTTTTTCTAACGCAGCTAAATAGTCATTTGCATGCGCTAAGGTCACAGCTTCAGGTGCATGGAAACGGTGACCATAAGTCACATTACCAGCTTTGTGATCTTGAATAGTCGCCTCAATAACTTGGTTATCTTTGAGTAAGACAACCCATTTCACTGGACGTACAAATTCGGTACGGCTTGCAGCAGAACGCATGCGCTTAGCAATTGGTAAATTGTCTAACGCAGTTTGTAAAATCTGTGGAAGTAAAGCATCAAGGCTTTGACCTTTCACATCTTTTAAATAGCAAACTTTTTCAACTTTACCTGCTTGGAATGTAGAAAGTTGCTCAACAGTAATGCCTTGACCGCGCATAAAGCCTTCAAGTGCTTTAGTCGGTTTGCCTTCTGCATCGTAAGCTGCTTGAACTGCAGGGCCGTCAAAACGTTTTTGCGTATCCGCTTGCGCAGCATCTACATCTACAATTTTAAGCGCTAAACGACGTGGAGCGGCATAAGCTTCAACAGATGCGAAGTCTAAACCTGCTTCATTTAAGCCTTTTACAGTTTCTGCTTGTAGTGCATCACGTAACGTTTTTAAGCTTTTTGGTGGAAGCTCTTCACAGCCAAGTTCGAATAAAACAGTATGTTTGCTCATTAGTTTTTCTCCGCCTTTGCTGCTTCACTTTCAGCTTGTGCTTTTAGCTGTGCCAATACTTCATCACGTAAGTGTGGTTCTGCCATTGGGAAGCCAAGCTCTGCACGTGCTTGTACATAACTTTGTGCAATAGCGCGCGCCAAAGTACGTACACGTAAAATGTACCGTTGACGCTCAGTTACAGAAATTGCGCCACGTGCATCAAGCAAGTTAAAGGTATGAGACGCTTTAACGACTTGCTCATAAGCTGGAAGTGGAAGTTTAGCTTCCATTAAACGGTTAGCTTCTGATTCGTAGAAATCAAATAGTTCAAATAGTTTATCAACTGGAGCGTATTCAAAGTTATAAGTCGATTGCTCAACTTCATTTTGATGGAATACGTCGCCGTAAGTTACCGTGCCGAATTGGCCTTTCGTCCAAACAAGGTCATAAACCGAGTCAACGCCTTGAAGGTACATTGCAAGACGTTCTAAACCGTAAGTGATTTCGCCTGTTACTGGGTAACATTCAACACCACCAACTTGTTGGAAGTAAGTGAACTGAGTTACTTCCATACCGTTAAGCCAAACTTCCCAACCTAAGCCCCAAGCCCCAAGAGTTGGAGATTCCCAGTTGTCTTCTACGAAACGGATATCGTGAGTAAGCGTATCAATCCCGATTGCTTTTAAAGAATCGAGATAAAGCTGTTGGATATTGTCTGGGTTTGGTTTAAGTACTACTTGGAACTGATAGTAGTGTTGCAAACGGTTCGGGTTTTCACCGTAGCGGCCATCTTTTGGACGACGTGAAGGTTGAACGTATGCCGCGTTCCAAGTCTCTGGCCCTAAAGCACGTAAGAATGTTGCGGTGTGGAATGTTCCAGCGCCCATTTCCATGTCGTAAGGTTGTAGTACGACGCAGCCTTGTTCGGCCCAATAGTTTTGTAAGGCAAGAATTAAGCCCTGAAATGTATCAATGTGCGAGATGGCGCGACTCATGTAGCATCCACGAATTTATGAGAAAAAT
The DNA here is from genome assembly GCF_044778325.1 of Acinetobacter sp. BD54. Lineage (NCBI taxonomy): Bacteria > Pseudomonadati > Pseudomonadota > Gammaproteobacteria > Moraxellales > Moraxellaceae > Acinetobacter > Acinetobacter sp. BD54. Next base: position 95,550 of record NZ_JANJEP010000003.1, on the reverse strand, counting down.
TGCCCCTAAGTATAAGGATTTTGTAGGGGAGTGGCAAAGGCTTAATGCGGAGGAAATTATTGAGGCGGTAACTAGAACTTTAATATTTCCATAATCCTGTTGGAGTAATTGTTAGCCACATCATTTTAATGATAATATCCACCCGTAATCTTTTTTATTGTTACGATAAAAAATCGCGAAAAATCGACTTAAGTTTCATTTCTTTTCCACTAGAAAATACTCAGTCGACACATATCCCAATCTTTAAGATTCGGCCAGCGTTCATCAGGGCTTGAGTTGTTATCAAGCATCGTTAACAGGTTTTCACATTTACTGTGCCTGACTTTTCGATAGGACGCTTTATGAATCGATCTCTATTTATTATCTTTGCAACTATTGCTTTAGATGCTATTGGTATCGGTCTTATTTTTCCGATTCTTCCTTTATTATTACAAGATATGACGCATAGCACTCATATTTCTATATATATGGGTATATTGGCCAGTCTCTATGCGGCCATGCAATTTATCTTCTCTCCTTTATTAGGTGCGTTAAGTGACAGATGGGGGCGTAGACCGGTCTTGCTTATTTCACTGGCTGGGTCAGCAGTTAATTATCTCTTTCTAACTTTTTCACATAGCCTAATTTTATTGCTAGTAGGTCGCATTATTGCTGGAATCACCAGTGCCAACATGGCTGTTGCAAGTGCTTATATTGTCGATGTTTTGCACGAAAATAACCGCGCAAAATATTTTGGTTTAATCAATGCTATGTTTGGTGCAGGCTTCATTATTGGCCCTGTATTGGGCGGATTCTTGAGTGAATATGGATTAAGACTTCCTTTCTTTGCGGCAGCTATATTGACAGGGCTTAATCTTTTATCTGCCTATTTTGTTTTGCCTGAATCCCGAAAAGTGACTTTGGAGAACAAACAATTATCTACATTAAACCCTTTTAAAATATTTGCTGGTATTAGCTCTATTCGTGGTGTACTTCCACTTATTACGACCTTTTTTATCTTTAGTGCCATAGGGGAGGTATATGGAGTCTGCTGGGCATTATGGGGACATGACACATTTCAGTGGAGCGGTTTCTGGGTAGGTCTTTCTCTAGGCGCATTTGGTCTATGTCAAATGCTGGTACAGGCTCTTATTCCGAGTCATGCTTCAAGATTGCTGGGTAATCGTAATGCTGTGCTGGCTGGTATTGCTTGTTCTTGTTTTGCTTTAGCAGTAATGGCTTTCGCCCAAAGTGGTTGGATGATTTTTGCTATTATGCCTATTTTTGCGCTAGGGAGTATGGGGACACCTTCATTACAAGCCTTAGCTTCTCAAAAGGTTTCTGCTGACCAGCAAGGACAGTTTCAGGGAGTGATAGCATCTACGGTAAGTATGGCCTCTATGATTGCCCCTATGTTTTTCTCCACTCTTTATTTTCAGTTTCAGGAAAAATGGCCGGGAGCAATTTGGTTGAGCGTGATTTTGATTTACCTGCTCACCTTACCGATCATTTTGTATAGTACCCGACCAGTCGTACAACAAAGATAGTAATGTAGAGTTAAATTCTCTATTTATCCTAAATAGAGAAGATCTATGGCCTACTCCCTTAGATCATTCTAATTTAAAACGTCACTTCATGACGCCGAGCGTATTTCACTGGATTAAATTTAAGAATGCGAAATGATATTTTTTAAACGATGCCATAAATGAGTCGTTTGATATGTCTGATCGCATTCGAGAAAAACTACAAATTCTTGCTGATGCTGCTAAATATGATGTGTCTTGTTCATCAAGTGGTAGTGATCGTAAAAACAAAAATAAAGGTCTGGGGGATGCCAGTCATTCGGGTATTTGCCATAGCTATACCGAAGATGGCCGCTGTGTATCTCTCTTAAAAATTCTATTTAGCAATGTCTGTATTTTTGACTGCGCCTATTGTGTTTCACGCCGTTCTAACGACGTCCAGCGTGCAGCATTTACGGTGCAAGAGGTTGTAGACTTAACTATTAATTTTTACCGCCGTAATTATATTGAAGGGTTATTTTTAAGCTCCGGCATATTTAAATCGGCCGATCACACGATGGAGCGCATGCTTCAAGTCGTGAAAAAGTTACGTCTTGAAGAAAATTTTAACGGTTATATTCACCTAAAAACAATTCCGGGTGCATCGTCTGAACTGATCCATGAAGCAGGTTTATATGCTGACCGGATGAGTATTAATTTAGAGATGCCGACTGAGATTGGGTTAAAAACTTTTGCGCCAGAAAAATCACATCAGGAAGTACAAAAAGATTTAGGTTTAGTTCGTGACCGGCTCATTCAACTGAAAGATGAGCGTCAAATTATTAAGCACGTGCCGAAATATGTACCAGCAGGGCAGACTACGCAAATGGTTGTTGGCGCTCATCAAGAGTCAGACCAAGATGTCTTGTTTATGGCTGACAAACACTATAAAGAATTTAAACTCAAACGTGTCTATTTTTCGGGTTATATCCCAATTAATACTGAAAATAATTACTTGCCCGCAGTTGGCTCCGCGCCTCCGTTGCTTCGTGAAAACCGACTCTATCAAAGTGACTGGCTGATGCGTTTTTACGGTTTTGAAGTCAATGAAATTGTCAATGAAAAACACCCAAACTTAGATCTTGATGTAGACCCAAAATTAAGCTGGGCCTTAAGGCATCCTGAACAGTTTCCGGTAGATTTAAACCGCGCAGATTATCAAATGATTTTGCGTGTACCGGGCATTGGTGTGAAATCAGCCAAGAAAATTGTGCAGGCTCGTCGTTTTGGGAAAATCCATATCGATTTACTTAAAAAACTCGGTGTGGCCTACCAACGAGCAAAATTCTTTATTCGCTGTGAAGACAGTCCAAAATTCCAAAAAGAACTGTCTTCAAGTTTTATTCGGCAGCAGATTTTAATGCAAGGCTCGTCGAAATATGTGCAGCAGCTTTCGCCACAATTAAGCCTTGGGTTCTAGTCATGTTTAATGATGAAGTAGCTTACTATTTTGATGGTTCAATGGTTGGGCTGCTGAGCTGTGTATTTCGCGCATTTCAATTTAAAGAATTACAGGTCAGGCTCTGTTTATATGATGCAGCTCAACATGGCTTATTTGCTGATAAAATTGAGGTTTCAAATAACGAGCAACACGCCGAGCGTGTTTGGTCCGCGCTACAAAAAAAGCTTTCATCTTCTTCGTTAAAACAATTTTATTTTGCTTATTTATCTGAATCTTTAGACGCCTATCAACATTTATTTAATTACTGTATTTATGTGTTTACTAGCCATGTTTCCATAGAAAAAGATTATTCAAATCCTAGTGTTTTAGCGATTGCACAGTGGACGAAAAAGGTCGGGCGAGAGAAGCATCGAATGGAGGCTTTTATTCGGTTTAAGAAAACCAAAGATGAGCTTTTTTTAAGTCTGGTTCGTCCTGATTTTAATGTTTTACCACTCATTCAGCCGCATTTTAAACGGCGTTATCAAGATCAGCGTTGGCTGATTTATGATGAGCAACGTAAGTTTGGGCTGTATTATGATTTACGGGAAATACATGAAGTTTCACTCGAAGCCTCTGACGTTGACCGTAATTTAAAAAATGGAATGAGCCAAAGTTTTCAGCTTGAGCTAGATGAGCAAGAAGTCTTATATGATCAGCTTTGGAAGGATTATTTTAAAAGCGTAAATATTACAGAACGTCAGAATATAAAACTCCACGTGCAATATTTGCCTAAACGTTACTGGCGCTATTTAAATGAAAAATTAATTGAATATTAAAACATTAAAATAGTAAGAGCACATTCAACAGGTTTTCTGATAATTGAAAGATATAATTTAAATGCACTTTATGTGGCTTTGGGCGTATACTTTTGCCCGTTATAAATAACGGCATATCCCTTAAGGTGTACTGTGAGTGTTATACAGCCAGAATGGTTACAAATTTTAAAACCGAATTTTAAGGTTTTACCCCTAAAAGAACGGTTGCTTTGTGGCGTTGGAGCGCTATGTGGTTTAGCAATTTCCTCGTTAATTAGCTGGTATGTTTTAGGCGGAATTAATGCTTGGTACATTGCACCAATGGGGGCCTCATCTGTTCTCTTATTTGCTGTACCTACCAGTCCATTGGCTCAGCCTTGGAATGTTATTGTCGGTAATACATTAGCCGGAATTATTGGGGTTGCCTGTGCACAGTGGATTCCGGATTTAACCACGGCTTTTAGCGTGGCTGTGGGTTTTGCCATATTTTTAATGATGACCACCGACTCGTTGCATCCGCCTAGTGGAGCAGTTGCGATTACGGCTGTGTTGGGCGGTGCTGCCATTCATAAATTAGGCTTTTATTTCGTTTTTTATCCGGTTCTGCTCAACTCATTACTTCTACTCGGTTTTGCTGTATTTTTTAATCGATTGATTGGGCGACATTATCCGGTTACTGCACATTTAAATGAGCGTAGTAAAGATCCAACTCCCACTCAAAAAGTATCAATTCAGCCAAAAGATATTGAGTATGCATTAGAACATCATACTGAACTGTTAGATATCAGCCAGTACGACTTAGAAAAAATCATTTTAGAAGCGCAAGAACATGCCAATGAACGTATGGTGAACCAATATACCTGTCAGGATATTATGAGCCGTGATGTGATTAAATTGCATGAAAATGATGATATTCATCAGGCATTAGATAAATTTAAACAAGAAAATCTCATGAGTTTGCCTGTAGTTAATGCAGACAACCATTTAGTAGGTACTTTGGCGTTATATGAAGTTGTGGAATGGTTTAAAGGGGCAACAGACCCAAGAAACTCATGGCAGCATTACGTAAGACAAATTATGAGTCGTCGAGTAGTTACTGTACTGCCAACTCAGCCGATTCAAGACCTTGTACCTTACTTTGTTGAGAAGTCTTTTAACTATATTCCGGTGGTTGAGGAACGAAAACTGATTGGAATCATTAGCCGTGCAGATATGATTGCGGCTTTACAACAGCAGTTAAATCGTAAATTGTAATTTTAAACATAAAAAAAGCTACGGTTGATTAGGGGATGCAACCGTAGCGACCAAAATAAACTAAGTTATTTAATGTATTTGTTCTTCTCGTACAGTGCGAACAGGTTGTTGATAACCTTGCACTTGTTCTGGCTGTTTTTTAGGAATTACCAACCATAAAACTAAGTACACTAAAATCCCTGGAAAAGCCGCGCTCATTATCGAAATTAACACGAAAATAATGCGTAATAAATTTGCATTCCAACCAAATCGTTCAGCAATACCGCCCATTACACCGGCGATCATGCTTTGTCGGTTCGAGCGATATAAACCAGAATTGGCCATCTAAGTCTCCTCAAATATATAAGTTACAAGGAATCATTTATTCACTTGGTTAATAAGAATATGGAGCCAATCCGAATGAATTAAAGGTTCACTAAACTAAAAATGGTTAAAATATGTAAATGGTTTAAATCAATGAAAGCAACATCTACTAAAATGCACTGTTTCGGGGCTGAAAGTGTTTGTAGCAGCGATGATATCGTTCCTGAACAATAAGGTTGAACTGTAGCATTGCTGTTGTATGTGAATGATGTATATGTCTTTGAAGTGGTCTGGTCTTTTAATAAAACATTTGGGTGTGGCAGCCATCTTGTGTATGGGGTTAAGTGCCTGCGATGTAAATCATGCCGACTCTAAAGATCACTCCGCCGTAGCAACGACTTCTAGACATGAAGATAGTTTGATTAAAAGCACTACGAAGGTTAAAACTTTAGATGATGCAGCGGGACGAACTTTCTTGCCTGAGAGCGTTCCAGATCAAACCTCAAAACTATCCGAAGCAGACCAACAATATGCAGGCCGTTATCATACTCGTATTTCATGTGAAGATAATTTTGCCGATTGTGAAACAGGCGAGGCAGAATATATTTTAAATTTATTACCTGATGGAACTGCGTATTGGAATGTTGTTCATTTTGGTCGTGTTGGTAGTAAAGATGGCTCAAAAAGTGCGGTCATCAATCAATTATGTCCTTCCTTGAAATGGAAGGTCGAACCTGCCGCTCATGAGTTAACGATTCAATGTCCTTTATCAGATGTTAACTTCTATTTTGATATTGATGCAAAACAAAGATTAGTCGTAAATTTAGAAAAATTATTTTATAGCGATTTTGGTAAAAACCGTGAGTTTTTGGAACAAAATTATTTTGTTCCTACAAAAGCTTATGTACTTGATAAAGAGTAAAGCCAATTTTAGCAAAATAAAAAAGAGCGCAATATCAATTGCGCTCTTTTGATTTTAGAGTCTATACATCATTAGTAGTCGAAACTGAAGTGTTCTGCTGGTAATGAAGTCAGCGTACGAGAAGTCGTTACCATTGATTCTGCATGACCTTGAGCACGTGGTAATAAACGGTCAAAGTAGAAATCTGCAACTTTAATTTTTGCTTTATAGAACTCAGGAGTTTCTTGGCCATTACCTGCTTCTAATTTTTCAGAAGCGACAACTGCTTGTTGTGCCCAGAAATAAGCCATCATCACATAGCCTGAGAACATCAAGAAATCTACAGAAGCAGAAGATACGATGTCACGGTCTTTACGTGCAGCAAGCATGATACGAACAGTTAAAGTGTTCCACTGAGCACAAAGCTTTGTTAAGTCCCAAGCAAAACGACGTAAGTATTTATTACGAGCATGTGCAGCACAGAACTTTAAGATCTCAGCAGTGTATTCACGAACTACTTTACCTTTTGAGCTTAACAACACTTTACGGCCAATCAAATCAAGTGCTTGAACACCAGTTGTTCCTTCATACAGAGTAGAGATACGGGCATCACGTACGATTTGCTCCATACCCCATTCTTTGATGTAACCATGGCCGCCGTACACTTGCATACCGTGGTTAGCAGCTTCTAGGCCAAGCTCAGTCAAGAAGCCTTTTAAGATTGGTGTATAGAAACCAAGTTTATCGTCATAATCTTCAAATGCAGCTTGGTCACCGCGTGTCAAAGCATCTGTCATTTTGTCAGCAAGCTGTGCTGCGTAGTAGATCATTGAACGACCACCTTCAGCGATTGCTTTTTGAGTTAACAACATGCGGCGTACGTCAGCATGGTGAATGATCGCATCAGCAACTTTATCTGGATCTTTTTTACCTGAAAGGGCACGCATAGACATACGTTCTTTGGCATATGGTAGAGCGCCTTGGAAAGATAACTCTGCATGGGCAATACCTTGAACCGCAGTACCAATACGCGCTGTGTTCATAAAGGTAAACATGGCATGTAAGCCTTTGTTTACTTCACCAATGAGGTAACCTGTTGCATTATCAAAGTTCAATACAGCAGTTGCAGAAGCACGGATACCCATTTTGTGTTCGATTGAACCACAGCTTACAGTATTACGTTCACCTACGCCGCCATCCGCAGTTGGGATAAATTTAGGAACGATAAATAATGAAATACCACGAGTACCTGCTGGTGCATCTGGAAGACGTGCAAGCACAATATGAATAATATTTTCTGTTAAATCATGCTCACCGGCAGAAATAAAGATTTTTGTACCAGAAATCTTATAAGTGCCGTCAGCTTGTGGTTCAGCTTTGGTTTTTACCTGACCTAAGTCTGTACCACATTGAGGTTCGGTTAAGCACATTGTGCCGCTCCATGTACCTTCAACAAGTTTTGGCATATACGTTTGTTTTTGCTCATCTGTACCGAATTGCAAAATAGTATTCATACAGCCTGAGCTTAAACCTGGATACATGGTAAATGACCAGTTCGCAGTACCCATCATCTCTGATTTAATCAGGTTTAAAGACATTGGTAGGCCTTGACCACCAAATTCTTCAGGATAAGAAAGACCTTGCCAGCCACCCATTACAAACTGGTCATAAGCTTCTTTAAAACCTTTTGGCGTTTTAACTTCGCCGTTGTCAAAATGGCAACCTTCTTCATCGCCAGATTGGTTAAGTGGAGACAGTACATTTTCACAATAATCTGCTGCACCTTCAAGAATCATATCTACTGTATCAGGATCTGCACTTTCACCATTTGATAAAGTTTTGTAGTGAGCAGGATAGTCTAGTACTTCATTCATTAAGAAGCGGATATCGTGTAGCGGAGCTTTATATGCTGGCATGGCTTTAATCCTAATTTTGAATCATTGTGGGATTATCTGAATCGATGATTTGATTATTCACTCGCATGATAAAAATACAATGTTAATCGCACCCGAAAGGAATGTCAGAAAAGCGAATTTTGTCGAAAATAAATACACCTGAAATTATAATTTCTGCTAAAGTCGGGACTTATACTTTTATGTGAAAAAACAACTAATTTTTTTATTTTTAGCAAGTTTTGTTAAAAAGATAAAGCGATAAGGTTTTAAAAAAGGTTATGCATTTAAAATATCTCAGTTTATGTTTATTTAGTTTGGGCTTGACGGCATGTGCACAACACGGCGTGCGTCCACAGGTGGCATCTGCGAGTTTAGAGCAAAAAGCCATTCAAAGTGTTAATGCGATGTATGAATACCCAAGTTATGATTATCGCGGAAACTTTAAAATTACCGTTGATCCTTCACAAATAAAGCAAAATGTAAAAGCTGAGAATACTGCTAAGCTAGATGCTGAATTACAAAAGAAAGTTGATCAATATTTACGTGAACAAAAAGTTGCCTTAAGTAAAGCACAGAAACAAGCCTTATATGCGGCGATTGCAAATGAACAAGGTGATTTGGGGCTGACTTCATCAGCACGTTCTGAAAAAATTAATACCGTATTATTTAATTTGTTAAATGATCTTCAGTTTAGTTATGACGGCTCAATACATTATCGTCAAAAAATGGGTTCATTTAATTTAACTGCTAGATATGAAAAACCGACACTTTTAGTTCAGGCAAAATTGCCAATGGTGCTTGATCTTGAGAATTATAAGTTTTACATAAATTATTTTGGTTTGATGCCATATTTGGTCAATAAAGATAATCAAAATAATTTAGCTTATGTTGATTTCTCAAAATATAAAGCCTTCTTTAAAAATGTCGATAAGAAGAAATTTATTGAATACCTTAAAGCTTCAAGTGCTGTTTCATACCGATTAGCTGAACCGCAAAACTTACAACGTGTATCGTTGACTGAGGCTGATCGTAAAGCAGGGGCAGTTGAAAGAATTCGTTTAAAGACGACGGTTGAGCAACTGCTTTTGGAAGTAGATTTGTTTGGGCAAGTTAATGAAAAATATCTTCAAAAAAGTGTTTTAGGTCTTGATGAGGAAAAACTTGCTGAAACGCTTGCCGCAGAGATTGCTGCTTCTGATGCAAAAAAAGGCGCTGCTGGTAAAGAAGAACAAAAGATTTCTTCTGATGACGCCGCTGCTGTTAGCCAACAGTTGTACTCCCTTGTTAATGCTCATTTAGGCAATACCTCTACTTCTGAAGATGAGGAAATAGAGTCTGCTTCTACTGAAGAGGCGAGTGATGTAGCTGTAGCAGAGGTTGAACAAACTTCAGAAAATGAAGAAGTAGTTGCACTGACGGAAGATCAATGTATTGAATTAAAATCGCTTAAAAAACCGGTCGCTTTAGGGGATATTAATTATTGCCAAATCTACGGTATTGATGTCCTAGATCAGAGCGATACAAGTATTCAAAAAGCGCAAAGCAAGTCTCGTCAGGACGCTTTAAAGCAAACTTTTGAAGCTTATAACCAAAACCAGTTTATTAATGATGAAGCATTCAAAGCTCTTTGGTTAAAACATAAGGATGAAATTGAACAAGCTTTACCGAAGCAAAGAAACCCAATCACAATTGATGTGGCTTTAGATGACAAAGGCCGTGCAGTCAATATGGATTACGATGTTGATTATACGCCCGCTGAGTTTAAGCACCGCTTCAATGTTAAAGCAGATATGCAAATTCTGAATTATGGAAAAGCGACTTCAATTGATCAGCAGCAGCTTAAACAAGCTAAATCTGTAGCTGAAACAAGTAAAGGTTCTATGCTGGAAAACTTTATTAAAGGTTTTAGTGAAAAGCTTGGGCAAAGTGATGTTTCAGAGCACCCTGTGGGCACACATAGTGATGTACAAGATTTAGATGCAAATCTGGCTGTACTTGCAGATAAAACCTATGATGCAACGCATGCTTATGACAAAACTTATAAAGTAGTATTTATTGCCAAATTGACTGCCGAAAAACCGTCATATATTAAGTATTACTCAGTTCAACAACTCCAAGAAATTGCTGAGGTTTATGCTTACTGGTTCTCTGATGAAGATACATATAATCCTCAAGGAAAAGCCTTAGAGCGTATTACCGCTTTACAGAAAAAACATCATCTTGAACAAGATGATCAGTTTGACCACGAGTTAGGGCGTGCTGTAGATCATATTGTATTAACGACTATACAAGGTAAAACAGGGCGTGAAGCTTGGCAGAAGCTACAGAAGCAATATAAACAGCCAGCCCAACTTTTCTCAAAACAGTATCAGTTAGAGTTTGAAAAACAAAATGGTATTTCTGCTGAAGAAAAGCATCTGTTATCAGAAACGGCTGATATTTTAGGGAATGTTTATGTGGCTGCTCGTAAAAAACAGCTTTCGGAAAAAACAATTCAGAACTTAAAACCTGAACATAATGAATTTATCGATTATGAAATTTTCCGAGAAGTTTATAAGCAAATGGTTGCCGCTAAAAAATAATGAGTAAGATAAAAAAGAACCTACATATGTAGGTTCTTTTTTTGGTTTATAGAAAATCTTTTAATTGTGGTCGTACGCCATTCCAGATATAGAAGGCTTCAATAGCTTGGCCTACTAACATGCCGAAACCTTCTGCGTAAGGCACATTACGTTGTTTCGCTTGATCAAGGAAGCTAGAAGGTTTGCCATAAGCCATTTCATAGGCATATTTGAATTGTAATTTTTCAGGTAGTTGTAAAGCATCGCCTGAAAGACTTGCCGAAGTTGCATTAATCACAATATCAAAATCTCCTTCTAAATCATTTAGGGAAATTGCTTGTAATTGGGCTTGTGGAACTGCTGTTTTTAAGTCATCTACAAGTTGTTCTGCACGAGCTAAAGTTCGGTTTGCAATGATGATTTTTTTGGCACCAGCCTGTACAAGGGGATAAATAACACCACGAGTTGCGCCGCCAGCTCCTAAAATTAAAATAGTTGTATTTTCAAGCTTCCATTCTAAAGCTTGAATTGCGGCAACTAAGCCTTGGCCGTCTGTATTGTCACCATGCAATTTGCCATTTTCCATCCATAAGGTATTTACAGCTTTAGCAATTTGAGCACGCTCGGTTAACACATCACATAAAGCAAAAGCTTGCTCTTTAAAAGGAACAGTAACGTTCATACCACTGCCGCCTTCTGCAAAGAAACTTCGCATGCTCGATTCAAAACCGTCAAGAGGAGCAAGCCGTTTTTGATAGTTTAGCTCAACACCTGTTTTTTCAGCGAAAGCATGATGCAATTCAGGAGAGCGTGATTGTTCGATCGGATTGCCAATTACTGCAAACTGTTTGGTCATTCTTGTATCCAAAATTTTAAAATGGCATGAAGCAGATAGTGCCTGCACTGAATATTCAGCAGGCCTCACTATAAGTCAAAATAGCACAAGAAAAAATATTTGAATGAAGGCAAATAGAAATCAAAAAAGGAGATTCTTTAGGGTGGAAGCCAAAGAATCCCCAAAACAAAAAATTAGGCGACTTTTTCTTCTAAACCTAACCAATCACGAGGTTTTAAATAGTAGTCAGTTAAACGCTTCTCTGGAGAGTCTTCATCCCATTCAGGGCGATAAGACCATGCAGCTAGATTAGGTAAGCTAACTAAAATCGACTCAATACGGCCACCTGTTTGTAATCCAAACAACGTACCGCGATCATACACCAAGTTATATTCCACATATCTGCCACGGCGATAAAGCTGAAATTCGCGTTGAGCTTCGGTATAAGGCTGTTCGCGGTGTTTTTCGAAAATTGGCAAGATCGCATTTAAATAGCCATTACCTACGGCTTGAATATATTTAAAGCAGGTTTCAAAATCCCAGCAATTTAAATCATCAAAGAATAAACCGCCCACACCACGTTGTTCATCGCGATGCTTTAAATAGAAATAGTCATCGCACCATTTTTTATGTTCAGCATAAACATTGTCACCAAAAGGCTTACACAGGTCATAAGCAGCTTGGTGCCAATTTAAAACATCTTGCTCATCTGGATAAAATGGCGTTAAGTCAAAACCTCCACCAAACCACCAAATCGGATCTTGACCTTCACGCTCTGCAACGAATAAGCGGACATTCGCATGCGAGGTTGGAATATTCGGGTTTTTAGGGTGAATGACTAAAGACACACCTAGCGCTTGAGCTTTTGCCCCTGCAATTTGAGGGTGACGTTCTGTTGCAGAAGCAGGCAGTTTACTAATGTTGATATGTGAAAACATCACACCGCCTTTTTCAATCACTGTACCATTTTGCAGTACACGTGAACGGCCGCCACCGCCTTCAGGGCGCTCCCAATCATCAATGATAAATTCTGCTGTCCCACCACCAGCTTTTTCTTGTTGTTCTAAACCGGCACAAATACGGGCTTGTAAATCGAGGAGAAATTCGCGGACACGTTGAATATCTGTTGAAGTCGGATGTTGCATAATGACCCTCAAAGATGATCGAAATAGATTAGATACATCAAAACATAAATCCATAAAAAAAGTAAGGGATTTTTTCTAATTCCTGAAAAAATCCCTTAAATATAATTTTTAAATTTTGGACTCGAAATCAAAAATCATCTTTTTGGTAAAGGTGATCCATTCTTTCACGTTTGGTTTTTAAATATTGTTCATTAAAAGGGTTACGGCCGACAGTTAAAGGTACGCGATCTACCACATTAATACCTTGATCTTTGAGTGCCTGAATTTTTAAAGGATTATTGGTAATTAATTTAACTTCTTTCACTTTTAAGTGGTCGAGCATAATACTGCACATATCGTAACGACGTGCATCGGCGGGTAAATTCAGTAGTAAATTGGCATCTACTGTATCGTGCCCCTGATCTTGCAGGGCATAAGCACGAATTTTATTGGTTAAACCAATACCGCGTCCTTCTTGGCGTAAGTATAAAATTACACCTTGTCCTGCTTCATTGATGAGTTTCTGAGTGGCTTGTAGTTGTGGGCCACAGTCACATTTCAATGATGCAAACGCATCACCCGTTAAGCATTCAGAATGTACGCGGACCAAAACAGGACCCGTTGGCGGATTTTCTAACCCCTTGGAAAGTGCCACATGTTCTTCACCTGTTACGGGATCTTGAAACACAGAAATATTGAATTCACCAAAAGCGGTCGGGAGTTTTGATGTTGCAATGAACTCTATAGGCACAGATTAACTCATCTTTTAACCGAAAACGGTTTAAAGTATAGCGTAATGCTGGGAGATTGGTCGAATTGTCATAATCATTTTGCACACTAAGGTTTTCTTTTTTGTATAAAGAAGACGATAATAGTTGATAAATAGTCAGATTATTCAGGATAATCTGCCAACCATACCCATACTGTATGAGAGACTGCTTTGCATGATCTCGTTCGCAAATGTGGCTGATTGAAGGTGACTTCATTCGATTGTATGATCGACCCATTTTGACCCAGCTTAGGATTTGCCAGGCTTATAAAGGCTTTGCCACATATGTTGTATACCGAAATTCCAACTCAACGCCCTGTTACGCCATTGTTAGATGCGATTGATCATCCTCAACAATTACGTCAGCTCGAGCATAGCCAATTACTACAAGTGGCTGATGAGTTGCGTCAATATATTTTATATGCAGCAGGCCAGAGTGGTGGCCATTTCGGTGCTAACCTCGGCGTGGTTGAGCTGACGGTAGCGCTGCATTATTGCTTTAATACACCAAATGACCGTTTAGTTTGGGATGTGGGACACCAAGCATACCCACATAAAATCCTAACTGGACGCCGTGAACAAATTACGACCATTCGCGCTAAAAATGGATTGGCTGCTTTCCCAGCCAGAGAAGAGTCCGTTTTTGATACCTTTGGGGTAGGGCATTCTTCAACTGCTATTTCAGCTGGTTTGGGTATGTCTTTGGCACGTCGCTATCAGAAAGACCCATGTGAAGTCGTTTGTATTGTGGGTGATGGTGCAATGACTGCGGGCATGGCATTTGAAGCAATGAATGATGCTGTTGCTCATGATGCAGATTTAATTGTTGTACTCAATGACAACGATATGTCGATTTCTTGCAGTACAGGTGGCTTTGCCAAACATTTAGCTGCAATTTGGGAAAAAGGTCATTTAGTTAATGTCAATGAACATGGTGAAGCTTATATCCAGCCACACCCAAAATGGACATATAACTCTCGATTACACCAATCGGCAACCGACGCGGCAGATAATTTATTTAAAGCAATTGGTTTTGATTATTTCGGGCCTTTTGATGGACACGATGTCACTCAGTTGGTTCAGGTGTTCAACGCGCTCAAAAAACGCAAAGGTCCACGTTTAGTTCACGTTTATACCAAGAAAGGTAAAGGCTTTGCTCCTGCTGAAGCAGACCCGATTACTTACCATGCGATTGGCAAAATTAATGCTGCTTCGGGCGGGAAAACACCACCAAAATACTCTGATGTGTTTGGTGAGTGGTTATGTGATGAAGCTGCACAAGATGAGCGTTTGCTTGCGATCACGCCTGCAATGTGTGAAGGCTCGGGCATGGTTAAATTTGCTAAGCAATTTCCTCAGCGTTTCTTCGATGTCGCGATTGCAGAGCAGCATGCTGTAACACTTGCAGCAGGAATGGCATGCGAAGGGCTAAAACCTGTTGTCGCCATTTATTCAACATTCCTGCAGCGTGGTTACGATCAGCTTATTCATGATGTCGCATTGCAAAATCTTGACGTGACTTTTGGTATTGACCGTGCAGGCTTGGTTGGTGAAGATGGTCCAACGCATGCAGGTGCATATGACTATGCTTATATGCGTACTGTGCCTAATATGGTGATCATGGCACCGAAAGATGAAAATGAATGCCGTCAAATGCTTCATACGGCTTATGCCTATAATGGCCCGGCTGCGGTACGCTATCCGCGTGGTGCAGGTGTGGGCGTCGAAATCCAAAAAGAGATGACTGTTCTTGAATTGGGTAAAGCTGAAATTGTTGCAGAAATTAAAGCAAACAGTGATGAGCAGATTACGGTTTTAGCATTTGGTAGTCGTGTCATGGTTGCTCTGGAAGCAGCTGAGCAATTTGCGCAAAAACATGACGTCAGTGTGTGTGTTGTAAATATGCGCTTCGTAAAACCGCTTGATGAACAAATGATTCGAGACTTGGCTGAGCATACTCATTTATTCGTGACAGTTGAAGAACACGCGATTATGGGTGGTGCGGGTAGTGCAGTGAATGAGTTTATGGCTCAAGAACAAATTGTTAAACCTATCATTAATTTAGGTCTACCTGACTCGTTCTTGCATCAGGCGACACATAATCAAATGCTACAAGATTGTGGTTTAGATGCTAAGGGTATTTTGAACTCGATTGAGCGAGCATGGCTTAAGGTAAATCAGGTGGTTTAATACCTCAATAAAATTTTTCGAAACATTTTTTCCCAAAAAGCGTATTCATTTGCTAAAATGGATACGCTTTTATGCATTATTCTTTGTCAAAATCTTCAAATTTGTATTGTAGTGGGTGTTCAATGGAACCTATGGTGGTGATGGCTGCGCGTGCGGCTCAAACAGTTGGTCAAGAGCTTTTAAAAGCGCATCAAAATCGTCATAAGCTCGATTTGCAAGTTGAAGAGAAAGGCATTGATGGTCCTGTAACACGTGTAGATCGTTATTTAGAACAATTGACGATTGATACATTACGTAAAAGTTATAAAAACCATAGCTTCTTAGGTGAAGAGTTCGGTTTGCAAGAGGGCAAAGGCCACGATGCAGACTGGTGCTGGGTGATCGACCCTCTTGATGGCACGCAAAACTTTATTAATGGTTTCCCTCATTTCTGTATTTCTATTGCTGTTCAGCACAAAGGTGTTACTCAGCACGGCGTAATTTACGATCCGGTACGTGACGAATTGTTCTCTGCAAGTCGTGGTCGTGGTGCGGTGATGAATCAGCGTCGTATTCGCGTAAATGTAAAAGATAGCCTAGAAAATACATTCTTGGCAGTAGGTCACCCTTACCGTGCTAAACGTGCTGGTGAAATTGTGTCTTATGCAGAGCAGCACTTTGCTTCATTATTAGCTGTGACTCAAGCGGGTGCTCAAATCCGTCGTGGTGGTTCAGCTGCTTTAGACTTAGCGTATGTTGCTGCTGGTCGTTTCGATGGTTTCTTTGAACTTGGTTTAAAACCATGGGATATCGCTGCTGGTGAGCTTATTATCAAGGAAGCTGGTGGTGTTGTGGTTGACGCACGTGGTGGTAATGATTCACTTGAAAATGGTCAAGTGATTGCATGCTCACTGAAAATGTTAAAGCCATTAATGCAAACTGTAGTTCCTGCTTGGGACAAAGCTGCAAAATAATTTAAAAAAATTATTTCTGAGTAAGACCCTCTTTTTATAGAGGGTTTTACTTTTTAATGGTCGGTAAAATACAAATAACAGTAGAAATACCGAGAAAGTTGATTAAAACACATGACTTTTAAATTCTTTCTGCTATAATCCGCCCACGCACTTAAATTTCCGTTCATTACCTGAACATTCTGTTCTATTCATTGTAAGCGCACGCTGTCCATAGAGAGGACCATTTCTTGCGCCCCAATCGCTCAGCGATTCTTCAGGTTGCGGCCGTAATCAAGCGTGCGTTTAGTCCACATCGTCGTTACTCGGATTGCTGCTGAATAATAAGATTCAGCTAATATTTGCTTTGCCGCTTTTGCCGATGTCTATTTGTATTTATTAAAAATGGAGCACCCTTTGGGGTGGAACTCTCTATGAGCAAAACTTTTGCCGAATTTTCTTTGCACGAAACCTTACAACAAGCTCTTGAAGGTTTAGGTTTTACTAACCCAACTCCTGTGCAAGAACAATCTATTCCTGCTGCTTTAGAAGGTAAAGACCTTCTTGTTTCTAGCCAGACTGGTTCTGGTAAAACTGCTGCATTCTTATTACCGACATTACATAATTTGGCAGGTCAAGATACTTTCGTTCCGTTCAAAGAACGTATGAAAGCAGTGACTCAGCCTAGCATTTTAGTTTTATGCCCAACACGTGAATTGGCTCAACAAGTTAGCCAAGACGCAATTGCTTTTGTACGTCACATGAAAGGTGTTCGTATTGCTGCAATTATGGGTGGTATGCCTTTTGGTAAACAAATTCAACAGCTTAAAGGTGCTCAAGTTGTAGTTGCGACTCCAGGTCGTTTATTAGACTTAGTTAACCGTCGTCAATTAAAGCTAGACAAAGTTGATGCTTTAATCGTGGACGAAGCTGACCGTATGTTAGACCTTGGTTTCTCTGAAGACTTAGAAGCGATCAGTGACTTGGCTGCGAATCGTGGTCAAACGTTAATGTTCTCTGCAACTTTTGCTGACCGTATTATTCGTCTTGCTGAGCGCATGATGAATGAACCTGAGCGTATTGCAATTGAAACTGGTCACAGCACCAATACTGACATCACCCAAACTTTACACTGGACAGATGGTTTCGAACACAAGAAGAAACTTCTGACTCACTGGTTGGCTGATGAAACGCTTGACCAAGCTGTTGTATTCGCGAGCACACAAGAAGATACAGATATGTTGGCTGAAGAACTTGCAGAAGCAGGTCATTCAGTTGTTGCACTTCACGGTGCAATGCCGCAAACAGTTCGTAACCGTCGTTTACGTAGTATCCGTGAAGGCCGTGCGAAAATCTTAGTTGCTACTGACGTTGCTGCACGTGGTCTTGACGTTCCAACAATTTCACACGTTATTAACTTCGGCTTACCAATGAAGCATGAAGATTATGTACACCGTATTGGTCGTACAGGTCGTGCTGGTCGTACAGGTCAAGCGATTACTTTAGCGACTTATCGTGAACGCGGTAAAATCCGTGCGCTTGAAGATTACTTAGAAGCTCGTTTAAATGTTTCTGAAATTGAAGGTTTAGAGCCATCTCCACCTCCAGCTCGTCCACGTCGTGAAGGCGGTCGTGGTGGTAACGGTGGCCGTGATGGTCGTCGTGGTGGCGGTTTCGGCGGTGGTCGTCGTTTCGAGGGTGAAGGTAACTTCAAACGTCGTGAAGGTGGTCGTGATGATCGTCCACGTCGTAGCTTCGATGATAAGCCTCGTGGTGAGCGTCCTGCTTTCGGTGGCGAAGATCGTCCACGTCGCGAGTTCAACTCAGACCGTCCACGTCGTGAAGGTGGTTTTGAAGACCGTCCAAAACGTAGCTTCGGTGGTGAAGATCGTCCGCGTCGCGAGTTCAACTCAGACCGTCCACGTCGTGAAGGTGGTTTTGAAGACCGTCCAAAACGTAGCTTCGGTGGTGAAGATCGTCCGCGTCGCGAGTTCAACTCAGATCGTCCACGCCGTGAAGGTGGTTTTAACGATAAGCCTCGTTTTGATTCAAATGATGACAATCGTGGTAACCGCGTAGACTATAAACCACGTCGTGAAAACGGTTTCGGTGACCGTCCACAACGTAGCTTTGGTGGTGAAGATCGTCCACGTCGTGAAGGTGGTTTTGGTGATCGTCCAAAACGTAGCTTCGGTGGTGAAGACCGTCCACGTCGCGCAGTTCGCGAAGAACACTTTAATCAAGAATCTCGTGGTGAGCGCCGTCGTAAATTCGACCGTTAATCTTTAAGAGATTTAAAAAAAAGGCCAGTTTACATACTGGCCTTTTTTATTTTTTAGTTTTGTTATAAAATAACAAAGTGTGAAACAGTTCAATGTTTATTGTAATAATGCGTAAAAGTAAGCGAAAAGAGTCGCCTTTGGCATGGTTGAGTAAATTCTTATTTCAACGTGGTTTGCCATATCTTTTTATTGCACTTGCTTTGTGCAATGGAATCTACTTTGCCTATGCTTTATTAACTGGCCATTTCGTAGACCAGTTTCAAGTTCTCGATCAATAAATTTCTTTTCAAAATCTAGCTCATATTCCTATATTAGCTTGTTTTGCTTTTGTCAAAATTACAACAAGATTCCCAAAATTCAGTGTTATAGTATGCGGGCATAAAAGTGCAGGAATGATTGCCATTATGAATAATAAAACTCCTCTCTCGACTCAATCACTGATTGAAGTGAAAAACTTGAGTTTTAACCGAGGGGAACGCGTCATTTATGACAATATTAGTTTAAATATACGTCGAGGCCAGATCACGGCCATTATGGGACCATCTGGTACAGGTAAAACGACCTTATTACGCTTGATTGGTGGACAGCTTGTTCCCGATCATGGCGAAGTTTTGCTTGATGGCAAAGATATTGCTCAAATGTCACGTCAGGAATTATTTGCAGCACGTGCGCGTATGGGAATGCTGTTCCAGAGTGGAGCTTTATTTACCGATATGTCGGTTTATGAAAATGTCGCTTTTCCAATTCGTGCGCATACGAAACTTTCTGAAAATCTCATTGCAGAACTGGTCGCTTTAAAACTTGAATCGGTGGGCTTGCGTGGAACAGAACAGCTTATGCCTACTGAGTTGTCAGGTGGTATGAACCGACGGGTCGCTTTAGCTCGTGCAATTGCGCTTGATCCCGATTTAATTATGTATGACGAACCTTTTGCGGGGCAAGACCCGATTGTGAAAGGTGTTTTAACACGTCTCATTCGTTCATTGCGAGAAGCTTTAGATCTAACTACGATTATTGTTTCGCATGATGTTCCTGAAACTCTATCTATTGCTGACTACATTTATGTTGTAGCGGAAGGGAAGATTCAAGGGGAAGGAACGCCAGAAGAATTACAAGCTTATGCTTCTCCATTTGTAAAACAGTTCTTAACCGGCTCGGCAGAAGGTCCGGTTGAATACCAGTTTAGCCACCAAGCTTATTTAGATAACGAGGTTCGTCCATGAATACGATTGCCTGGTTAGGTAGACTCGTTATTGAGCGGATTCGAGGGATTGGTGTTGCGGCACTGATGCTCTTACAGATTATTTTTTCATTACCTTCAGCGGGCGGTTTTGGACGTTTCGTCTATCAAATGCATCGTGTAGGGGTAATGTCTTTACTCATTATCACGGTATCAGGTTTATTTATTGGTCTGGTACTCGGATTGCAAGGCTACTCAATATTAGTCAATGTTGGTAGTGAATCAATGCTAGGCACAATGGTGTCTTTAACTTTATTGCGTGAGCTTGCACCGGTCGTTGCAGCTTTGCTCTTCGCTGGACGAGCAGGTTCTGCATTGACTGCTGAAATTGGTTCGATGAAACAAAGTGAACAGCTTGCCAGTATGGAAATGATTGGTGTTGATCCTTTAAAGCAAATCGTATCACCACGTCTTTGGGCTGGTATAGTCAGTTTGCCAATGTTAACCGTTATTTTTGCTGCGATTGGTATTGTTGGCGGTAAATTGGTTGGAGTTGACTTTCTTGGCGTTGATGAAGGCTCCTTTTGGAGTGGTATGCAAAATAATGTTCAATTTGGCCACGATGTCGTAAATGGCATTATTAAGAGCATTGTATTTGCTTTGCTGTGTACATGGATTGCTGTTTTCCAAGGGTATGCATGTGATCCGACACCTGAAGGCATTGCAACGGCAATGACCCGCACGGTTGTATATTCTTCATTATGTGTTTTAGGTTTTGATTTCGTGTTGACTGCGGTCATGTTCGGAGGGATTTAATGAAATCACGTACTAGTGAGCTGGCCGTAGGTATCTTTGTCATTATCTTCGGTATTGCTTTATTCTTTTTAGCAATGAAAGTGAGTGGTTTAGTGGGCACGAACTTGAGCGATGGCTACACCATGAAAGCTCAGTTTGATAACGTTAATGGTTTAAAGCCTCGTGCTAAAGTGACGATGAGCGGTGTAACAATTGGCCGCGTTGATTCAATCACGCTTGATCCGGTTACACGTTTGGCTACGGTTACTTTTGATCTTGATGGAAAGCTGACAAGCTTTAATGCTGAACAGTTAAAAGAAGTTCAAAAAAATGCTTTAGACGAATTACGTTACAGTTCTGATTATACGCAAGCGACTCCAGCGCAACAAAAAACAATGGAACAGCAACTGATCAGTAACATGAACTCCATCACAAGTATTGATGAAGATGCTTATATAATGGTTGCAACCAATGGTTTATTGGGTGAGAAATATTTAAAAATCGTACCGGGTGGTGGTCTAAACTACCTTAAACGTGGCGATACTATTTCTAATACCCAAGGAACGATGGATCTAGAAGATCTTATTAGTAAATTTATTACTGGTGGTGGCGCAGGTAAGGTTGCCGCTGGTTCATCCTCAGCAGAAGAAAAAGCTCCTGCAAGTACTGACAGCAGTGCACAGCCGTCATTTGTTGAGTAAGAGATTATTTGAAGGAGTGGTTCCAGGTGAATACGTTGTTTAAACAAACCCTTACAGCAAGTATTTTGTCTACTATGATTGCTGGTACAGCTTTTGCTGCACCTTCAGAAGCACCACCTGACTTTATTAAGCGTGTTGCTGATGGCTTGATTTCTCGTTTAAAAGCCGATCATGCTAAATTGCAAAATAACCCAGCATTAGTAAAAACAATTGTACGCCAAAACTTAGACCCGTATGTTGATTCACAAGCGTTTACTCGTATTGTGATGGGTACTTATGCAACAAACCAATATAGTACTGCTGCACAGCGTGCTCAGTTTGAAACGAACTTCCGTAATACATTAATTGAGAATTACGGTAGTGCATTTGCTAAGTATACAAACCAAACTTACACGATGCGTCCATACAAGGCGACAGCTGGTAAAAACCCTGTTGTGACTTTAGATTTTAATCACAATGGTGAAAAAATTCCTGTGTCGTTCCAGTTGGCAGACAAAGGTTCGCAATGGAAAATCCGTAACATCAATGTTTCTGGTATTGATTTAGGATTGCAGTTCCGTAACCAATTTGCTGCAACTGTGAAACGTAATGGCGGTGATTTGAATAAAGCAATTGCTACGTTCCAACCTGATGCAGATGCTGCTGTTAATCAGAATAAACAAAAATAAGTAGGTGAAGAGTGGTTCAGTATCTTAACCAAGAGTTAGTTGTTTCAGGCAAAATTGATTTTGAAAATGCTGAACAACAATACCAAGCTGGATTGGCAATTATTAAAAAGCAAACAAGCTTTCCTTTAATTGTTGATTTAAAGCAGCTTGAGCATGGTAATACGTTAGCCTTGGCTGTTTTAGTGCAATGGCTACGTCAAACTCCACAAAAGTCTGGATTACATTTTAAAAATGTACCGGAGAAGATGCTGAAAATCATTCAAGCCTGCCATTTGCAAGAAGACCTACATTTGGTTTGATGAGCAAAGATAAAAAAGCACCTAAATTTAGGTGCTTTTTTATATACAAAATTTGCTGGGTAATCTCTTTAAATCCATTTTTTCCAGCGGAAATAAATGATAGGCCCAATAAAGAAACCAATAATAATTAGTAAAACGATAATAAAGCTGGTTGTACCGTGTGCGAAAGGAAGTACATCAGTGTTCATACCATAGATACTGGCGATTAACATAGGTGGTGCCAACATACTTGGTAATATCGAGAATCGACGGATCGTATCGTTTTGTTCAGTGTTAATAAATCCTGACGTTGTATCAAGCAAGAATCGTACTTTTTGAAATAAGAAAGCGTCATGTTCGACAAGCGAGCGAACATCCTCACTAAGTTCTCGAATATCTGCATCGTAGATATGACTGCCTAAAGCACGTGGACGAGACAAAAACGTTAAAACACGGCGCAAATCAATTAAACAGAGCTGTGCTTTTCCAAGCATGTCTTCTTGTTGTGCCAAGCGGGTAATCATGTCATCAAGATCTAAAATCTGTTCACGTTGATGGTTATTGAGAACCTCGGTTGAGTATTTTTCTAGATCCTTGTGGATATCTTCCAAGATATCCGCAAGCTCATCTAGCTTTGCTTCAAGTAAGCCCAATAAAATCCATGTTGGATCTTTATAATCCATTTCGTAGTCATTACGACGAGCTCGAGCACGAAAAGCACGAAAGGCAACTAACTTTTCACCACGTAAAGTAAATAAGCGGTCTTTATGTAAGATGAATGCAACAGTCTGCACCATGGCAAGCATATGGGAAGAATCTTCGGCATCCCCATCAACCTGATAATTTTTATTTTTCGTTAAAAAATAGGTGCTGATATGCAAAATACCGTCATCATCACGGTAGAATCGAGCAGAAGATGAAATGTCTTCTAACGACTTTAGTGTGGGTAAGTTCTGATTGTAAGCATCTAAGACCCATTGTTGTTCTTCTTGAGAGGGTGCAATAAGATCAAGCCATACTAATTCGGGATGTAGATCAAATCCACCATTGATGGTGGCATCTTCCAGACTTCCGCGTTCTGTGGCATAAAAGGCTTCAAGCATGTGTCTTTTTTCCTTACGCAGTCTGATGGAAATTGATGGGTGTATTTTAGACAAGGATTTGCCGAAAAACACTTGCCAATACGCTATTTTGCAAAAAAAAACTCTGTCGATAGTCTAGTTTGTCAGCATGACAGTTCAATAAAACGGTTTTTATACTATGAATTCAATTTGTATTTTCTGTGGTTCATCTCTTGGTTCAAACCCAATCTTTCAACAAATTGCTCAATTAACCGGTGAAGCTATTGCTAAACAAGGTAAAACACTCGTTTATGGCGGTGGCCGTTCTGGTTTAATGGGTGTTGTTGCTGATAGTGCTTTGCAAGCCGGCGGGCAGGTCATTGGGGTAATTCCTCGTGCTTTAGTTGATCGCGAGTTAGCTCATCCTGGACTGACAAAATTATATGTCGTCGAAAATATGCATGAGCGTAAAACCAAAATGGCAGATCTGTCGGACGGTTTTATTGCTTTACCAGGTGGGGCAGGTACATTGGAAGAAATCTTTGAACAATGGACATGGGCACAATTAGGTATTCATCAAAAGCCGTGTGCTTTTCTAAATGTAGCTGGCTTTTATGAAGATTTGCTTAAAATGATTCAGGGAACTGTAGATAACGGATTTAGCCAAGCACGGTTTGTTGATAAATTGATTGCCTCAGACAAAATTGAAGATATTCTTCAACAATTTGAGCAATATCAGGCTCCTGCTCCGAAATGGACAAATGCCGACGTTCAACCATAAATGAGGTTAAATAGGTGAAAACAATTACGGTTGCCGCTGCGGTGATCTTAAATGAACAAAATGAATTATTGCTTGTCAGAAAGCGTAATACACAAGCTTTTATGCAGGTAGGCGGTAAACTGGAGCCGAATGAGGCTCCGGAAACTGCTATACAGCGTGAAATCTTGGAAGAAATAGGCAGCCCGTGTGTAATAGAGCAGTTTATAGGGCGTTTTGAGACAGCAGCTGCCAATGAACCGGATCATACGCTTATTAGCCATTTATATTTGGTTCGATTAAAACAATCTCCACAAATTGCAGCTGAAATTGCTGAAATGAAGTGGGTGAAATTTAATGATTCCGAGACAAAACTCGCACCATTAACCAAAGAAATTGTAATTCCGTGGTGTGAGCAGAACTTATCTATAACTCTATAATTTTAATATGATGTAGATGAAGCAGCAGCTAGGCAAATGGCATGAATAGATGTACACCCTAGCTGTTTGAGCGCCTGACTTAAAGCGTGAATTGAACTTCCTGTTGTGATTACATCATCAATAATCAGTACACGACGATAACGCCGTTTTTCTTGAGTGAGCGCAACAAATTGCTGTTCAATATTTTCAAATCTTTCGAGTCGAGATAATCCCTTTTGAGAATGCTCATTTAAGCGTTGTACAGGCTGCCAAACTGGTATTTTTAATTGCTTACTCAAAAGATTGGCGAGTAATAAGGATTGATTAAAACCACGTTCAGTTAAACGTTGTTTGGAAATAGGCATGGGTACAATCGCTTGTACCTTAGGAAATTTTAATTGCTGTAAAACTTCAGCGAGTAAGGTTTGGTAATGTAATTTTTGTTCATATTTAAACTGCTGAATGATCCGGTTAATTGGATAGGCGTAGTGGCAGGCCACAAGAACAGACTGATCATTGCGCTGAATGGTTTGCTTAAGCCACGGTAGCTGTTCCCAGCATTCTTTACAAAGAGAATATTTTTCCCGTGTTCCTATTTCGCAAAGTAGGCAAGGGGACAGCAAATGAAAAAGATACTGGGGGTTTAAAAACTTAAACATATGCGTATCGAGGAGCTTCAGGAA
Organism: Acinetobacter sp. BD54; assembly: GCF_044778325.1. Lineage (NCBI taxonomy): Bacteria > Pseudomonadati > Pseudomonadota > Gammaproteobacteria > Moraxellales > Moraxellaceae > Acinetobacter > Acinetobacter sp. BD54. The sequence goes on along the minus strand of NZ_JANJEP010000003.1, from coordinate 70,225 downwards.
GCCAGCGCTTCAATAAGGCATCAGCTTGCTCAGGGTAATCTTTTAGAACTTGTTGTGCAACGTAGTGTGCTTGACTCAATAAATGATCATCTCGCTCTAAACGTGCGACACGGAAACCCATATCACCTGTTTGTTTTGTTCCTAATAACTCACCCGGGCCTCTTAGTTCAAGATCTTTTTCAGCAATAACAAAGCCATCATTACTTTCTCTTAAAATTGAAAGTCTTTCTTGCCCATTTTGTGAAAGTGGTGGTTTATAGAGAAGAACACAAAAACTGGCTTTTGCACCTCGTCCTACACGCCCTCGTAATTGGTGTAGCTGTGAAAGCCCTAATCGTTCAGCATTTTCAATGACCATAATTGACGCATTGGGAACATCTACTCCAACCTCAATAACAGTTGTGGCAATTAGCAGTTGTAGTTCATTGTTTTTAAATGCTTGCATGACAGCCTGTTTTTCATCGGCTTTCATTTTGCCATGAACCAAACCAATATTAAGTTCAGGAAAGCGCTCTTTCATTTCTTGATAGGTGGCTTCGGCGGCTTGAGCATCTAAAGTTTCGGACTGTTCGACCAGAGTACATACCCAGTAGGCCTGTTTGCCTTCTCGGCAGTTTGAAGCAATTCGATGCAGTACTTCTTCACGACGATCTAGCGGAATCGTGACGGTCTGAATTGGAGTTCGGCCTGGGGGTAATTCATCAATAATCGATGTATCTAAATCGCCATAAGCACTCATTGCCAGTGTTCTAGGAATTGGCGTTGCAGTCATGACCAGTTGATGTGGGGTGAGCTGTTCGGCGCCTTTATTGCGTAAGGCTAATCGTTGATCGACCCCGAATCGGTGCTGTTCATCAATAATCACGAGTCCTAGTTTTGCAAATTCAACGTTATCTTGAAATAAGGCATGAGTACCCACAATCAGTTCAGCATGGCCTTCTTTAATTTGTTGCTCAGCGTGTGCCCGCGCTTTCCCTTTTTGTTTACCCGACAACCAAGCTACCGTAATACCTAAAGGTTCAAACCAGCGTTTAAAATTTAAATAATGCTGCTCTGCTAAAATTTCGGTGGGTGCCATTAACGCAACTTGCCAATCTGCTTCCAATGCATGACATGCTGCAACCGCTGCAACTAAAGTTTTTCCAGCCCCTACATCACCTTGTACCAAACGCAGCATAGGTTGATGTTGTTTTAAGTCGCTTAAAATTTCTTTTGATACACGTTTTTGTGCGTTGGTCATTTGAAAAGGTAAAGCTTCTAGCAGTTTTTTTGCAAGCACTTTACTACTCGGAAAAGCAGGAGAAGCAATTTGGCGAATATAAGCACGTCGAGTGAGAAGACTAATTTGATGTGCGACCAGCTCTTCAAAAATAAGACGTTGCTGCGCAGGATGAGAGCCTTGAGCCAGTTGGATCATATTGGCATCAACTGGTGGCTCGTGAATGTAATGTAAAGCTTCTTTGAGTGCATACCCATTTGTATATTGTTTAGGGAGTAACTCGGGTAAGGCATCACTATGATGCTTCAACGCTTGTTTAACATATTCGCGTAATTTAGCTTGTGTTAGGCCATCGGTACTTGGATAAATTGCTGTGAGCTGCGTTTTTGGAAGGGGGGTATGTTCATTAATAAGTTGAATTTCTGGATGATAAAGCTCGAGTCCTCGTGCACCTACACGAACTTCACCAAAAATACGTAAACGGTTACCAGGTTTTATTTTGTCAGTTAAATTTTTATAAATATGATAAAAGCGTAAAGTCACCTTACCAAATTCATCTTGTATTAATGCGGCCATAGATTTACGTTTACCTGGAGGGAAATCAACAGATTTGACTTCACCCTCGAGTAAATAACTACGACCAACCACCAATTGATTCATAGGAATAATGGTACTGCGATCTTCATAATCACGGGGCAGATGAAACAGCAAATCATCTGTGGTAAAAATATTTAGTTTTTCGAGTAGGGCTGCTGAAGCCGATCCAACGCCTTGTAACTGATGGACTGAAGTCATGTCCCCTCAACGAGTTCTCTATGCATATATTATTTATCGGTTATGGTAAAACATCTCAGCGTGTTGCTAAACAACTATTTGAGAAAGGACATCAAATTACCACAATTAGCCGTAGTGAAAAGACAGACCCTTATGGGACACATCTCGTACAGGATATTTTTACGCTCGATTTAAGCGAAATTGCACCTGTAGATGTAGTGTATATTTTACTTTCACCAGACGATAGTACTGTTGAAGGTTATCAGCATACTTATGTGGATAGTATTGAGCCTATTCGTCAGGCTTTAAAATCGCATCCGGTTAAAAGATTAATTGTGGTGTCATCTACGCGGGTATATGGTGAAAATTCTGGTGAAACAATTGATGATCATAGTGAGATTCACCCAAACGATGCCCAAGGGCATATCTTGCACAATATGGAATTGCTATGGCAAAAGTATTTTCCGTCACAGTGCGTGATTGTGCGTCCTACAGGGATTTATGGGGCTTCTATTGATCGCCTAAAACGAATGGCTGAGCACACGCAAACCTATCCAAATATTCACTATAGTAACCGTATTCATATTGATGATTTAGCAAGGTTTTTGGCATTTTTAGCCGATTTTGAAAAACCCCATAAAAGTTATCTTGTTGCTAATAATGCACCTGTACCTTTGCATGAAGTCTTACTGTGGTTTCAAAGTCAGTTAGATTTACCGCTACTTACCTTAGATTCAGCTCATGTTTCAGGCAAAAAAATTTATGCGAAACATTTGTTTGAGACGGGTTTTCAACTTGAGCATCCAATTTGCTTTAATGACTATTTATTATGTTTAAATGCTCATGGTACAAATTAAAATTTAGACTAAACTTTAAATAACAACAGAAATACCTGATGAGGCAGTTAAATTGCCGATAAAGATAAAAAGGTTAAAAGTGAAAAAATTTTGTTTAGCTCTCTTTTTGAGTGTAACGTCAGTTACGAGTTGGGCTGGGGATCAGGTGTGGTGTGCATATGATCCAGCGGGTACCCAAGGGGATATTACGCGTCGACTAAATGACATTCGTTTATATGCTCAGCAATATCAAGTCAAATTCAAAGTCGTTAGTTATCAAAAAGAGCAGCAAGCCATTCAAGCCTTTGATGAGGGTAAATGCTCAGGCTTAGCAGCCAGTAACTTTAATACTTATCAGTATAATCATTTTATGGGTAGTACCTCAGGTATTGGTCTTATACCTAATAACCGGACTGCACGAAATCTATTGCAGCTTTTAAATCATCCTACAATTGAGAAAAGATTAATTAATAAAGACTATGAAGCAGTCGGTATGATTCCGGTTGGAACTGCAAATATGGTCATGAAAACCAAAAAAATATCAAAAGTGGCACAGCTTAGAGGTCAAAGAATTGGAGTTCTGGCCAATAACCCGCCACAACAAGCTTTGGTGAGAAGTGTAGGTGCGCAGCCAGTATATGTTGATTTATCGAATGCGATTGCGCAGTTTCGACAAAATAAAATCGATATTATGCCAGCGCCTGTTTATGGTCTTTTGCCTTATAACCTACAGAAAGATTTTGGGCCAGATACTCAGGTGATTAATTTTCCTTTGGCGTACTTCGGGGTAAATATAATTATTAAACCACAAGCTTATCCAGCCAATTTTGGGCGAAAAATTCGGGCTTGGTTTGTCCAAAATAGTCAATTATTAACAAATCGAGCTATACAATGGGAAAACCATTTACCAGCCTATTATTGGATTGACGTTTCTTTTTACGAAAAGCAGAGCTATGACATTATGGTGGCAAAAATACGCAATCAATATGTTCGCTCCGGTTATTACGATGCCTACTTTGTGGAGCTAATGAAACGCTTACGTTGTATTGATGATCCGCGTTACTTTGAATGTCCAATGAGTAGATAAAATAAAAGGCAACTTAAGTTGCCTTTTATTTTATATGAAGATTCTAAGCTTTTTTACGTTTTAAACGGCGTTTAGCTTGCTGAGAAGCCATTGCTTCAAGAGCTTCTTTTAACTCTTCATCAGTAAAGGTCGTGATGTGTTGCAACATTTGTAATGTCACTTCATCAAGCACCAACTGTGCGCCTGCTGCCATTTGACGGAAATTATCATCAAACTCGATTTGGCCTTGGTCATTCGTTCGAATGTAGTTTTGTTGAGTTAAAACTTTGATAAAGCTTTGGAATAATGCTTTGTCAAAGAATTCAGGAGAGTTAAATTCATAAAGGACTGATAAACGTTGTCCTAATAAATGACTTAATTCTTCAACTTGTTTTGCTGAAATATTACCTGAACCACGCTGAGTGATTAAAGCTAAAGTCATGTAATAACGTTCAAGGCTTTGTTTAACAGGTGTTGCTAATACAACAAGCTGATTATGCTCTTCAGTATTCGGTGCAGAGCTGATTAAATTGCCTTCGTCATCTTGTTGAATAAGATTTGATTGAACCAATGCATCTGCATATTGCTCAATCTGTTCTTTAAGTTCGCTACTTTTCCATTTAAGGAATAGTTCGGCTTTTAAGAATGGATAAAGCGTATAGATAACATTGCTTAAATCAGCACGGCTAATTTTCCCGTTATGTTCAACAAGAGATGCAATCAATGAAGGTAAAACGAATGCATGCAAAATGTTATTACGGAAATAGGTGAGGAGAACCGCTTGGTTATCTTCAATCGCAATAATGTCACCAAGGGCATGCTGTACGCGCTTAATCAATTTAAGCTTTAAGCCATAAGCAATAATTTCCTTGCCAGATAGCGGCGTTACTTCTGTGCGCTGATCGTAAGGGAAATTTGATGCTAAATTGCGGTAAGCTTCAAGCTGCTTAATACAGATTTCTTCATCAAGCGTATGCTTTGGTGTTGCAAGCAAAATAATTGAGAGTAAAGAAACCGGATTAATCACTACCGCACGGTTAATATTTTCTAAAATCGCATTTGCAGAACTGTTTACTGCTTCTGAAACAGCAGGTGGCACTGGGTCATCGTTCTTTTCAATATAAACGTTCTCAGCATTATGCTGTTTAAGCAAGTCATCTAGAAAAACAGGTTCACCAAAGTTAACGTGTACTTTACCGAAAATACGTTCAATTTTTCGGAGTGTTTTTAAAATACCAAAAATAGACTCGGCTTCTTTTGGCTTACCTTGCATTTCACCTACATAGGTTGAACCTTCCATAAGGCGCTCATAACCAATGTAAGTTGGCACAAATACAATTGGTTTGGCACGGCCACGTAAATGACTATGGACTGTCATTGCGAGCATGCCGGTTTTCGGTGGTAATAAGCGGCCTGTACGCGAACGTCCACCTTCAATAAAGTATTCAAGTGGTGTGTTGCGAGAAAGAATACTATATAAATATTCTTTAAATACAGAAGTATAGAGACCATTACCACGGAAAGAGCGGCGAATAAAGAAGGCACCGCCACCACGTAAAAGCTGACCAACGAAAGGTAAGTTTAGGTTGTCGCCCGCAGCAATATACGGAACCATCAAGCCACGTTTATAAATCACATAAGACAGTAGTAAGTAGTCAATGTGGCTACGGTGACATGGTGTGTAAACAATTTCATAGTCTTTTGCAAGCTCTCGGACAGTACTGAAGTTATGAACTTCTACGCCGTCATAAAGCTGAGTCCATAGACGTGTTAATGCCAAATCTGCAAAACGTACTGCTGAGTGAGAATAATCAGATACGATTTCATTCACATAACCAATCGCACGGCGCTCTGCTTCAAGCATGCTGATTTTACCGCGAATACTTTCGCGTCGAATGGCTTCTTGAACATCACGAGACTTTAATACCGACTGCATGACATTGCGGCGGTCAGATAAGTCAGGGCCTAAAACAACTTCACGTTGACGATCAAGGTAGTCATTTAAAGTGCTAACAATATAAGTCGCTGGCGAAAGATTCGGATAATGCTTCTGAGCATATTCAACGAGGTCACGTAAAGACTGTGGTTCATGGAATTCCAAATAAGATTGGCGACCATGCAAACCAATATTTACAAGCTGTTTAACTGTACTTGGTGTTGCCCATGTATCTGAGAATAACAACTTAAACCAAGAGTCTTCTTTATCTGGAGAACGACCCCATAAAACGGTTACCGGAACCAGTTCTATGTCGAGTTCAGGATTTGCTTGTAAAACTTCGATCAGTTTAATTAAACGTGGCGGAAAAGCATGAGGAGGGGGATTCAGTAGGTTATTTTCATCATTGTGTTGTAAAAATAAAACTGAAGCTTTTTCCTGATGAGTACCGATGACTAATGGATCTAGCGCTGGCTTTAAATTTAAGCGACGAGTTTCTCCATCCACCACTAAAGCATTACTGCGAGAATGATTTTGCAAGACATAGCACACTACTTTTTGGCGCTCAGTCTTTGCTTCTGTTTCTGTTGTTGCTGATACTGGTTCAGTAGGAACTTCCCCAAGAACATGTGGTGTTACCACGAGGTCAAGTAGTTTACTCGAAAGCCGACGATACATTTGACCAAACCCACTCTTGGACATAAGAACTCCTACTTCTTAAAGACAAATCCCGGCACCAAAGGCAGAGGGTAAATATTTTGCGGTATTTATTAAAAAAAACAATATGCTATTTTCTGATAAATTATAATTCTTTTGGCATTTTTTATCGTTAAAAATCGTATTTTTAGCTGTTTTAAAGGCAATGTTTGTCAGAAGTTGACTGATTGTTCCATGTACAAATAGTTTTTTATGGCACAATAGATTCTACACATCTGTCCTTTAATACCAATTTTGCCTGCAATATGAAGGTATCTCTCATGAATGCGTTAACCCAAGAACTGGTTGAGCTGCTCACTTTAGAAAAGCTTGAAGAAAATATTTACCGTGGAATTAGCCGTAATTTGGTCGGTAAACGTGTTTTTGGAGGTCAGGTTCTCGGTCAAGCATTACGTGCTGCTTCTTACACAACTGATCGTCCTGCGCATTCTCTGCATGCCTACTTTTTATATGGTGGTGATATTAATGCTCCAATCATCTATGAAGTAGATCGTTTACGTGATGGCAAAAGCTTTGTCAGCCGTCAAGTTCGGGCAATTCAGCATGGACGAGTTATTTTCTCGGCAATGGTGTCTTTTGCTAACCCTGAAGAAGGCTTGAACTATCAGCATCCAGAACCAGATTACCCAGCTCCTGAAGCGCTAAAATCGGAAAGTGAGTTGAAAGAAGGTATCCTGAATTTTGTACCGGAAAATGTTCGTGCAAGTTTTATGCGTGAGCGTCATGTTGAAATCCGTCCGATTGATCCAGTCAATCCATTTCAACCACAACCGGAAGCGCCTTTTAATGCGCACTATATCCGTACCCATGACCGTATTCCAAAACAGCTGGATGACATTTCATTGCATCAAGCAATTGTAGCGTTTTACTCAGACTTTACTTTGATGACAACAGCTTTAAGACCACATGGCTTAAGTTATATTTCTCCAAGTTTGCAATGTGCCAGTATTGATCATGCGATTTATTTCCATCGCCCACTTCGTGCTGATGAATGGATGCTCTATGACATGGAAGCTACAGTTAGTGCGGCTTCTCGCGGTTTAAACTTTGGCCGTATGTGGCAAAATGGCCAACTCGTATGTAGTACGGTGCAAGAGGGTTTGATGCGTTTACGGGAAATTGAAACTCAATAAATAACGATGAGCCATCTGAAAAGATGGCTTTTTTATTTTTAATTGAAACGATGTGACAAAAAATTGCTCGAATGAAAAGCAAGCTCATGTCATATTTACAAAAGGATTGCCTACTGAAAAAAATAATGTTGATATGAACTTAAATACACAAATTCTGATTGCTGCCATTTTAGGTTTAGCCTTTGGCTTCCTACTTACCATGTATCCGGACACTGCTTTTGTAAAGCACAGTTTATATGGATTAGGCATATTAAGTAGTGTTTTTATTGGGCTACTTAAAATGTTGTTGGTGCCATTAATTTTTAGCTCCATTGTGGTTGGAGTTTCAAATTTACAGGCAGGTGGACAATTAGGCCCAGTTTGGAAAATCACATTCTTGTGTTGTATCACCACCACCACTTTGGCCTTAATTTTAGGTATTAGCTGTGCTCATTTGTTTGAGGTCGGGCGAGGTGTAGATATTTCAATTTTTCAGGCATCTATGCAAAGCTATCAAACACCAGATAGTTTAAACCCGGCAACTTTCTTCACTAATTTTATTCAAAATACTTTAATTAACCCATTTAAAGCTTTTAGTGACGGGAATGTTTTAGCTGTCGTCGTGTTTGCTCTATTTGTGGGTGTTGCTTTAGTTCATGGTGGCGAACGTTTTAAAAGTATTCGGGTATTGAGTCATCAGTTTTTTGAAATGATGATGATGTTAGTAGGTTGGGTAATGAAATTGGCGCCGTTAGGTATTTTTGCCTTACTCGCTAAATTAATGGCTACCGAAGACATTTCAGTATTAAGCCGATTGGCGGAGTTTGCTGCTGTGGTAACAGGTACTACTATTTTTCATGGCGCTGTTGTTTTACCGCTACTGCTTTGGATTTTTGGTCGTATGAGCCCTTGGACTTTCTTCAAAGGCACACGTACAGCTTTAATTACCGCATTTGCAACGAGCTCTAGCTCTGCCACTATGCCGCTGAGTATGAAATGCGCACAGGAAAACTTAGGTGTTCGTCCTCAAACTGCAGGTTTTGTGATTCCATTGGGTACACAGCTCAACATGGATGGCACAGCTTTATATGAAGCTGCTGCCGCGCTCTTTGTGGCAAATCTAGTTGGACTAGACTTAAACCTGACACAACAAATTGTAGTGTGCCTAACCGCAATGATCGCATCACTTGGAGCACCAGGAATTCCAAGTGCAGGTATGGTTACCATGATTATGGTATTACAGTCTGTGGGTTTACCTGCCGAAGCAATTGCGATTTTACTTCCAATCGATCGTTTACTCGATACGGTAAGAACGGTTGTAAATGTGCAGGGAGATATGATGATTAGTGTGGTAGTAGATCGATATACCAAAGATAAAGATATCAGTATCTAATCTCTAAATAAAAAAGCAGGATTTATATCCTGCTTTTTTATTTTAAGCTGCTTGTAACTCAGCTCTTTTGGCTGCTGGCGACTGCGATAAATAACTTACCGCATCTTCAGTACTACCTTCTTTAACTGGATCATACCACGGCATGAGGTAGTCAATTTGCTGAGCAATAAGCCAGATTGGGTTTGGTAAAACCTGATTATCTTTTCGGCTAATTTTATACCATTCTAGAGCAACCCAAGCTGGGAAAAATCTTGATTTGGCAGCATCAGCAAAACGTGGATCTTGCTTCATAATATGTGCAGCGCCGTCTACCCATAGCCCTAACACAAGCACAATTACTGCAAGACTTAAATAATAGCGTGGAATATAACCGCCTCCTAAATGGCGATATAAATCGAAAGCAACTGTGCGGTGTTCAATTTCTTCTGAACCATGCCATTTTACCAAGTCTACCATTTCTGGATCTGCGCCTAACTCTTCCCAGCGTTTGTTATAAAGCGCATATTTACCTAGAACACATGTCATGTGCTCAACTGTCGCGATAACACCTAAACGAAATAAATCCCATTGCTCTTGCAGGAATTGCGGAACTTCTTTGTCAAAAGGCTTATCTGCCAAAGCAGTGGTAAATAGATAATTCATAATGTCCAGATTTCTCTGGATATCAATATTGCGTGCACTTAAATATTCTTTATTGGCAGAAGTGTGTGCGTTTGCATGCATTGCTTCTTGGCGAATAAATGCTTGTACATCCTGTTTAAGTTTTTCATCAGTAATACGAGGTAAAACCTTGTTATAGAGCCGGCAAAACCAGAACTCTCCAGCAGGCAAGATATTGTTAATTTCATTAATAAAATAACTTGCAAACGGTTGGTTTGGAATCCAGTCTACAGGGGTATCTTTCCAGTCAAATTTTACCTTGCGTGGAAGAATTTTATAATCAATAGAAGAACCTAAAGCCTTATTCTTCAAAAAAGATAGCAATTTCATCATTTAGTCCTGATTTTTAACTCGATGAAGTTATGATGAGTATAAAAAAAGCCCCTACATTTGTGTTTAGCAATAGGGGCCAATTGAATATAAATTTAATGAAGAAATTGTATCTGTTTTGACGATTTACTCTTCTGCATCCTCATCGCTTGCTTCTGGGATTGCATCAACGTCAAATTCTGGCTGTTGTTCAAGCGTAAAATGTAGACGTCCAGCCATCACACTTGCTAGCTCTTCTAAACCTAGTTTGTTTAATGAAGAAAAAAGCTGAATCGAGAAATCAAGCTTCATTTTTTTCAGTTGTTGTTTAACTTCGAGCAAGACTTTGTTCGCTGGACCGCGGTTCAGTTTATCTGCTTTGGTTAAAAGAATATGAACAAATAAATGGCGTGAATAAGCCCACTCTAGCATCATCATGTCAAAGTGCTGTAAAGGGTGGCGAATATCCATGAGTAAAACCAAACCTTGTAAGCTTTTACGATGAATTAGATAGTTTTCTAATTCTTTTTGCCATACACGTTTCATTTCTTCTGGTACGGCTGCATAACCATAACCAGGAAGGTCAACTAAGCGTTGATCTGGATTACCTAGGCTGAAAAAGTTAATCATTTGCGTACGCCCAGGTTTTTTGGAGGCACGTGCAAGCTGTTTCTGGTTTGTTAATGCATTAATTGCGCTAGATTTTCCTGCATTTGAACGTCCGGCAAACGCAATCTCGTAGCCACTATCTTCAACACATAGTGCCAATTTTGGAGCACTCATTAAAAATTCAGCTTGGCGTAACCAGTTTAGAGATTGCACAGCATAGGCTGTAATCGCTGGATCCGGTTTCTTTTCATAACTGATCTTTTGCTTGGGTGCGAGTCTGGCTTTGGTGTCTTTCGATTTTTCACTACGACGCATAAAAAATAACTTTTTAAATGAGAGGGCTCGCGCCTAGTATAAAGGAGCTTGGTTATTCTTGCTAATTTTCAGTAAGCTTGCTTAAAAAGATAAATAGAATTACGGGCTCTAGAGTTGTAAAAAGGCGATAGGGGAATGATCTGAAGCGGATTTTGGCTGTTGTAAAACTTCACCTAACGTATATTGATCTAAACTTTGATAAAAGCTTTCCAAAGCTTGATCAAGAATACCTTTCAAACCGCAATGGGAGCGTAAAACACAAGGCGGTGTATTGCATTCAACAATTTGGTGGTCACCTTGTAAAATTCGGACAATTGTTCCAAGTTTTAAATCTAAAGCTTTTGGATTTAATCGAATTCCACCACCTTTGCCGCGAATGGTAATAATCCACTCTTGTTTACCCATAAAATGGACAACCTTCACAAGATGATTTTGCGAAACATATAAATCTTGAGCGATTTCTGCAATCGTGTACGGCGCATCACTTGGACGAGCGACATACATTAATATTCGCAAAGCATAATCGGTAAATTTATTAAGTTGCATGATCACCAAAAACTAAAGGTTAGGAGGTTGATCATCTTAGCCTGAAAGTCTAAAGAATAAAACTTTCAGGCTAGAGCTTTTTAAGTTACAGCGTTAAAGGAGCTGAAACTTGTACTTGATCACCAACTCTATAGTGCTCAAGCAAAATGTTTGAAACAGAGAACTCTGTATGGTCTTCTTCTGGTTGAACATCAAAATGATAAGTATTGTCCTCTTGAGCCTCTGTGAACTTAAATGCTTTTGGTTGTTCAAGCTGTTGGTTAGGTACTTGAACTTTTACAGAAATAAAAGCATTTGCTGGGCTGGTGAGTACATCTTCATGATCAGTTGCCTTTAAAGTAAAGCGTTTGCCAGACTCAAGTGGGTCAATTTGCGTAATTTCAAATGAACGCCAGCCAGCCCATCCACCTTTCAAGCTTTCAAGTTGTTCATATTTTTGTTTTTCAACACCAATTAAGATATCTGCCAACTGTAAGTAAGCTTGTTTCCACGCTTCAATGAGTTCTGATTCAAATGGAACATTTAAAACTTCACTAATTGAATGAAGCAAGTTGTCGCCCACAATTGCATATTGATCTGGCTGAATATCTAAACTGACATGCTTAGTGGTAATGCGTTCAACCGCTTTGGCAAGCACCGTAGGATTCTCAATATTTTCAGCATACGCGAGTACAGCTGCTGCAAGAGCACGAGGTTGGCGCAGGCTGGTCTGATCATCAAGATTAAAAACATTTTTTAGTTCTGGGTTGTTATTCAACATACGCTTATAAAAGTATGTAGTTAGAGTAACACCATGTTCACGCAATACAGGTACAGTAGATTTAACGAGTTCAATTTGTTGTGGAGTCATGGCTAGACCTTAATTATCTGGCTATATAAGATGTATTTAAAATACATCTTTAAAGTAGTTGTAGCAATAGCTTTTTAATAAAAACCTTAAAAAATTTAAGGGATATAAAATCCCTTAAATTAATATACTGATTTAAAAATAAATTTTATTTTCCAAATAATGAGCCGAGTAGTCCCCGTACTAATTTTTGGCCAGTACTACCACCTAAGCTGCGAGCAGCACTTTTTGCAAAAGTTCCGACAATATCTTGAGTAAGTTTAGCTCTTTCACGCGCCGCACGTTCCTCTTCTTTTTGCTGTTCACGTGCTAGACGCTCTTGTTCTTTGGCTTGTTGCTTCGCTAAAGTTTCCTGTTCTTTCGCTTGCTGTTTTGCGAGTTCTGCATCTTGTTTTTGCTGTTCCCGTTCAGCCACTTTATTTTGGAGCATTTCATAGGCACTATCACGATCTACAGCTTGTTCATAAACCCCGGCAATAATACTTTGCGAAATTAAGGTCTGACGCTCTTCTGGAGTGATAGGTGTAAAAGAAGAGTAAGGAGGCATAACCCATCCACGCTCTACAATTTGAGGTGTACCTTGCTCATCTAGGCAACTAATCAGTGCTTCACCTACACCGAGCTCGGTAATTGCTTCATCTACTTTAAAATCGGGATTAGAGCGGAATGTATCTGCTGCTGTTTTTACTGCTTTTTGATCTTTAGGAGTAAAGGCACGTAAAGCATGTTGTACACGGTTGCCGAGTTGCCCTAAAACACTTTCTGGTAAGTCGAGCGGGTTTTGGGTAATAAAATAAATTCCCACACCTTTAGAACGAATTAAACGTACAACCTGTTCAATTTTTTCTTGTAAAGCTTGACTGGCGTTGTCGAATAACAGGTGAGCTTCATCAAAGAAAAACACGAGTTTAGGTTTATCCATATCACCAACTTCTGGAAGCTGTTCAAATAATTCTGAAAGCATCCATAACAGGAAAGTAGCATATAGCTTAGGTGTATTCATGAGCTTGTCAGCCGCAAGAATATTAATATAACCATGCCCATTTGCGTCGGTTTGTATAAAGTCCAGAATATTTAAAGCTGGCTCTCCGAAAAACTGTTCTCCACCTTGGTCGGCAAGAGCAAGGAGATTACGTTGAATAGCGCCTAAGCTGGCTGGAGATAAGTTGCCATATTCGGCTTTAAACTCAGCTGCATGTTCACTTACAAAAGTGATCATGGCTTTTAAATCTTTAAAGTCGACCAGAAGTAACCCTTGGTCGTCTGCAATACGGAATACGGCAGATAAAACACCTTCTTGGGTGTCATTTAAGTTGAGTATACGTGCTAATAAAATTGGTCCAATTTCAGAAATAGTGGTTCGAATAGGGTGGCCTTGCTGGCCAAATAAATCCCAGAAAACAACTGGATTGGCTGCAAATGGAACACTGTCGATCTGTAAAAGCTTTAAGCGTTCATTAAATTTATCCGAAGCTTCACCAGCTTTTGCGAGACTTGAAACATCACCTTTTGCGTCGGCAAGAAAGACGGGAACGCCGATTCGAGAAAAACTCTCTGCGAGCACCTTTAGGGTGACTGTTTTACCTGTACCGGTCGCACCTGCAATCAGGCCGTGCCGGTTGGCAAATTGGGAAAGTAAAACAATTTCTTTTGATGTGTCGTTAATATTTTTTGCAATAACAATCGGTGTACCCATATATTTTTATCCCTTAGTGTGAGCCACTATTGATGTTGTCGTTTTACATTTGTTTCAGAGCATTTTCGATATCTTGAATTAAATCTTGTGGATCTTCTAGCCCTATACAGAAGCGAACCAACAAACCTTGTTGTAAATGTGTATTTTCAAGTTTTCTCATCATTTTTAAATCATAAAGCATGACGAGACTCACCGGTCCTCCCCAACTAAAACCAAGTTTGAATAGCTTAAGAGCATCACAAAAACGGCGTACTGCTGAAATATCATAATCAGATTTGAAAACAACACTCACTAAGCCTGCACTTCTACCTGTTGAGCAAATTTCTTGCCAGTATTGATGACCAGGTGCAGCTTTATCGCTTGGATGTAGAACTTGTGCAAACTGAGGTTGCTCTTTTAACCATGTAAGTAGGGTTTTAGCATTATTTGATTGTTGCTCATACCTTAATGACATATGCGCAAGACTGCGTTGAATTTGGGCGGTATCATCACCAGATACCGAAATCCCTAAAATGGCATGCATTCGGAACAAACGGTGATGTAACTTCTCATCACGAGTTACCACACTTCCCATTAAAATATCGCCACCACCACTTGGATATTTGGTAAGCGCATGAATGGTTAAATCCACTGATAAATGCTCATCGGAAAAATCAAAAGCATTAAAGGCGAGGCCAGCTCCCCAAGTATTATCTAGTGCAGTTAAAACGCCATGTGCTTTTGCTTTTTTTACTAGCGCTTTGAGATCTGGAAATTCAAGAGTGACAGAACCTGCTGCTTCTAACCATAGCAACTTGGTTTTATCAGAAGGCTGGAAACTTGAGACATCAATCGGGTTATAAACTTGAACATTAATTCCATATTGATCTTTTAAGTAGTTTAGGTGTTCCAGATTCGGACCATATATGTTGTCTGGCACCCAAACTTCATCATCTGTTGCTAACACAGCAGAATTTACGAGATTAATCGCAGATAACCCGCTTGGAGCAAGTAGGCAGTATAAACCACCCTCAATTTGAGCAATATTGTCGCCTAGTGTAAATGTCGTAGGCGTACCGTGGGTGCCATAACTATAGTCATAAGGATCGGTCCAATGACGGTCAAAAAGGTGCGAAGTCGATTTAAAAATAATAGTTGATGCACGAAATAAGGGAGGTTGCACGGTTTCAATAAATTGAGGTGCTTTTCGTGGTGCATGAATGAGTTGGGTTTGGAAATTGTTATGCTTTTTCATGGGGCGCTATACTTTACATAATGAGATTAGATTAAGAGAAAACTTACTTAACTGCTAGATTTTTGATTATTTCTAAGATGTTTCGTTACTAGTGTAACATTCACTAAAACTTGGCTTTATTTTTGCAAAGATCAAACCAACATTCTAACAACAATAGGTTTAAGCGCATGAAGTCGCATTTACGTGTTCACTATTTTCAACATATTGCTGGCGAAGGTTTTGGAAGCTGCTATTCATTCTTAAAAGCACACCATGCAACGATAACAGCTACAGAGTTTTTTGCACTTCCAGTTGATCTCCCTTTGGAAATAGAAGCATTGCCACATATTGAAGATGTGGATTTGCTACTTATTATGGGGGGAACTATGAGTGTAAATGATGAGGCAAATTATCCATGGTTAAAAATAGAAAAAAGATGGATACGTCGTTATTTGGCGGCGGGAAAGCCTGCGATAGGACTTTGTCTCGGAGGCCAACTTATTGCCAATGCACTAGGAGCCGCCGTTAGTAGAAACCGTTATCAAGAATTGGGATGGTCGACCGTACAAAGGGTGCCGAATTTACCTAAAGAAAGCTTTTTATTACCAGAAAAAATAAATGTAATGCAGTGGCATAGTGAAACTTTTGAGATTCCTAAAGGTGCGATTCATTTAGCAGAGAACTCAGTTTGTCGTAACCAGATGTACCAAATTGGTTCAAATGTTCTTGGTTTTCAATTTCATCCAGAAATGACACCGAAGGTATTAAATCTTCTTTTAGAGAACGAACAAGAGCTTTCTATTTTTAAAGGTGAGTATGTTCAATCTTTAGATGAACTACATCATTGCGACATCCAAAAGTTTGAACAAGGCAATCAACTTTTAAACAGGGCAATAGAGTTCGTGGTCAATCAATAAAAATATAGAGTTGGCGAGAAAAAGGATGAATTGAGCAGAAAATAGAAAAAGAGAATTGCATAAGACTTAAACAATCGTTATAATGAGCGACCCTCAAGAAGAGGGCATTTACTGCGAAGAAAGTAGTAAATGTGCATTACAGTCGTGGCATCGATCACGACCTTGGTGATTATCACTGCCTTTGACACTTACCAGATAGGTGAGATGCGTCAAAGGTGATTCTTTATATATTTGGCTTGGAGTTTACTGGTATGTCTAACCAGAGAATTCGTATCCGTCTTAAGTCTTTTGATCATCGTCTGATTGATCAATCTGCTCAAGAGATCGTAGAAACCGCTAAGCGTACCGGCGCACAAGTGTGTGGTCCAATTCCGATGCCTACTCGCATCGAACGCTTCAACGTTCTTACTTCACCGCACGTTAACAAAGATGCGCGTGACCAGTACGAAATCCGCACCTACAAACGTTTGATCGACATCGTTCAACCTACAGATAAAACTGTTGATGCATTGATGAAGTTAGATCTTGCAGCTGGTGTTGATGTTCAGATCGCTTTGGGTTAAGGCTTTCGGTTAATTAACGATTAGTTAATTAGGCCGCTTTTTTAGAGGTTTATGCACATGGCTATTGGTTTAGTCGGTCGCAAATGTGGTATGACTCGCATCTTTACAGATGCTGGTGTTTCTGTACCTGTTACAGTCATCGAAGTCGATCCAAACCGCATTACGCAAATCAAAACACTTGAAACTGATGGTTATCAAGCTGTTCAAGTAACTACTGGTGAACGTCGCGAGTCTCGCGTAACTAACGCTCAAAAAGGTCATTTCGCTAAAGCGGGTGTTGCTGCTGGTCGTTTAGTTAAAGAGTTTCGTGTTACTGAAGCTGAGCTTGAAGGCCGTGAAGTTGGCGGTACTATTGGCGTTGATTTGTTCACAGTTGGTCAAATTGTTGACGTAACTGGTCAATCAAAAGGTAAAGGTTTCCAAGGTGGTGTTAAACGTTGGAATTTCCGTACCCAAGATGCTACTCACGGTAACTCTGTTTCTCACCGTGTTTTAGGTTCTACAGGTCAAAACCAAACTCCTGGACGCGTGTTCAAAGGCAAAAAAATGGCTGGTCACTTAGGTGATGAACGCGTAACAGTACAAGGTCTTGAAATCGTATCTGTTGACACTGAACGTTCAGTTTTGGTTGTTAAGGGTGCAATTCCTGGTGCAACTGGCGGTGACGTTATCGTACGTCCTACCATCAAGGCCTGAGGGGAAATACCGTGAATTTAAAAACTGTTTCCGGCTCTGCTGTTGAATTGTCTGAAGTAGCTTTCGGACGTGAATTTAACGAAGCTCTTGTACACCAAGTTGTTACTGCTTACTTAGCAGGTGGTCGTCAAGGTACTCGTGCTCACAAATCACGTGCAGACGTTTCTGGCGGTGGTAAAAAACCATTCCGTCAAAAAGGTACTGGTCGCGCTCGTGCGGGTTCTATTCGTAGCCCAATCTGGGTTGGTGGTGGTAAAACTTTTGCTGCTCGTCCACAAGATTGGTCTCAAAAAGTAAACCGTAAAATGTATCGCGGTGCAATGCAATGTATCTTAGCTGAACTTGTTCGCCAAGATCGCCTTGTTTTAGTTGAAGAGTTCGCTGTTGCTGCTCCAAAAACTAAAGAATTGCTTGCAAAACTTAACGATTTAAATGCAGCTCGTGCTTTGATCGTTACAGATGCTGTAGATGAGAACTTATATCTTGCAGCGCGCAACCTTCCACACGTTGATGTGGTAGATGCAACTGCAATCGATCCTGTAAGCTTGATCGCGTTTGATAAAGTTGTGATGTCTGTAGCTGCTGCTAAGAAAATTGAGGTAGAACTCGGATGAACAACGAACGTATCTATCAAGTCCTAAAAGGACCAGTCTTCTCAGAAAAGGCACAAGTTTTAGGTGATACTGCTGGTGTTCAAGTATTTAAAGTAGATATCAACGCTACTAAACTTGAAATCAAAAAAGCAGTTGAAAAACTTTTTGGTGTAGAAGTTGTTAAAGTTAACACAACTATTACTAAAGGTAAGACTAAGCGCTTTGGTCGTACATTAGGACGTCGTTCTGATGTTAAAAAAGCATACGTCACCCTGAAAGCCGGCCAAGATGTTGAAATGGCTGACTTGGGCGATACCGCTGAAAGCGCAGCGGAATAAGGACGAAAATTATGCCGATTCAAAAATGTAAGCCAACGTCTCCAGGACGTCGCTTTGTAGAGAAAGTGGTTCATGACCATCTTCACAAAGGCGCGCCTTATGCACCGTTGGTAGAAGCAAAAAAACGTACTGGTGGTCGTAATAACAACGGTCACATTACTACTCGTCACGTTGGTGGTGGTCATAAGCAACATTACCGTATCGTTGACTTCAAACGTAACAAAGATGGCGTACCTGCTGTTGTAGAACGTATTGAATACGATCCAAACCGTACAGCGCATATTGCATTATTGAAATATGCTGACGGTGAGCGTCGTTATATCATTGCGCCTAAAGGCTTACGTGCTGGTGATAAAGTACAATCTGGTAACGATGCACCAATTCGTCCAGGTAACTGTTTACCACTTCGTAACATGCCAATCGGTTCTACACTTCATAACGTTGAACTTAAAATCGGTAAAGGTGCTCAATTAGCACGTTCTGCTGGTGCTTCAGTTCAATTGTTGGGTCGTGATGGTTCTTACGCAATCATTCGTCTTCGTTCAGGCGAAATGCGTAAAGTACACGTTGAATGCCGCGCTGTAATTGGTGAAGTTTCTAACCAAGAAAACAACCTTCGCTCATTAGGTAAAGCTGGTGCTGCACGCTGGCGTGGTGTTCGTCCTACCGTACGTGGTATGGCGATGAACCCGATTGATCACCCACACGGTGGTGGTGAAGGGCGTAACAAAGGTATTCAACCTGTAAGCCCATGGGGTCAAAAAGCTAAAGGGTACAAGACACGTACCAACAAGCGTACGACTAAGATGATTATTCGCGACCGTCGCGTCAAGTAAAGGAATCTGACTAATGCCTCGTTCTCTGAAAAAAGGCCCATTCGTCGATGCGCACTTGTTCGCTAAGGTTGAAGCGGCTGTTGCTAGTAACTCTCGCAAGCCGATCAAAACTTGGTCTCGTCGTTCGATGATCCTTCCAGACTTTGTTGGTTTAACAATTTCTGTTCACAATGGCCGTAACCACGTTCCAGTAATTGTTACTGAGCATATGGTTGGTCATAAACTCGGTGAATTCGCGCCAACTCGTACCTATCGTGGTCACGGTGTTGACAAGAAGTCTAAACGTTAATAGGTGTCATGATGGAAGTAACTGCTAAATTACGCGGTGCCGCTATCTCGGCACAAAAAGCACGTTTGGTTGCGGACTTAATCCGTGGCAAGTCTGTTGCACATGCTTTAAACATCTTGAACTTCAGCAACAAAAAAGCTGCAGTTTTAGTTAAAAAAGCATTGGAATCTGCAATTGCAAACGCTGAACACAATAACAGTTTAGATGTTGACGACCTTAAAGTTTCTACGATTTACGTTGACGAAGGCATGAGCCTTAAACGTATTATGCCACGTGCTAAAGGCCGTGCAGATCGTATTACTAAGCGTACTTGTCACATCACCGTTAAGGTAGGGGTTTGATATGGGTCAGAAGGTTCATCCAATCGGTATCCGCCTAGGTGTTGTGAAACGTCATAACGCTAACTGGTATGCGAATCCGAAACAATACGCTGAATACTTGCTTAAAGATCTTCAAGTTCGTGAGTTTTTAACTAAAAAACTTAAGAATGCGATGGTTAGCAATATTCTTATCGAACGTCCATCAGGTGCTGCTAAAGTAACAATTAGCACAGCTCGTCCTGGTATCGTAATCGGTAAAAAAGGCGAAGACATTGAAAAATTACAGCGCGAACTTACCAACATCATGGGTGTTCCAGCGCAAGTAAGCATCAACGAAATTGATCGCCCAGACTTGGACGCGCGTTTAGTTGCTGAAGCAATCGCTTCTCAATTAGAAAAACGTGTAATGTTCCGTCGTGCTATGAAGCGTGCGGTTCAAAACACTATGCGTGCTGGTGCTAAAGGTATCAAAGTTGAAGTTTCTGGCCGTTTAGGTGGTGCAGAGATCGCTCGTACAGAATGGTATCGTGAAGGTCGTGTACCTTTGCACACTCTTCGTGCGGACATCGACTATGCAACTATGCGTGCTGAAACTACTTACGGTACGATTGGTGTTAAAGTTTGGATTTTCCGTGGTGAGATTTTAGGTGGCATGAAACAAGTCATGAACCCTGCTCCTGCTGAAGAACGTCCAGCTAAACGCGGTCGTGGTCGTGGTGAAGGTCAAGAGCGTCGTGGTCGTCGCGGTGACCGTGCTGCTGACAAGGGAGAATAATCCATGTTGCAACCTAAACGTACCAAATTCCGTAAAGTGCACAAAGGCCGTAACACTGGTCTAGCACATCGTGGTAGTACAGTATCATTTGGTTCGATTGCAATTAAAGCAACTGAGCGTGGTCGTATGACTGCACGTCAGATTGAAGCTGCACGTCGTACCATTAGCCGTCGTATTAAACGTGGTGGTAAAATCTTCATTCGCGTATTCCCGGACAAACCAATTACCGAAAAACCATTAGAAGTTCGTATGGGTAACGGTAAAGGTAACGTGGAATATTGGGTTTGTGAGATCAAACCAGGTAAGATCCTGTACGAAATTGAAGGTGTGAACGAAGACTTGGCACGTGAAGCTTTTGCTTTAGCTGCTGCTAAACTTCCGTTTAAAACCACTATCGTGACTCGGACGGTAATGTAATGAAAACTAAAGATCTACGTGAAAAATCGGTAGAAGAGTTGAAAGCTTTGCTTGATGAGCAACAGCTTAACCAATTCCGTCTTCGTATGGCGAAAGCAACTGGTCAGTTGGGTAAATCGCACGAAGTGCAAGTTGCTCGTAAGACAATTGCTCGTATTAAGACACTCCTTACCGAAAAACAGGGGAACGGACAATGAGTGAAAAAACAGTCCGCACGTTAACCGGCAAAGTAGTAAGCGACAAAATGGACAAATCTATTGTTGTCCTTATCGAACGCCGCGTTCAACACCCGTTGTATGGCAAATCAATTCGCCGTTCAACTAAGTTACACGCTCATGATGAGAACAACGTTGCTAAAATTGGCGATGTTGTAACCATTAAAGAAAGCCGCCCAATTTCTAAAACTAAAGCTTGGACTTTAGTGGAAGTAGTTGAAGCAGCTGCTGAGTAATTCGACGTTCTTGTTGCATCATCGGTCAATTTCGAGTACTCTTTGAGCCTTTCGAAATTGTGACCGGTGATGCTCGGTTTTGGAGTAGGGCAATGATTCAAACCGAAACTATGCTCGACGTAGCAGACAACAGTGGTGCTCGCCGCGTACAATGTATTAAAGTACTTGGTGGTTCACATCGTCGTTATGCTTCTGTTGGCGACATTATTAAAGTTACTGTAAAAGAAGCTATTCCACGCGCACGTGTTAAAAAAGGTGACGTGATGAATGCAGTTGTAGTTCGTACTAAGTTCGGCATTCGTCGTCCAGATGGTTCTGTGATCCGTTTTGATGATAACGCTGCAGTTATTTTGAACAACAACAAAGCTCCGATTGCGACTCGTATCTTCGGACCAGTGACTCGTGAACTTCGTACTGAACAGTTCATGAAAATCATTTCATTGGCTCCTGAAGTTCTATAAGAGGCAATCATGGCTAAGATTAAAAAAGGCGATCAGGTTATCGTGATCGCAGGTAAAGAAAAAGGCAAACAGGGTACTGTTTTGTCTGTTTCTGAAGACCGCGTTAAGGTTGAAGGCCTTAACTTAGTGAAGAAGCATCAAAAGCCGAATCGTGTAACTGGCGCTGAAGGCGGTATCGTTACTCAAGAAGCTTCGCTTCATATCTCAAACGTGGCAATTTTAAATGCTACAACCCAGAAGGCTGACCGTGTTGGTTACCAAGTGATTGATGGCGTGAAAACTCGCGTTTACAAATCAACTGGTGAATCAGTGGCGGTAGCGAAGTAATAGGTTGAAAAGGCAATGGCCAGACTTAAAGCACGTTACAACGACGAACTTAAAGCGAAGTTACAAGAAGAACTTAGCATTAAGAATGTGATGGAAATTCCTCGCATCACAAAAATCACTCTTAACATGGGTGTAGGCGCAGCAGCTACTGATAAGAAATTATTAGACGGCGCTGTAGCTGACATGCAATTAATTGCTGGTCAAAAACCAGTAGTTACTCTTGCACGTAAATCTATCGCTGGTTTCAAAATCCGTGATGGTTGGCCAATTGGTTGTAAAGTTACTTTACGTGGCGACCAAATGTACGAATTCTTGGACCGTTTGATCTCTATCGCAATCCCTCGTATCCGTGACTTCCGTGGTTTCTCAGCGAAATCTTTCGACGGTCGTGGTAACTACTCAATGGGTTTGAAAGAGCAAATCGTTTTCCCTGAAATCGATTTCGACAAGATTGATCGTATTCGTGGTATGGATATTACTATTACTACGACTGCTCGCACCGATGACGAAGGCCGTGCGCTTATGCGTGCATTCGGCTTCCCGTTCAAATAAGAGGTCGATATGGCTAAGAAAGGTATGATTAATCGCGAATTGAAACGCGAAAAAACTGTTGCTAAATACGCTGCAAAACGTGCTGAATTAAAAGCTACTATTGCAAATGTAAATGCGAGCGACGAAGAACGTTTCGAAGCGATGTTAAAGTTACAAGCATTGCCACGTAATGCATCTCCGGTACGTCTTCGTAACCGTTGTGGTTTAACTGGTCGTCCTCATGGTTACTTCCGTAAGTTCGGTTTAAGCCGTAACAAATTACGTGACACAGTAATGCAAGGTGATGTACCAGGCGTTGTTAAGGCAAGCTGGTAAGGAGCGACTAAATGAGTATGCAAGATACCGTTGCCGACATGCTAACACGTGTTCGTAACGCACAAATGGCTAAGAAACAAACTGTTTCTATGCCGTCTTCTAAGTTGAAAGTTGCTATTGCAAACGTACTTCAACAAGAAGGTTATATTTCAAACGTAGAAGTTGCTCAAGAAGAGACAAAATCTACTTTGACTATTACTTTAAAATATTTCGAAGGCAAGCCAGTTATCGAAATGGTTAAGCGCGTAAGCCGTCCAGGCCTTCGCCAATACCGTGGTAAAGATAAACTTCCAAGCGTTAAGCAAGGTTTAGGTATTGCAATTGTTTCTACAAGCAAAGGCATCATGACTGATCGCGCTGCACGTGCTGCGGGCATCGGTGGTGAAGTTATTGCTTTTGTTTCTTAATAGGTGATTCCTCATGTCTCGTGTGGCTAAAGCCCCAGTAACTGTACCAAATGGTGTAACAGTTACTCAGAACGGCCGGCAGGTCGAAGTGAAAGGCAGCAAAGGTACATTGTCTTTCAACCTGCATGCGCTGGTCGAGCTAAAACAGGAAGAAGGTAAACTTCAACTTGCTCCAGCTAAAGAATCGAAAGATGCTTGGATGCAAGCTGGTACTGCTCGCGCTGTATTGAACAACCTTGTTAAAGGTGTTAGCGAAGGCTTCGAACGTAAGTTGCAGCTAGTTGGTGTTGGTTATAAAGCTGCGGTTAAAGGTACAGTTGTAAACCTTAACCTTGGTTACTCACACCCAATTGACTACGCTTTACCTGAAGGTGTAACAGCGGAAACTCCAACTGCTACTGAAATCATTTTGAAATCAGCAAACAAGCAGTTGTTAGGTCAAGTAGCGGCAGAAATCCGTGCATACCGTTCTCCTGAACCATATAAAGGTAAAGGTGTTCGTTATTCGGATGAAGTCATTCTTCGTAAAGAAGCTAAGAAGAAATAAGGCGCGAGGTTCTTATGAACGAAAAGAAACAATCCCGTTTGCGTCGTGCGAAAAGCACACGCTTGCACATCCGTGCATTGGGTGCGACTCGTTTGTGTGTAAACCGCACTCCGCGTCACATCTATGCTCAAGTTATTTCAGCAGATGGTGGCAAAGTTTTAGCGCAAGCTTCAACTTTAGATGCATCTTTACGTAGTGGTACTACTGGTAATATTGAAGCTGCGACGAAAGTTGGTGCTTTAATCGCAGAACGTGCTAAAGCAGCTGGCGTTACTAAAGTTGCATTTGACCGTTCTGGTTTTAAATATCATGGTCGTATCAAAGCCTTGGCTGATGCTGCTCGTGAAGGCGGCTTGGAGTTCTAATCATGGCAAAAGTTGAACAAAACGAAGGTCTCGTTGAAAAGCTGGTTGCCGTTGATCGTGTAGCCAAGGTTGTTAAGGGTGGTCGTATCTTCTCTTTCACAGCATTAACTGTTGTGGGCGATGGTAATGGTCGCGTAGGTTTTGGTCGTGGTAAAGCTCGTGAAGTTCCAGCTGCTATTTCTAAAGCACTTGAAGCTGCACGTCGTAACATGATCACTGTAGACCTTGCTGGTACTACTTTACAACACCCTGTGAATGCTCGTCATGGTGCAAGCCGTGTATACATGCAACCTGCTTCAGAAGGTACTGGCGTAATCGCTGGTGGTGCAATGCGTGCCGTTCTTGAAGCTGCAGGTGTACATAACGTACTTGCTAAATGTTATGGTTCTACTAACGCTGCTAACGTAGTAAACGCAACTTTTAAAGGTTTGCGTGATATGACTTCTCCTGAGAAAGTCGCTGCGAAACGTGGTAAATCAGTAGAAGAAATTCAAGGGTAATCAATCATGAAAACGATTAAAGTTACCCAGACTAAATCTTCTTCACATCGCTTGAAAAATCACAAGCTTTGCTTACAAGGTTTAGGTCTGCGTCGTATTGGTCATACTGTAGAAGTGCAAGATACGCCTTCTAACCGTGGTATGATCAACAAAGTCTACTATATGGTTAGTGTAGAGGAATAAGCCATGACTCTGCGTTTAAATGAGCTTGCACCTGCAGAAGGTGCAAAACGTGAACACCGTCGTTTAGGCCGTGGTATCGGTTCTGGCGTTGGTAAGACTGGTGGTCGTGGTATCAAAGGTCAAAAATCACGTAAAAGTGGTGGCGTTCGTCCAGGTTTCGAAGGCGGTCAAACAGCGATTTATCGTCGTTTACCTAAATTCGGTTTCACTAGCCAAATCGCTTTAAAAACTGCTGAAGTACGTTTGTCTGAGTTAAGTAAAGTGGAAGGCGATATCGTTAGCCTTGAAACTTTAAAAGCTGCGAATGTTGTTCGTCGCGATCAAATTCGCGCTCGTATCGTGCTTTCTGGTGAAATCACTCGTGCATTCACTGTTCAAGGTGTTGCATTGACTAAAGGCGCTAAAGCTGCAATTGAAGCAGCTGGCGGCAAAGTCGAGGAGTAATCTCGAGTGTCTATGTCTCCTAGTTCTTCAGGTCATGTCAACATGATGAAAGGTCAGCCATTTCACGTGAAATATCGTGAAATTATTCGCCGGATGAGTTTTCTAATCGGTGCATTGCTGGTCTTTCGACTAGGAGCGCATATTCCAGTACCAGGCATTAATAATGCTGCGTTAGAAAATTTATTTCATGCAAACCAAGGAACTATTCTTGGGCTATTCAATATGTTTTCTGGCGGTGCTTTAGAGCGAATGTCGATTCTTGCTTTAGGGATCATGCCTTATATTTCTGCATCAATTATTGTGCAGTTAATGTCTACAGTGATTCCTTCTCTCGAAGCCTTAAAAAAGGAAGGGGAGCAAGGTAAACGTAAAATTAATCAATATACGCGTCAGGGTACATTATTACTTGCAGTGGTTCAGGCAGTAGGTATGTGTGCAGGTCTTATTGGACAGGGTATTACTCTATCTAGTGGTCTTGCTTTTTATATACCTGCAGTTACATCACTTGTCGCAGGAACTATGTTCTTAATGTGGCTAGGTGAACAGATCACTGAAAGAGGTATCGGTAATGGTATCTCAATGATTATTTTTGCAGGTATTGTTGCTGGTTTGCCTAAATTAATTATGCAATCAGTATCATCTGTCGATAATGGTCAAACAAGTTTAATTGGTCTTGTTATCTTTGGTCTTTTGTCTCTTGGTGTATTGGCAGCGATTGTGTTTATTGAAAAAGCACAGCGTCGTATTCCAGTAAACTATGCACAGAAGCAGCAAGGGCGTCGTATATTTACAGCTCAGCAAACACATCTACCGTTGAAAATTAATATGGCTGGTGTGATTCCTGCGATTTTTGCGAGCTCTTTACTCTTGTTCCCAGCTAGTTTGGGGCAATGGGTAGGAAGTGCAGATCCGAATGCTGGTTTAATTAAACGTAGTTTACAAGATTTAGCTTTAGTATTGTCGCCTGGACAGCCTTTGTATTTGGTGCTCTTTGGTGCGTTAATTATCTTTTTCTGTTACTTTTATACGGCTTTAGTATTTAGCCCTAAGGAAGTATCAGAAAATCTAAAACGCAGCGGAGCTTATGTGCCTGGTATTCGCCCAGGTGAGCAAACTGCTCGTTACTTAGATCATATTCTTAATCGTTTGACGTTTATTGGTGCGATTTATATTACAGTCATTTGTTTGATGCCAATGATTCTACAAAGTTCTTTTGGTATTCCATTCTATTTGGGTGGTACCTCATTACTCATTGTAGTCGTTGTTGTTATGGACTTTATGGCTCAGCTACAAGCGCATTTAACTTCTCATCAATATGACAATCAAACATTAATGAGAAAAACGACTGCTCATCCTAAGGGATAAGCGCACTTAGAGGTTTCATCATGAAAGTACAAGCTTCTGTAAAGAAAATTTGTGGTAGCTGTAAAGTTATCCGTCGTAATGGGGTTATTCGCGTGATTTGTAGCGCAGAACCTCGTCATAAGCAGCGTCAAGGTTAATCTAATCAAGACCTGTTGATTTCAGTAGGCGAATTGGGTTAATATCCGCCCCTCAAGATTTTTGTGGGGCGGTTGATTATCTCTACTGCCTTTTTGGAGAAAAGTGAATGGCTCGTATTGCCGGTGTAAACATTCCGGATAACAAGCATGCTGTTATCTCCCTCACTTACATCTTTGGTATCGGTCGCCACACTGCTAAGAACATCTTAGCTGCAGTTGGTATTACTGAGACTACTAAGATCCGTGAGTTGGACGATGCACAGCTTGATGCGATTCGTGCAGAAGTTGCTAAGGTTCCTACCGAAGGTGACTTACGTCGCGAAATTTCCATGAACATTAAACGTTTAATGGATTTAGGTTGCTATCGTGGCCTTCGTCATCGTCGCAGCTTGCCTGTCCGTGGTCAACGCACCAAAACTAACGCACGTACCCGTAAAGGTCCGCGCAAACCGATTAAAAAGTAAGATTTCTGGAAGCTAAAAGATGGCTAAAGATACTCGCACACGCAAGAAGGTCACTCGTACCGTCTCTGAAGGTGTTGCACACATTCACGCGTCTTTTAATAACACCATTGTTACGATTACCGATCGTCAAGGTAATGCATTGGCTTGGGCCACCTCAGGTGGACAAGGCTTCCGTGGTTCACGTAAATCAACTCCGTTTGCTGCTCAGGTAGCTGCTGAAGTTGCTGGTAAAGCAGCTTTAGATTACGGTTTGAAAAACCTTGACGTCCTTGTAAAAGGTCCTGGTCCAGGTCGTGAGTCTGCGGTTCGTGCATTAGGCGCAGTGGGTTATAAGATTAACAGCATTACCGATGTGACTCCAATTCCTCACAACGGTTGCCGTCCACCTAAAAAACGTCGCGTGTAAGGAGAAACATTCATGGCTCGTTATATTGGTCCAAAATGCAAACTCTCTCGCCGCGAAGGGACAGACCTGCAACTTAAATCTGGCGTTAAACCATTTGACGTCAAAACTAAAAAAGCTAACAAAGCACCTGGTCAACATGGTCAGGCTCGCGGTGGTAAGCAATCTGAGTATTCACTACAATTACGTGAAAAACAAAAAGTCCGTCGTATTTACGGTGTGTTAGAGCGTCAATTTAGTAACTACTATAAAGAAGCAGCTCGTGTTAAAGGCGCAACTGGTGAGAACTTGTTGAAATTGCTTGAAAGCCGTCTTGATAACGTTGTTTATCGCATGGGTTTTGGTTCTACACGTGCAGAAGCTCGTCAGTTAGTAAGTCACCGTAGCATTACTTTGAATGGTCGTCGTGTAAACATCGCATCTATTCAAGTTAAAGCTGGTGATGTAATTGCGGTTCACGAAGGTGCTAAACAACAATTGCGTATTAAAAACGCGATTGAATTGGCTGCTCAACGTGGTATTCCAGCTTGGATCGAAGTTGATCACTCTAAGCTTGAAGGTACGTTTAAAGCTGCACCAGATCGTTCTGATTTACCTGCTGAAATCAACGAAAGCTTGATTGTAGAATTGTATTCTAAATAATCCTTGAGGTAGCAATAATGACGCGTACTGCAAACGAGTTTCTAACTCCGCAAGCGATCAAGGTCGAAGCGGTAAGCGGGACCTCGGCAAAAGTGATTCTGGAACCTTTAGAGCGTGGTTTTGGCCATACTCTAGGTAATGCTTTACGTCGCATTCTATTGTCTTCTTTGCCAGGCGCTGCTGTGGTTGAAGTAGAGATAGAAGGTGTCGAGCACGAGTACAGTACTTTAGAAGGCTTGCAGCAGGACATCGTCGAGCTCTTGCTGAACCTAAAAGGATTGTCTATTAAGCTGTTCGATCAAAATGAAGCTTATTTAACATTAGAAAAACAAGGTCCTGGTGACATTACTGCTGCCGACCTTCGTTTACCTCATAATGTTGAAGTGGTTAACCCAGAACATTTAATTGGTACTTTGAGTGCTACAGGCTCATTAAAAATGCGCTTGAAAGTTTCTCAAGGTCGTGGTTATGAAACATCTGACTCTCGTTTCCCTGAAGGCGAAACACGTCCTGTAGGTCGTTTACAGTTAGATGCTTCTTATAGCCCAATTAAGCGTGTTTCTTACACCGTAGAAAATGCGCGTGTAGAACAACGTACCGATTTAGATAAACTGGTAATCGATCTTGAGACCAACGGTACGGTTGATCCTGAAGAAGCAATCCGCAAAGCGGCAACAATCTTGCAACAACAAATTGCAATTTTTGTTGATCTTCAGAAAGACCAAACTCCTGTTGCTCAAGAACCTCGTGAAGAAGTTGACCCAATCTTGCTTCGCCCAGTAGATGATCTAGAGCTTACTGTTCGTTCTGCTAACTGTTTGAAAGCAGAAAATATTTACTACATTGGTGATCTTGTTCAACGTACTGAAGTTGAGTTGTTAAAAACTCCTAACCTTGGTAAAAAATCGTTAACAGAGATCAAAGATGTTTTGGCATCGAAAGGTTTACAACTCGGTATGCGTCTTGAGAACTGGCCACCAGCTAGTCTTCGTATGGACGACCGTTTTGCCTATCGTAGCCGTTAATTAAGTAGGACTATCACCATGCGTCATCGTAATAGTGGTGTGAAATTAGGCCGTACAAGCAGCCATCGTAAAGCGATGTTCCAAAACTTGGCTAATTCTTTATTTGAACATGAGTTGATCAAAACAACTTTGCCTAAAGCTAAAGAATTACGTCGTGTTGCTGAGCCTTTAATCACTCTAGCAAAAAACGATACTGTAGCAAATCGTCGTTTAGCATTTGCTCGTACTCGTAATGCTGCAACTGTTGGTAAATTATTTACCGTACTCGGCCCTCGTTACAAAGAACGTAACGGCGGTTATCTACGTGTTCTTAAAGCGGGCTTCCGTGCTGGTGATGCAGCACCGATGGCTTACGTTGAGCTTGTAGATCGTGAAGTGAACACTTCAGCTGAATAATTGATATTATTCAAAAAAGACCGGCTTTATGCCGGTCTTTTTTATTTTCCAAAAAACATGAAATTAAAAATTTGTCCCCAAGTGACATAAAAAAACGGATAAACGGTCAAACTTGACATTGTGTATTGTCAAAATTGTGATTTAATAAAGTCATATTCTCAACAATGGGTATAAAAATAAAATGGAAAAGCAAGTTGATGTATTAATCATTGGTGCAGGCATATCAGGAATAGGAGTTGCTGCCCATTTATCTAAAAACTCTCCACAACGTCAGTTTGAAATTTTGGAGCGTCGTGAATCATTTGGTGGAACTTGGGATCTTTTCCGCTATCCTGGTATCCGTTCTGATTCAGATATGTCTACTTTTGGTTTTAACTTTAAACCATGGCGCAAAGCCAATGTTCTCGCTGATGGTGCCTCTATTAAAGGATATCTAGGGGAAGTGATTGATGAGTTTAAGTTAAAAGAAAAAATTCATTTTGGCCATCGTGTCCTTTCTGCGAATTATGATTCTGCCTCGAAAAAGTGGCATGTTATTGTCGAGGACAATAAGAAAAAACAGCAGACTTGGGTTGCTAACTTCGTTGTAGGTTGTACTGGTTATTATAATTATGACCAAGGCTACGCGCCGACTTTCCCAAATCAAGAAGCTTTCAAAGGTCAACTCATTCATCCACAACATTGGCCTGAAAACTTGGATTATAAGGGTAAAAAAGTAGTAATTATTGGTAGCGGAGCTACAGCAATTACACTGGTGCCTGCAATGTCAAAAGGTGGAGCAGGTCATGTAACGATGTTGCAACGTTCACCAACTTATATTGCTTCTGTTCCGTCTATTGATTTCATCTATGAAAAAACTCGTAGATTTATGTCTGAAGAAGCAGCCTATAAATTTACGCGTGCTCGTAATATTGGTATGCAACGAGCAATTTATGCATTGTCTCAAAAGCATCCTAAAACAGTTCGTCGTTTACTCTTAAAAGCAATTGAAATGCAACTTAAGGGTAAAGTTGATATGAAACATTTTACACCTTCATATAACCCTTGGGATCAGCGTCTTTGCGTAGTTCCTGATGGTGATTTATTCAAAATTCTTCGTGAAGGTAAGGCGAGTGTTGAAACTGATCAAATTGAAAAATTTACTGAGACTGGTATTCAATTAAAATCAGGCAAGCACCTTGATGCCGATATTATCGTATCTGCAACAGGTTTGCAGGTTCAAATCATGGGCGGTGTGCAGGCAACTATTGATGGGGAGCCAGTTAAATCATCTGAACACATGCTTTATAACGGCGTGATGCTCAGCGATGTACCAAACATGGCGATGATTATTGGCTATGTAAATGCTTCATGGACATTAAAAGTTGATATTGCAGCAGATTATATCTGCCGTTTATTAAACTACATGGATAAGAATAATTATGATGAAGTCATTCCATCTGGTGATAAGAGTGTGATGGAAGAGGACACAGTCATGGGTAGCTTATCATCTGGTTATATTAGTCGTGCTGCCGACGTGATTCCTTAACAAGGTAAACAAGCACCATGGCAGGTAACCAATAATTATCTTGAAGACCGAAAATCATTAAAAAATGCAAAATTTGATGATGGTGTTCTACGTTTTCATAAGCATTCAGAAATTTCTACACGTAAACCAAAATTAGTGTCTTGATATCCGAAAATAAAAAGGAGGCTATAAGCCTCCTTTTTATAATGAAGATTAAAGAGTTCTAGAGATTAATTCTTTCATAATTTCATTGGTGCCTGCATAAATACGGTTTGCTCGGTGATCGATATAAGCGCGTGCAATTGGATATTCCATCATATAGCCATAACCACCATGTAATTGAAGACATTCATCTACAACTTTTGAAAACATATCTGAAATTTTATATTTTGCAGCAGCTGCAGCTTCAACACTCAATTTTTCCTCGAGTTGTAATTCCATACAACGATCTAAATAGGTGCGGCAGAAATCTATCTCTGTTCTAAGTTCAGCAAGTTTAAAACGAGTATTTTGGAATGCTCCAATTGGTTTGCCGAATGCTTTACGATCTTTTGTATACTGAACAGTATGTGCAAATGCCGCTTCTGCCCCAGCTTGGCAGATAATAGCAACTAGCATACGCTCCCACGCTAATTCTTTCATGAGCATGATAAAGCCCATACCTTCCATACCTAAAAGATTTTCTTTAGGAACACGAACGTTATCAAAGAAGAGTTCACAGGTATCTTGGCCTTTCATACCAATTTTGTTAAGTGGTTTGCCCTTAGTAAAACCAGCACGGTCAGCTTCGACAATAATGAGTGATAAATTGGCAGATCCTTTATCACTATTCCCTGTTTTACAAACGACAATCGCCATATCGCATAAATAGCCATTGGTAATAAATATTTTTGAACCATTAATGACATATTCATCGCCATCAAGAACGGCTGTTGTACGAACCGCTTGCAAGTCTGAACCTGTTCCCGGCTCGGTCATGGCAATTGCGGTAACCGTCTCACCAGTAGCCATTTTAGGGAGCCATTTCTGTTTTTGCTCTTCATTACCGAAGTTATTGATATAGTTGGCTACAATGTCGGAATGCAGTGAGAAACCTGTACTTGAGTCCATCGCATAGGCTTGTTCTTCAATAAGAATCATGCTGTATAGGCGATCGACACCTGAACCACCATATTGTTCTGGCATGGTGGTACAGAGTAAACCTAATGCACCAGCTTTATTCCAAAGATCTCGGTCAACATGTTGTTGTTTTTCATATTTTTCAATATTAGGTACAACTTCTTTCTCATAGAATTTACGTACCGTTTCCCGAAAAGCTTCATGTTCTTCATTAAATAAATGGCGAGGTAACATATTTGGAATGGGACGAATAGCACCAGATTGCATTGTATTTCTTCCTTGGTTTGGGCTTGATGTTATGAGCTAAACATAAGGGAAGCGACTAGGTCTAACAATGTGATGAATGCTCATTTATGGCGGTGAAGTGATAAGTTTGGTCAATTTGATATTTTTAGCGAACTTTCTCATGTGATCAGGTAAACTAAGCGCACTATCAACGCAGATGGGGAAATAAATGTCTGAAGAAATGACCTTGGAAGAACGTAAAGTAATCTATCGCGCACGTCGTGGTTTAAAGGAAATTGATGTCTATTTTGACCCTTATGTGAAAAATTATTATTTAAAGGCAGACCCGGCAGAAAAAGCGTTGTTTGCTGAGTTGGTAGAACAGGAAGACCCTGATTTACTAGATTGGTTTATGGAAGTATCAGAACCACCACGTACCGAATTACGTGACTTTATCTATAAATTAAAACACTATGTTCATGGTTAATTTATTTTGATCAACCATTTGAATTTTAAGCTGAAATATAGTCGTTTTTCGATTATATTTCAGTTTTTTATTGGCTTAAGCTTAGCAGTTCTATTTTATCAATTAATGCCGTTACTATGGTGGTTAGTTGTAATCAGCTTACTATTTATCAGCTTTATTTTCTTTTTAAAGCGTCCGCAGCTTGCACAAATTGCTTATTTAGATAAAAAACTATGGTCGCTTGCTTATCATTCACAGAACACCATTTCTCGTGTCAAAATTTTAAAAATAATTGATTATCAGATTTTCATAGTGATCTATTTTGAAGGTCATAAAAAACTAACTTCTATCATTTGGTTTGATCAAATGTCATTAGCAGAGTGGAAAAAGCTTAAAACTTTAGAAAAACTCTATTAATTGTTAGACAATTCTACATTTGTATATTTATTTAAAATTATTATTAATCAATATTTTATCTTTCATTTCTTTTTGGGAAACTGAAATTGTCTAGTTAAAATACAGAAAAAACAGCAAGAAAGTTAATTGTCGGACAATTTCTCAATATGGTTACTATGCTATCGGTTAAAGTACAAACACCAACGTAAAGTGTGTCGGAGGTCTCAAATGGAGATGCCAACATGGTCGTTCTTGGTCATTGCCATAATTATGGCGGTGGTGATAGGAAGAGCAGGAACTTTACTCAGGGAACATCTTAACCGAGTTAATCTTAGCAAAGTTAAGAGACAGAGGATGCAAAGGTCATCGATCAGTCAATAGTCTAATTGGTTAATCGATTAATTTCATCAAGTGTCCAGTTTTTAACTGGGTGCGAATGTAGTAAGGAGGTCTCTCATGGAGATTTCAATGTGGATGTTTCTGTTGATTGCAGTAATTATGGCTGTAGTAGTAGGAAGAGCAGGAACTTTACTTAAGGATTATCTAGAACAACAATAATATAAGCCGTTAAAAGCTTATCCCAGTTAATAAGTAGCATGTGCTGAACCGTCGCAATGCTACTTTTTTTTGCCTAAAATTTTTGTTTCCCTGAAAAACTGTCAATTTTATCTGCTGTGAAGTGTGTCAAAGTATAAGCGCTACAATTAGAGTAATTACTCTTTTATTCAAGATATGCATCTGCTAATGTACATCTGAAAAGGAAAAAACAAATTACATCGAGGACAGGAAGATGTCTAAAGTCCAAAAAATATGCCAAGGTTTGGCGGTAAGTTTTCTTGCAGCTTCAGTTTTATCAGGTTGTTCATACATCGTGAAAAGCGGAGCAAATGTTGCTTTAGGTTTTACGGAAAAGCACGTCGTTCCACCTATTTTGGCAATGCAAGATGCTGAAATGGTCTGTAATACTGGTAGTGCCTTAACTCCTGCAATTATGTCGACTAAAGGTATGGGTGCAGATCCTACTCGTGTTGCTGTCTTAATGTATGCTGCTTCAGGTGTCTGCGCGGAAAACCAAGCATTAGAACAGGAGTTACGTTATTTGCGCGCTTCAAAAGCAGGGCAGGTAACAGAAGCTCAAGATGCACGTATTGCACAGAAGCGTTGGGCTGCAATTGCTGCTGAGCGACAATATGCAGGCTATAAGCTCTTTGCTGATCGTTGGGAATCTAAATATAAATATCATTTAGGTGACTCTTGTCCGACAATGCGTAGTGATATTGACCAAACTGTATATTTACTTGGGATGATTAGTGGTCTTCAAGCTGTGACCAACGACATTAACTCTGGCGGTTCTGTCAATGTTCCGAAAGATATTGCTGCTATTGTAGAGCGCGGTATGGTCTGCCTTGATAACCAAAAATTCTGGGGCGCACCAAATGCAACGCGCGCAGTGATCTGGACTTTATTACCAGGCGCTAATGAAGGGAAGCCTGATCCATATGAAACTTTAAAACAGTCCGTGCAAATTGGTGAACAAAAAGGTGTTCGTTTATCTCATGCATTATATGCCGTAGCTGCTCAAGCGAGTGGTGACGATGCCAAAATCCGTGATGCATTAAAAACTTATGCCGCATCTCAAGCAGATGACAAACCTGTCAATCCGAACTTTAAATTAATCGATAGTATGGCTGGTTTAATTGTGCGCGGTATTTCTGACCGTTACTGGACTGAGCATACTGGTGTTCGTACCGGTGATGACGGTATGTCTCATTTCTGGGATGAGAAAAATGAAGGCTCAGCTGAATTGGATGAGTTGTTTGATGGTGGAGCTGCATCGGAAGCCCCAGCTGACACGAATACTGCACCTGCACAGTAAATAGATCTGAAGGAACTCACTCTTTACGGTTACTGACTGTAGTAATCGTAAGGAGGCTGGTTTAAAAGGAGTGTGCTATGAAAGATCATGTACTCAATAAAAAAGTGCTTTTGGTCGCAGGGTGCATTTCTGTTTCTGCATGTTTACAAGTGTTTCCGGATTATTTTATCTATTGGCGTGAAAGCTTACTCGGCGAGTTCTGGCGTTTATGGACAGCACACTGGGTACATGTCGGATGGATTCACTTTCTTTTAAATATGATGGCATTTGCGTGTTTGCCTTTCATATTTCCCCATACCAAAGTGTGGCACATTTTAAGTCTTCTTTTTCTTTTACCACCTTTTATTAGCTTGGTGTTCTATTTTTATTTGCCCAATATCGATGCATATGCAGGCCTTTCTGGGGTACTCCATGGGTTATATACCGCAGTTGCTTTGGTTTACTTGCAATACCGTAAAGAAAGGAATTTTGCATTTCTGGTCTTAGGTTTAATTGTTGCAAAGTTGATTTGGGAAAATACATTTGGGCAAACAGGAACAGCCCAGCTCATTGGTAGTCCAGTTTTAACTGAAGCTCATCTATATGGGGCGATTGGTGGTGCAATCTTTGGAGGATGCTATTGGCTCATACAAAGATTCAAATAGAAAGATTGACAATACAAACTGTTAAAAAAGTGATTTTAGTCATTCTTTATTGATAAAGTTTGATGCAAATTTGATCGTTGAATAAAGGGATTGGTAGAAGGGGGATGGACGATACCCCTGACCAAGGAAATTGCATGACTCAAAGCCTTTGTTATGAGGGATTTGAGAGAACAAAATTGGAATATTTATGCAAGAATATCAAGAAAAAAGATCTGGATTAGGTCTGCTGGGTTATATCTGGAATGAATGGATCTCAACATTCATTATCCTCATTTTACTATTGATGACGCTCATAATTGGTACCGGGGAAATGATCCACGGTCAATTATTACGTATCGGGGAACGTCTTTATGGTGACCCTGCTACAGGCATGCAATATTCATTCTTGCGTGCTGAGCCTGAAAAGCCGACTTGTGATCGACATCCGAATATTGATGCTCAAGTAAAAGAGCAGATGAAAGCAAATGCATCTGATGATTTTGCGAGCTTCTTTGGTGCTGCATCGGAAAGTGATGTCCGT
Source organism: Acinetobacter sp. BD54 (assembly GCF_044778325.1). NCBI lineage: Bacteria > Pseudomonadati > Pseudomonadota > Gammaproteobacteria > Moraxellales > Moraxellaceae > Acinetobacter > Acinetobacter sp. BD54. The sequence goes on along the minus strand of NZ_JANJEP010000003.1, from coordinate 33,496 downwards.
GCATCCTTACTAGCAGCACAGCAGCAATGTGAAGAAAAATATCAGGCTTACGACAAAACTATTAAATATATCGAAGCAAACCCGGGCGTACGTACTTATCGTGCGATCGAAACAGGTTTCTTTGGTATTTTTAAATTCGGTACAGAAAACCGTGCCATTTTACTGGTCTTTATGGTACTGATTTCAGCGATTACTGCATCATTGAAATATCACCATATTGGCTTGCGTAATCCAGCAACAAAAATAGATTACAAAGTGTATTCTCTGTTTATGTTGATTGGTAATGCGCTACTGAGCTTCTCGGTCATTAGCCAGTATCGTTCAGTCATTAATTCCGGGGTAACACCTACTTATGAAACAGTAACGATTTACTGGATATGGATGATTCTGTTTGTTGTTCTGACCTTAATTAGTCTGTATCAACTATTTGTTTCACCTCCACCAAAACGTGAAGGCGGTAATATAGGTTTAGCCTTACTTTCTGTACCTTTATATGCCTATATGGCACTAATTACAGGTATTGTATTTACGTTCTTTATGGATTATCCAATGGGGCAAGGGATTTACCTTGGTTTATTGGTTGAGTTCTCGGGTATCTTCTTAAATCTTGCCTTATTTATTTGGGCGGGTATGTTACTCACGCAAACCCGTGTTATGGACTTGTTCTTAAATGTACTTCGTCCATGGAACTTGGCGCCAGAAACCTTAACTTGGTTAATTCTGATTGCTGCTGCTGTACCGACTGCTTATACCGGTGCTTCGGGGATTTTCGTTATCGCGGCTGGTGCGATTATTTATAAGGAAGTTTGGAACGCAGGCGCTCGCCGTCAATATGCATTAGCTGTATCTGCAATGTCTGGCTCCCTAGGGGTGGTTGTACGTCCATGTCTCTTGGTCGTTCTAATTGCGATGTTGGATAGTCGTCATGTTACATCTGATGAATTATTCGGACATGGTATTTATGTCTTCTGGCTAACAGCATTTATTTTCTTGGGTGTATCTCTTTTATTGGCTGAAGAAAAGTTCCGTGTGAACTCGCCAAAAGTGGCACTACCAGGTATGGCACGAGCTTTCGTACCAGTTATTCCATATATCTTAATTACTGTAGTTGTCCTTGCATTTTATAAATATGCATTAGATACAGGAATGAATGAATTTACTGCACCAGTGATTCTGCCACTCGTGCTTATTGCGATGATTCTGTACGATAAAATGGTTATGCCTAAAGAGGCGCCAGCTTTAAATATTCATGAGGCGATTGTTCGTGAGCATGAAAAGAAATCACCATTCTTACAGACTCATGATCCGCATAGTTCACAGTTCCGTCTTGGTTTTGGTGGTGCATTACGTTTTGCGACATCAGAAACAGTGGGACATATCGGTGCCTTAATTATTTTGATGGCATTGTCTGCAAGTGTAGGTGGTTTAATTGAACGCTCTGAAGTGGTCGAATTATTACCAACTCATTTAGGCAGTATCTATATATCACTGGCATGTATTGCACTGTTACTTGCAATTATTGGTATGTGTACAGATCCATTTGGTGCCGTAATTTTAGTGGCAGCAACTATTGCTCCTGTAGCTTACGAAAATGGTATTCATCCAATTCACTTCTGGATGATTGTATTGGTCGCATTCGAATTTGGTTATGTAACGCCGCCAGTTGCCTTGAACCATCTATTAACGCGGTTATCCGTTGGTGATGATGAGGTGAATGCTGCCGATGCAGAAGCGAAAGAGAAGTACACAAGTTTCTACTACCGATATGAACGCTGGTTATTACCAATTATTGTCTTGTTCTCATCATTGGTATTGGTAACTTATGCACCACTAATACTGAAATTATTTGGTTGGTATAAGTAATTTAAATATATAAGCCGAGCAAAAACACTCTCTTTAAGAGGGTGTTTTTTTATGTGGTAGTTATTTTGAACATATAAATTTTTAGTAAATAAAAAGCTAGCTCAGAGTGAACTAGCTTTTTGCATCATATCTAGAGTTAAACAAATACTATTGTTGTTTAACCTGAGCCTCAAGAAGCTTCACTTGCTCTTCTTTTAGCTTAATAAGTTGATCTGCATCAGCATGTTGAGCTTTTAGTGTCGCTTCCTGATCTTGCAATTGACGATGAATATCATTGAGTTTAGACACTTCTTCTTTAGCTAAAGATTCTTGAGCAGGGATTGGTTGCTTGAGCACATCTTCATTCACAAGTTGCTGTGAGTTAGCGGTTTGTGTTTGAACTACGGGTTCCGAGCTTTCAGAGGGTTTTGTAGTTTTTTCAGGAGCTGGTACCGAGGCTGGTTGTGGATCAACCATTGGCGCTGATGTTTCAGTTTTTTTGAAAAACCATTGTGCTGCGAAAAAAAGCACGACGAGAATGCTTAAGCCCCCAATTAAAATCCACAATAGTTTTGAGTTTTGTTTTCTTTGTAGTGGCATGTCTAAGACCTTTAGTCAGAACGACGAGGCTTGAACTGTATTACCCCAATTTCATCAGGTATAGCGGGCGTTTCAGGCTCATCAATATGAGTCGGACGATTTTCGCTATAACCGCATTCGATACATTCAATCCATTCGTCTTCAGCGGTGGTTAGCATGACAATCCGATCTATGGCTTCACATTTTGGACATTTAGCCCCAGCAATGAAACGTTTTTTCATCTTTATCACCCTAACCACACGATCAATTTAGGCCCATAGTTTAAGCGGTTTTGTTATCATTCGTCCAACCTTGATGACGTAACAATGCATCAATTTTTGGCTCACGACCGCGGAAATTCACAAATGCTTCAAGAGCAGTATCTTTCCCACCCACCGCTAAAATTGCCTGACGGAACTCTTTACCCGTTTGAGTATTGAAAATACCTTCATTTTCAAAACGGTCAAAGGCATCACTTGCTAAAACTTCTGCCCATTTGTAAGAGTAGTAACCTGCTGCATAGCCGCCTGCAAAAATATGACTAAAGCTATGCTGGAAACGGTTGTAGTCCACGGTTGGAACTACTGCATATTGTTTGCGAATATCATTTAAAGTCTGCTGAATTTGCTCACTATTCAACGCAGGAGTTTTGGTGTGAATAGTTAAGTCAAATAAGGCAAATTCAAGCTGACGTAAAGTTTGCATACCAGACTGGAAGAAACGTGCATTTAATAAAGCATCAAGTAACTCTTGAGGTAAAGTCTGCTTGCTCTCAATATGCTCACTTAAAACATCAAGACTTTCTTTATCCCATGACCAGAATTCCATAAACTGACTTGGTAACTCGACTGCATCCCAAGCAACGCCGTGAGTACCTGCAACTGAGATATTATCTACTTCAGTAAGCATATGGTGTAAGCCATGACCAAACTCGTGGAATAAGGTAATGACTTCATCATGGGTGAGTAAGGCTGGTTGGTTACCTACAGGTGGAGTGAAGTTACACACCATATAGCAAATTGGTTTTTGTAAACCATGAACAGTTTGCATACGTGAGCGGAAACCACTCATCCATGCTCCACCACGTTTCCCTGTGCGCGCATATAAATCAAAGAAGAAGCCGCCAATGACTTCACCTTGGTCTTCTAACTCAAAATAACGTGCATCTGGATGCCAAACAGGAGCTTCACGTTCAACGATGTTAATACCATATAGACGCTGTACGATCTGGAATAATCCCTGAATCACTTTTGGTGCAGGGAAGTAAGGTTTTAAAGCTTCTTGTGATAAGTTGAATTGTTGTTGTTTAAGCTTTTCAGAATAGTAAGTGGTATCCCAAGGTTTAAGCTCATCAATACCATCTTGTTTGGCAATAGCTTGGAGTTCGGCAAATTCTTGAAGTGCAGGGGTACGTGCATGCTCAGCTAGGTCGACCAAAAAGTCATGAACTGTTTTGACATCAGGAGCCATTTTGCTGGCAAGAGAATATTCAGCATAGTTATTAAAACCGAGTAGTTTTGCCATTTCTTGGCGAAGACTCAGGATTTCTTCCATAATTTTGCTGTTGTCAAATTCTGTTTGCTCAGACTGATCTGATGCACGTGTGACATAAGCTTTATAAAGCTCTTCTCGCAAGGCACGATCATCGGCATAGGTCATGATGGCAAAATAAGCTGGAAAATCTAAAGTTGCGACCGCTTGATCAAGCTCACGCTGTTTGCCGTACTGTTTTAATAACTCAACATTACTTTCCGGAAGACCTTTTAATTGGTCTTCTGTCAGTGGTTTAAAATAAGCCTGTGTCGCATCAAGTACATGGTTTGAGAAGTCAGAAGAAAGCTGTGAAAGACGTGCAGAAATTTCAGCGTAACGTTTTTTTTCTTCACCCTCTAAAGCAACACCAGAAAGTTTAAAATCACGTAAAGCGAGACGGATGGCACTTTGTTGCGCAGGGCTTAGCTTTGAATAGCTCTGACCATCATGAATGAGTTGATAGGTCTGATATAACGCCGTGTGTTGTCCAAGCTGAGTGTAATATTCACTTAAAGCGGGTAATAGTGATTGATAGACTTCTCTGGTTTCAGCATTGTTCATCACAGCATTTAAATGTGACAACACTCCCCATGATTCACTGAGGTTATTTTCAAGTGCATCAATTTGTTCAAGTACGGCAAGTTGCTGATCTGTCTCGGATGGTGCAGCCGTAAGGGTGTTTAAAAACTCTTGTCCTGCTTGGATCGCCTGTTGAATATCTTGTTTTAAATTATCTAATGTAATTTGATCAAAGCGGGGAGTAGGTAGAGTCGCTTGCTGTAAAGTCATTGCTAATAGCCACATTATTTTTTAAACATAGTATTAGATGTAGGTATTGTTAGGCAGGAAATCAAGTTTAATTTAAAAAATAAACGTTTTAAAAACATTAAGCCCCCATTTTGGGAGCTTAATCATAATTAATGCAAATACCTATGAATTAGTCAGCCTTAGACTTGGCGTTTGACTTTTTCTTTTTAGGTTTCGCTTTTTTCTTTACTTTTTCTGGTTTGGCCTCTGCTTTTGTAGAGGTTTTCTTACCAGACTTTTTACTATATGAACTTGGTTTGCCTTTTTCCTTCTTTTTACGGACAGGTTTTTCACCATCAGTTGATACAGACGGTTTACCAAAAACTTCTTCTGTTGCTTGGGTGCTTGTTTTGGTTGTGCGTGGAGCACGACTACGAACTACACGTCCAGCATGAGTAACTTGTTTAATGAGTTGGAAATCGATTTTACGCTCTTCTAGATTTACACCAGCAACTTGAATTTTAACTTCGTCGCCTAAACCGAAGACTTGACCACGATTTTGTCCAATGAGGTTTTGACTTGCTTGATCGTAAATAAAGAAATCATCGCCAAGTTGGCTAATGTGAATCATGCCATCAACATAAAGATCTTTAAGAGTAACAAATAGGCCAAATTCAGTTACCGCACTCACAATACCAATGAACTCATCACCTAAATGTTGTTGCATATAGTGACATTTCAACCAAGTCGTTACGCTGCGGGATGCTTCATCGGCACGGCGTTCTGTTTGAGAGAAATGTTCACCTGCATCATCTAAAGCTGCACCGGAAAGTGGGTAAGGCTTTTGTTTTAGATGAGCTTTAATTGCACGATGTAACAATAAGTCCGGGTAGCGGCGAATTGGTGAAGTGAAATGTGTATAAGCTTCATAAGCTAGACCATAGTGACCTGCATTTTTGGCACCATAGTAAGCTTGCATCATTGAGCGTAATAACACGGCGTGAATGCTTGGCGCATCAATACGGTCTTTAGTTGCCTCAATAACTTTTTGATAGTCTGCCTGAGTTGGTTGGTCAGGGAAAGGTAAACCCAATAGTTTTACAAAATCTTTTACTTTTTGAATACGTGAGAATTCAGGTGCCTCATGTACACGATACAACATCGGAATATCATGTTCTAAGGCATATTCTGCTGCTGCTACATTGGCAAGCAACATACACTCTTCAATAAGCTTATGAGCATCATTACGTGTACGAGGTAAAATTTCTTTAATTCCACCTAACTCGTCAAAGGTCATATAAGTTTCAATGGTTTCAAACTCCATTGCATGACGATCAACACGTAAGTTTTTCAAAATCTGGTAAAGCTGGAAAAGTGTATTTAGCGATTTATGAATATCACGATCTTTTGGAATTGCATCAGTTGCACCTTCAAAATATTGTCCTACTTGTGTATAGGTCAAACGTGCTTTTGAATGCATGACTGCCGGATAAAATTCATAACCTGTAACACGACCCGTACGAGAAAGTTTTAGGTCACAGACCATGCATAGACGATCTACGTGTGGGTTAAGTGAGCACAATCCATTTGATAATGCTTCTGGTAGCATTGGTAAAACAAAATGTGGGAAATAAACCGAAGTGCCGCGTTCTTCAGCTTCTTCATTTAATGCCGAATCTAAACGTACATAATGGCTCACATCGGCAATTGCAACGACAACTCGGTAACCACCACCAGGACGTTTTTCCGCATATACTGCATCATCGAAATCTCGCGCATCTTCACCATCGATTGTGACAAGTGCCAAGTCTCTTAAATCAACTCGACCTTCGCGATCTTGTTCAGCAGGTTCTTTGAAACTTTCAGCTTCTTTTATAACTTCATCTGGAAATTCGTAAGGCAAACCAAACTCTAAAATGGTTTGCGGAATAATAATTTCAGTATCGGCTTTATCTGCCATAGACTGAATAATATGTGCCGTTGCAAATTCTTCCCGGGTTGGGTAAGTGTCTATAGCAACACGAAGCATATCGCCGACATTTGCTTTAGCATGTTCAACCAACTCTTTTTCTAGTGGGATAGGTTGGTGCTGATTTGGATTGTTGGGCTGAATAAAATATTCGCCGTCATGTACCGACAATTTACCAATTAATTGTTTTACACGATGCTGTATAACTTCGGTAATGAAACCCCACGGTTTACCTTTGCGATCTACCGATGTCTGCCGAACACGGACCCGATCACCATTAAAGACTAAACGTAACTCACGCTCAGGTAATAATAAATCATCTTGACCATCAATATGTGCTGTACCCAAACCTTTACTATTAATATAGACAGTTGCTTCATAGGTAGGTTGGTCTGCCACCAACTGAAACTTAAAACCATCCTTCATAAGTTGGCCATCACGAACCATAGCACTTAAGCGATGACTTAAGGCTTCAATACTTTTCTGATCTTGAATATGAAAATGGTCAACAAGTTCTGCATGAGATTGCGGTGTTTGCAATTGTTCCAACGTATCTAAAATAAGAGTACGGCTTGGAATAGGATTGTCATAACGTTCAGCTTCGGCTTTTGCTTCGGGGTCAACCCAGTTTTTTGTCATGTCGTTTGGTTTCATGCTTGGCAGATAGGTTTAGCATAAGACATGCAGACCAGAACTGCACGTTCAGGTTTGCAATAATGTGTTATGCACTACTGTGTTGAAATAAAGAAATAATATCTATCTTAACAAGCGTTTGATTGAAAAAGGCGAAAAGAATACGAAAATTGTTTAAAAAATATTTAATTGAACGAAAAAACAAGAAAATTTCAGTATCATGACTTGAACAATGTAGTTTTAGTTTGTATTATGGCGGCTCGTTCCGGTGAGGTGGATGAGTGGCTGAAATCACTTCCCTGCTAAGGAAGCATACCTATTACTGGTATCGAGGGTTCGAATCCCTCTCTCACCGCCATTTACTTAATGCGCTCATAGCTCAGCTGGATAGAGCACTTGGCTACGAACTAAGGGGTCGGGAGTTCGAATCTCTCTGAGCGCACCAAGTAAAATCGAACGAATCGCTGAAAAGCACACAAGTTACGCGCTCATAGCTCAGCTGGATAGAGCACTTGGCTACGAACTAAGGGGTCGGGAGTTCGAATCTCTCTGAGCGCACCAACTTGAAGAATTAACCGCTTTTATAGCGGTTTTTTTGTATCTGCTATTTATTAATTTTTAAAAATCTAAATTTTATAACTTTTTAATTATATTAGAGATAACGATAAATGAATCTGGCTTTATTCGATTTTGATGGCACGATCACCCATAATGATACCTTCAGTTTATTCCTTAAATTTTCTTTGAGTAAAAAAACTCAAATATTAGGTGGCATCCGTCTTGCACCTTATATAGCGGGTTATAAGCTTGGGTGGGTAACGGATAAAACGATCCGTACTAAGCTCTGCCAAGTGGGATATATCGGCTATGATGCAGCTTCTTTGATATGCAAAGGACAAGAGTTTGCTAAAAAAGTAATTCCTTCCTGTATTCGTGAAAATGCTTTAGAACGCATTCTCTGGCATAAACAACAGGGAGATCAGGTCGTTGTTGTATCCGCTTCATTAAGTGTTTACTTGGAAAGTTGGTGTAAATCTTTAGATCTGGATGTTATCTGTAATCAACTTGAAATAGATAATGGTATTTTGACAGGTTATTTTATTGATGGTGATTGTGGTTATTTAGAAAAAGTAAATAGAATAAAAAATAAATATGACTTAACTCAATATTCTATAATCTATGCTTATGGTGATACACCTAATGATTATGCAATGTTGGAGTTAGCTCATAGAAAATATTATAAATGGCAAGAGATTAATTAATATTTAAAAATATATTAAAAAAGAAAGCCACTTATATAAAGTGGCTTTCTTTGTAATTATTAAACAGTATTGAATGAGTTTTCTAGGAAGTTATCAGTAAGTAATGATGTCGGTACGATCGTATGCGTTGTATTTGTTACGCTAGATACTGTAGAAGTTACACCACCGAGTAAGCTACCACCAGTTAATCCACCTAGCAAATTAGAAATAACATCTAAACTGCCTTCACCAGTAACACCACCCGTTAAGCTTCCAACGATATCCGTTACGATACCGATAGGGTTATCTGTACCGCCAGTAATACCACCAGTTAAACCGCCGAGCAGATCAGTGACTACGCCAAGCGGACTGTCGCCGCCTACGCTACCAGTTAAACCGCCGAGAAGGTCAGTGACTACACCAAGCGGACTGTCGCCGCCTACGCTACCAGTTAAACCACCAAGTAAATCAGTTACTAATCCTAGTGGGCTATCTCCGCCAGTTACGCCACCAATAGTTCCTGTTACTCCGCCAATGATTTCAGTTACTAAACCAGTTGCAGTTGTACCATTTGTAATAAGCGTATCGAGAATACCGGTAGCCGATTCAGTAGCGCCTTGAATATCACCGCCGACTAAATCAGAAACAACTTCAAGAGCACCATTGACTGTGTCACGAGACGTTTCGAAAGTTAATGTGCCAAGGTCTGCAATTTCAGAAACTGGATGTTCTGCTTGAGGTAATACACCAATAATAGTGTCGGCTACTGTATCAATACCAGTGTTAATAATTTCAGTTTTTAAGCTTTCAACGCCTTGAAGAATATCGATACCGCCTTGAACAACATCGATTACTGGAGAAATAGGAGATGTACCGCCACCAATAATGCCACCGGTTACGCCGCCGATAATGTCAGTTACTACACCAAGCGGATTGTCACCACCGATACCGCCAGTAACACCACCGATAATATCAGTTACTACACCAAGCGGATTGTCACCACCGATACCGCCAGTAACACCGCCGATAATATCAGTTACTACGTCAAGAGGATTATCACCACCGATACCACCAGTAACACCACCGATGATGTCAGTTACTACACCAAGAGGATTGTCACCGCCAATACCGCCAGTAACACCACCGATAATGTCAGTCACTACACCAAGCGGATTATCACCGCCGATACCGCCAGTAACACCACCGATGATGTCAGTTACTACGCCAAGAGGATTGTCACCGCCAATACCACCAGTAACGCCGCCGATAATGTCAGTTACTACGCCAAGAGGGTTATTACCGCCGATACCACCAGTAATACCACCGATGATGTCAGTTACTACACCAAGCGGATTGTCACCACCGATACCACCAGTTACGCCGCCGATAGTACCTGTTACGCCACCAAGAATATCAGTAACAATTCCAGTCGCTGTTGAACCATTCTGAATAAGTGTTCCTAGAATACCGGTTGCATTTTCAGTAGCACCTTGAATATCGCCACCGACTAAATCAGAAACAACTTCAAGAGCACCATTGACCGTGTCACGAGACGTTTCGAAAGTTAGTGTGCCAAGGTCTGCAATTTCAGAAATTGGATGCTCAGCTTGAGGTAATACACCAATAACTGCATCAGCTACAGTTTCAATGCCTGTATTAATAATTTCAGTTTTTAGGCTTTCAACGCCTTGAAGAATATCGATACCGCCTTGAACAACATCAATAACTGGAGAAATAGGAGATGTACCGTCACCAATAATGCCACCGGTTACGCCGCCGATAATATCAGTTACTACGCCAAGAGGGTTATCACCACCAACACCGCCAGCTACACCGCCAATAATATCTGTAATCACTTCAAGTGGGTTGCCATCAACACCGCCAGTTACACCACCGATAATATCTGTAATCACTTCAAGTGGGTTGCCATCAACACCACCAGTTACGCCACCAATAACATCAGTAACACTTCCAACCACACCAGTGACAATACCTGTAGCAGTTGTGCCATTTGTAATAAGCGTATCGAGAATACCGGTCGCTGATTCAGTAGCGCCTTGAATATCACCACCGACTAAATCAGAAACAACTTCAAGAGCACCATTGACTGTGTCACGAGAAGTTTCAAAAGTTAATGTGCCAAGGTCTGCAATTTCAGAAACTGGATGCTCAGCTTGAGGTAATACACCAATAACTGCATCAGCTACAGTTTCAATGCCTGTATTAATAATTTCAGTTTTTAAGCTTTCAACGCCTTGAAGAATATCAATGCCGCCTTGAACAACATCGATTACTGGAGAGATTGGAGAAGTTCCGCCGACAACACCACCCGTTACGCCGCCAATAATATTGGTTACAGTATCAATTGGGTTTGTAGACCCTACAGTACCTGTTACTGTACCAACTACATTAGAAACTAAGTCTGTGGTTGTATGTGAAACTGTATCGGTTACAGTTGAAATCACATTAGAAAGTAAGCCTGTTGTTGAAACATTAGCAATGTTGATATCAGAAACATTTACATTAACAGAGGAACCTGTGTTTACTACAGGGGTTATCGATACAATATTACCCAGGTCCTGAGTAACTTTTGATATTGAAGAGACGAGATTTTTCAGTAAGAACATGGTGGTCTATTTCCTGTGTATTTATGTATTTTTAAGTAAGTATTTATATATTGCGTTACGCAATTATTGAGATATGTATCGCAATAATTAAAAATTAGTATTGTGTAGATCTCAAAAAGTGTCAATGTATATTTCTACTCAAATAAATTGATACTTATAATATTTTGACAATTAGTTATTCTTTAGATTTAGACATAAAAATAATAATTTTTTTTATAATATATTCTTTATAGATAAATACATTTTTTCTTTATTTTTTTATTATTTTTTATGAATATTAAAGCTAACTAATTTTACTTATAAAAAGACTTTTGCATAAGTAGAAATATTTTATTTATATAATCCTGACTAAAAAACTAGACTTTTGTTTCTGCCAATTTGGCCAAAATGCCCAAATTAGATACGAGAAATAGAGAACTTTAATTGAAAAAAAATATTTCAAATACATTTTATAGGCAATCATCTCGACTTTTTTGAAGCTAATCTACTTAAATATTTCATTATGGCTAAGAACTAGACGCTTGATGACAAAAAGATGAAAAATGTCTTTCTAAAATGAAAAAACTGCGTATAATGCCCTCCATCAAGTACGCGCTCATAGCTCAGCTGGATAGAGCACTTGGCTACGAACTAAGGGGTCGGGAGTTCGAATCTCTCTGAGCGCACCACTTGAAGAATTAATCGCTAGATATAGCGGTTTTTTTGTGCCTATTTTTTATATTTTTTTAATAAAGAAAGCTGGTACTTGTGATAACCAGCTTTAAAAAAATCTAAATTCGAAGCTATTTATTAGCCGAATGTTTTGAAGCGGCTTTCATCATCAATAAAAGCTTTTTCGCCTGCTGCGCCTTCAATAGAACCAAAAACTAGCTGAGCTCTTAGTTTCCATTCTGCTGGGATATTAAATGAGGTATTAATTTTCTCATCAATAATTGGATTGTAGTGTTGCAATGAAGCACCAATATTTTGTTCAGCTAATACATTCCAAACTGCAAATTGAGCAATTGCTGTTGAATGTTCTGACCAGATCGGAAAATTATCGGCATAAAGTTCAAATTGCTCTTGTAAGCTTTTAATAACGCTCTGGTCTTCATAAAACAGAACTGTACCTGCGCCTGCTGCAAAGCTTTGAATTTTTTGTTCTGTTCCAGATACCGCTTCAGCTGGGATAATGGTTTTTAAAACTTCTAGAACTGTATTCCAGAATTTATGATGTGATTGTCCAAATAAGATCACAGCGCGAGATGATTGAGAGTTAAAAGCTGAAGGGCTGTGTCTTATTGCTTCTTGAATTAACTTTTCAATCTCATCATTTGATTGGCTTAAGTTATTGCCAATTGCATAAATAGAGCGGCGGTTTTTAATGAGTTCTATAAAAGAGGTTTCATTTGAAGGTTCTAGCTCTTGAGCAGCTTTCAAAGCCACATCTTCTTGAGCTGTTGTTTTTTGTTTGAAGCCAAATAGTTTTGCAAAGAAAGACATGACGAATTCCACGAAAAGAGACAATAGAAGCATTCTATAAATTTAAAAATATGAAATAAGCCTTATAAATATGAATCTACGTTCTATATATGAAACGCATAAGTAGCTTGTACTAATAAAAGCTTTACAGTTAAAGCAAAAATAAAAAATCACTTTTGATTCATTTTAAAGCGTAGATGAATATGCTCTAATAGTTTCGATTTATTCAATATTGATACATTGTGATGACCGAGCAAAAAAGCGCTTTATCTTTACGTTATTATTTAAATTTAGAAGAGTCTCAAGACGGATTTGGCTTGGTGACATTCGGAAAGAAACAATTCACACGGTTTTTGACACCTGTTATTAGTATTGCAATTATTATTTGGGGCTTATATTTAGGCTTTTCAGGTGTTGGCCGCTACTATGTTGCTTTAGGCGTTTTCTTCTTGGTTATGCAAGGTCTAATGCGCTACTGGCTTTTACCTATGATGTTTAAACGTCAATTTGTACGTTATCAATTTGGTAAGAGCGAGCAAGGAATCGATTTATATCAAGATTATTTTGAGCTCTATGCTGCTGGGCGTAAACAAGCTGTACAGTATAGTGAAGTGCAGACTTTTGCTAAAGGCAAGCTGACTTATATGCTTGAGCTTAAAAATAAAACGGTCATTATTGTGCCGAAACGTGCATTTGCTCAGGCTTCAGATCAAACTATATTTGAAAATACATTTAAGAAATAAGTTATTGGAATTATTAGCCGCAACAATAAAGGAAGCTTCATGAAAACACGTCCTTCAAAAATCGTTTGTGTGGGCAGAAGTTATGCTGATCATGTAAAAGAACTGAACAATGCAATGCCAGGACGTCCGGTGTTATTTATCAAACCACCAAGTAGTTTGATTGGTTTAGATGAAGGCATTTCATGGAATCCTGCGTGGGGTAGTTGTCATTTCGAATGTGAATTTGTTTTACGCATTGATCAGCCACTAAAAGGAGAAACTGATCCGCAAAAAGTATTGCAGGCTATTGGTGCAGTGACTTTAGGATTGGATTTAACATTACGTGACTTGCAAAATGAGTTAAAAGATAAAGGCCAACCTTGGGAAAGAGCAAAGGCTTTTGATGGTTCATGTGTGCTTGCAGACTGGGTAGATGTAAGTGAAATTACGAACTGGGAAGAGACTAGATTTAATTTCCATATTAATGATGAATTACGTCAAGACGGTAATACCGCTTTGCTCATGTTTAATATTGCTTATCTTTTAGTAGATATTAATCAGGTGTTCTCACTTGAGCCAGGCGATGTTATTATGACGGGTACACCCGCAGGTGTAGGGCCATTAAATGCTGGCGATCAGCTAAAAATGACTTTGAAAGGTGCTACTCAAGATTTTGTTTGGGAAACATTTGTTAAAGCATAATTTTATTTAAGTTATTAAACTTTAAACCCTATTATTAAACGGATAATAGGGTTTTTTATTATACTCAAAATTAATTTATTGATAGAGCTTTCGGAACTGGTCTGGGGTAAAACCCATCCAACGTTTAAACATATAAATAAATGCTGATGCGCTGGCATAGCCCAAATCAAAAGCGATACTTTCTATGGTTTTTCCTTGATTAAGCATGGTCATTGCTTTCATTACTTTTAATCGTTGCCTCCATTCATGTAAAGACATTCCCAACTCTTTTTGACTGTAACGTGCCAACGTTCTTTCAGTCATATTTATTCGTTCAGCTAATTCTTGCAAGGTGCTGTTATCGGCAGGGCATTGGTGTAAATCATTTAGAATTTTTGCTAAAGCTGGATGATCTGTTGTAGGTAAATAACTACCCACTAATTCAGCCTGTATGAGTTGATCTAATAAAACTTGGAGTAGGCGTATATATTCGACTTGGATTTCATCTTGTGGGTTTTGCCTCAAGTGATCGAGTAAAGCAGGTACAAGTGGGGACGTTAATAGGATACCGGCTTTCTGCGGTAACTTTTGGCACAGACTTTCATGAACATATAAAGTTGCATGAGTCACTTCGTTGCGGTTAATACCACTGTGTTTGGTATAAGGAGGAAGCCAAATACCATAAGGTGGCGGGGTTAAATAATTAATTTGATCAATATTAACTTCGAGTACACCACTAAATGCATAAATAAACTCACCCCATGCATGCGCATGTTGAGGATAAATCGTTTCTGCGGGTGCATTACGAACACGGAACCAAAGCAAATCAGGAATTGCGTTATGAGCCGGAATTTCCTGAAAATCCTGCACACGTTGAGCTGATTTTTTCATCTTTGAAAATTGCCTGAAATTACTTATGTCTTGTCTGTTTTTCACTATATCATTTAAATAAGACAGTTCTATAGTCAGATTTTTCGCTATAAATAAAGGTGCTAAATGGAAGAGCGCAAAAATCTGGATACCAGAGCTTCGGCTTTAATGGTGCTTTTATGTATGGTCTTAGGGCTGCAACAGGTGGTTCTGAAAATAGCAGCACCAGATATTTCGCCGATTATGCAAATCGCTTTACGTTCCGGCTTATCTGCTGTTCTAGTTTTACCTTTATTGTGGCGAGATCATTCGATTCATCTATTTTCTTATAGACAATGCAAAGCTGGCGCTCTTGTTGCTTTATTTTTTTCATTAGAATTTTATTTCGTCACCCAAGCCTTAAAGTTTACCTCTACCTCTCATACAGTAGTTTTACTGTATACCGCTCCAATTTTTGTTGCATTAGGGCTTCATTGGAAATTTCCTACTGAACGTCTGAATCGAGCGCAATGGGGGGGTATTGCTCTGGCTTTTATGGGGATCATTATTACATTTTACCCAACAAGCACAGCTACAAATGCGCCAGCTCTAGCACAAGTTTTGTTAGGCGATTTATATGCACTTATGGCTGGGCTTGCATGGGCACTCAGTACAATTATTGTTCGTTTATCTCCTTTAGCTCAAGCGCCGGCAACTCAAACATTGTTTTATCAACTATTTGGCTGTTTTGTTCTACTCTTACTAATCGCTTTTTTAACAAATCAAACAACAATTCATTTCACCACTTTAACGATCCTAAGCTTAAGCTTTCAAACTTTAATCGTATCTTTTGCAAGTTTACTATTATGGTTTTGGTTATTAAGAAATTATCTTGCATCACGATTAGGGATATTTTCTTTTTTAACCCCATTATTTGGTGTGTTATTTAGTATTTTGTTATTAGAGGAAAAACTAGAAATTAAATTTATTTTTGGAAGTATTTTAGTGCTGTCAGGAATAGTCATCATGAGTCTAAAACAGGGCAAAGCTAACAGTAGCTAAGCCCTGACGTTAGGTGAGTATTATTTCTCTTCAAAAATTGTTGAAAGTGGAATAGAGAGCTTTGCAGCTAAATAATCATTAGACTCTACTAAAGCTGGGCCAATTTTTTCCATCCATTCGTCATCATCATGAACATTTGATACATCCTGACGTAAAGGTAATGGATAAGGCAGTGCAGTGAAGAAGCTCCAAAAGTCGACTTGAGATAAATTGCGGACCAAAACATATTCATCCTTATCGGTACGTTTAACCAGATTTTGCTCTTCTAGTAAGAGAACATAAGCAGGCCAACGACCAACTTCACCACGACCTAAAATTTCTAATGCTTCTTTATCACTCACGCTTTCACCAAGTTTTTGCTTTTTATAGAACAATTCCAAGATGTCGAGCAGCATTAAAACCGGATGTCTTTTTTGCTCTTTGCCTGAATGAAAAGCGGTAAGAGCAAAACTTACCTCGACACCAAGCAATACAATATTCCAAGATAAGAAGACCCATAATAGGAAAATAGGTACTGCTGCAAACGCACCATATATGATTTCATAACTGGTGAAATTTGACATAACAAAGCTAAATAAATTTTTGAGTGTCTCAAATAATGCAGCACTTAAGCATGCAGCAATTGCTGCTGCATATAGGGGAACTGTGCGGTTGGGAATAGTCCAATATAAAATAAAAAAACCTAAAATTGTGAGAACAAAAGAAATAAGCCAGAGTAAAAAGGCGCCATCAAGTTGATAACCTGTGAAGTTATTGCTTAATAAATTCATGGAAGCAACAGTTGATGAAATAACAAATGCACTGCCTAAAATAATTGGACCAAGCGAAATAATGGTCCAGTAACGCATAAAGCCTACAATACCGCTACGGGTTTCTTTTACTCGCCATATTCGGTTAAAAACGGTTTCAATTGAAGTAAGCATTAAAACTGTTGTGACAAAGAGGAATAGCACACCAATTACAGTTAAATTACTGGACTTTTCGGTAAAAGCATTAAGAGCTTTATCAAAAGCAATCGTACTTTTAGGCAAAAAATTACTGTAGATTAAGTGCTGTAACTGTTGTCTGGCAGGTTCCAATGCCTTAATTGAAGAAATAATAACTAAAAATACCGTTAACATAGGTACAACGGCAAAAAGTGTCGTATAGGTGAGGGAGCCGGCTTGTTCACGGCAACGATCCGCTTCAAAACGCTTAATTACGAATAAAATAAATTGAAACCAGGTCTTGTTATAAAAAGGAAGCTTCTTCAAAAAACGTTCTAACATGCGTCATCTATCCCGATTTTTTTAATCATGATGTGGGTGATTGATATTCACCAGTGTATTCGGTTGAGAACACTATCGTTGATGTGGGTAAACTTTAACCTAAAGAATAAAAAAGTATTCTGAAAGTTCTGTATGTATCATCGTAACAAAAGGTAGTAAAAAGCTTTTACCGATATTTGTTACTGTGCCCTTAAAAATCAATCACCTCTAGAATTTCATAAAATTGGCTACGCCAAAAAAACAAAAAATACCGTATAGTGTTCTTTTTAACAAAATTCGTGAAACCGATGCAACCTTACATTCTTGTGCTTTATTACAGTAAATATGGTTCAACTAAAGAAATGGCGCACCTTATTGCGAATGGTGTTGAATCGGCAGGTGTGAATGTAAAAATTCGCACAGTACCTAATATTGCAACAGTGGTAACAGAAGCTGAGCCAAGCATTCCTGAAGAAGGTGATATTTATTGTACTTTAGAGGAACTGGCCAATTGTGCAGGCTTAGCGCTAGGGTCTCCAACTCGCTTTGGTAATATGGCAAGCGAAATGAAATATTTTTGGGATCAGACTACAAGCCTTTGGTTAAATGGTGCTTTACATAATAAGCCAGCATGCGTTTTTACTTCTTCTGGTTCAATGCATGGTGGGCAAGAAAGTACGTTATTAACGATGTTACCTCCATTATTTCATCACGGAATGATGATTTTAGGATTACCAAACTCTATTCCGGCTTTGTCGAATACTAAAACAGGTGGGACTCCCTATGGCGCAAGCCACGTGAGCGGTCCAAGACATGACCAAAATTTAAGCCAAGATGAAAAAAATTTATGTGAAGCACAAGGGAAGCGCTTAGGCGAAATCGTAAAAAAACTTCATTCTTAAATTTATGGCAATAAAAAAGAGCGGATTTCCGCTCTTTTTTATTTAAACTATTTTATTCTTTTACAAAAGTTACTGTGCCATCAGCAAGTGATTGAACGCGCGCTAATGACTCAACGCGGTAACCTTTTTCAAGTAATAAATCACGGCCTGGTTGGAATGATTTTTCAATCACAATACCCACACCTACAACTTCTGCATTTGCTTGATGAATTAAGTCAATCAAACCAAGCGCAGCTTGACCATTTGCTAAGAAGTCATCAATCACTAAGGCTTTGTCGCTTGAGTTGATGTGCTTATTTGAAATGGCAATGGTACTTTCTGTCTGTTTAGTGAAACTAAACACTTTAGCGCGGTATAAATCGTCTTTTAAAGTAAGCGATTGATATTTACGAGCAAAAATCACAGGTACACCAAGTTCTAAACCTGCCATGATTGCTGGCGCAATACCTGAAGCTTCAATGGTAATAATCTTGGTAATCCCTGCATCTTTAAAGCGAGCGGCAAATTCTTTACCAATCTGCTGCATGAGTACAGGGTCAATTTGGTGATTTAAGAAAGCGTCGACTTTCAACACTTGATCAGATAGAACGATACCTTCTGTTAAGATTTTCTGTTCTAGTGCGTGCACGGGAGAATCCTCTAGACGGATGCTTTTTAAAGCAAATGCGTATTTTAAAAAGCATCCGAAAAAATGCAAGCTTTAATTCGTTTTACCTGTATAACTTGTTAATAACAAACCATAAGATGTTTTGCCATCAATATGACTAACCTTGACTGGAAGGTAGTCTAATTTCGGAGCTAGCCAGAAAATTGTGCTGCGCTCAGGTTTCTTATGTTGTAAAACAACTTTCACGGTATCAAATGTGCCATAAGAGGTTTTAATTTTCTCGTTGCCTTGTTTAACAAAACGACGATTTTCAACTTCTTTTGCATCGGCTAGAGGGTAAGACGATTTAAGTGAACCATTTTTTAAATCTTCACGAATCTGTAATTCTGCATTTAGCTCATCAAGTACACCTGCCTGCCAAGCGAATGAGCGCGCTTTATCGTCTTTTTTCGTGCTAATAGTCTTATTGCCAGGATTAAAATTAATACTCATTGTGTTGTTATGAATCAAAATTTTACTGGTACGACTAAAGCTTTGTGAACCAATTTTACCGTTTGCAAAACTAAATTTACTTGTTTCACTTGCAGAAGCGATTCCACCTGCTTTTGCTGTGAATTGATAAGTCCAGTTATTGCCTTGTTGACTCAATGCACGTGTCGCTGAACCCATACCTTTATTATTGTAGGTAAACTGATAATTTGCCTGAAATGGGCTCATGGCAAGTGCATGGCTAGAGAAACTTGCAATAAGCAAAGTTGTCGAAATACCAGTTGCGATGCTGAATGATTTCAGAAATTTTGTTGCCATAAGTAAATATCCTTGTACAGACTGATAGGTCAGTGCTGATGCATCTATGACTTTTGCATATTATGCCTGTTGATCATGGAGAAAAAATCAGGATTTATGCTAAATATGTAATCTCTTTGTGTTTTTTAACAGTGAATTTCTTTAGTTCATACCGTTGTTATACATCTTTTTGCTGTATTGGCGTAATTTCAGTGTCTTCAAGTTCATCTTCAGAATCATCATCTTGATCACGGGAAAGTAAAGCAGCGAGATTAACATTACCAAAGACAACTAATTCTGCTTCACGTACTCGTGCATAGTTGATATGAACCTTGCCTAAAGTTTCAATAATACTGGCCTTTTTAGCAAACCAACGGTTAAGGTCTAAGAAGATCAAGTCATCTTTTTCTTGGGCTACATCAAATCGCTCTAGAATCATGCCTAGTGGATCTTTTTTTAGAATTTTGTGATAGTAAAAAATAGCCGCTTTTACAGCAATTTTTTGCCAGAAATTTTTATATTTAGCTTCTACAATTTGTGTGTTACTAATTTGCTCAAAAACAATAAGTTGTTGTTCTTTATTAAATTCCATCTGGATAAGTTTTAAGTCGACCGACAAAGTGGTCTCTAAACCTTTAACATGCATTGTGGCATAGAGTCTTAACCAGTCATGATAAAGATCTGCATGTAGATCATCTAAAAACTCGACATTATTAGTCACGTAGCGTTCTAAGGTCGCATTTAGAAAAGTTTGCGATAATGTAAAATCTCTTTCTTCCTCAATGAAGGCTTCAGCTTTTCGGTAGACTTTATGAAGACGTTTGACTAATGAGGAAAATAGCGTTTGCATAAAAGAACTTCCAGAAGATGATTTACTAAAGAATCCACACAATCTTTATTATGATAAAAAACAGGTTTTGATATTGCAGTGTAACAAATTTAATTGATACATTTTGACAAAATGAAAATGGATAAATATCAATATTTGAAGTGAATCACACTTTTATCCATATTTGAATATCAGTTTATGTTTTATTCGGTAATACCGTGGGGAAAAGGCATCTATATGCTTTTAAGATTATGTTGAAAAAAAGAAGTCTATCCATAGAGCCTTTTTATTATTGGTGGCAAGACCGAGTCTTTATCGCTGCAATAATATTAGCAATCTTACTGCATATTTTTGTGTTGCTCATCCATTTTGCGATGCCTGCGCCATCAGAACAATCGACTAAAGAAATTGCAATATCGATTCGTCCTACTGAAGATGTGATCAAGCATGCAGACTTTTTAGCTCAAGCCGATCAACAAGGTTCAGGAGCTTTTCGGGAAGCTCATCGGATGTCGAGTAACTCTCCAACGCCTATGCCAAGTGATGCTTCAACAGGAGAAGCTCAGCTAGAAACTTTAGAAAAAGTGCAGCAACAAAGAGAACTTAAATTTGAAGAAAAAGTACTCATGACTGTATTGAGTTGGCAGAAACAAGCAGAGGAGAGCCAAAGAAAAAAAGCACTTGAACAATTACAAAGTCAGTTTCAGGCAAAAGCTGCCATGGTAGCGAGTCTTGAAGCTCAGTATTTACAACGTCAGCAAGATTTTAGTCGCCAACAAAAGATAAAAACAGTAGATGGTATTCAAGCCAAGAAAGATGCGTCAGCAGCTTATCTAGATAAATTTCGTGAAAAAGTAGAGCTTTATGGCAACCGTTATTATCCAGAAGAAGCGAAACAGCAACAGTTAAAAGGTGAAGTTCGCCTTATGGTAATTTTGAATGCTCAAGGGGGAATTCGTGCAATTCGTTTGCTTGAAAGCTCAGGCCATCCAGTTCTAGATGAAGCAGCAAAGGCATCGGTACGGCGTGGAGCGCCGTTTGGCCGTTTTGATGCAAATATGAAAGATATTTCGGAACTTCGTATTATTCGTACATGGCGTTTTGATCCAGCTGAAGCTGAATTTGAAGTTCATTAATGAAAAAATGTGGATAACTTTTAGGATATCCACATTTTTAAAATGTATTAAGAAGCTGACTGCGTTCTTAATCGTATGAGGGAATTTGATTATTCCTGATATGGGTTGGCAATATTGAGTTTAGCTAAGATTTCGATCTCTAAACCTTCCATTTCTTCAGCATCCTCATCACTTGTTTCATGGTCATAACCAAGTAAATGTAGAACCCCATGAACTAAAAGATGCGCAAAATGATTTTGTGCGGTTTTCTTTTGTTCCAAAGCCTCTTGTAATACCACTGGAATACAAATTACTAAATCACCCAACGGTAATGCGTCGAGCATTGGTAAAACTTCTTCAGGAATATCACTTGGAAAAGACAGAACGTTAGTTGGCTTATCTTTCTCTCGATATTGCAAGTTAAGTTGATGGCTTTCTTCCAAATCAACACATGCGATACCAATTTCGCAATCTTCTTTATAGCCAACGTGGCGTAAAGTTGTCTCAATAATTTTTTTGAGTTGAGCCCGTTTGAGCTCTAACTCAGGGGATTGAAAGTCTTGTTGTAAACTTAAACTGATTTTCAAAATGAATCCTTAAGCATCCTGATGTTGCAAGTCTGCTGCTGTATCGTTTTCAGCAATTAATGCTTCTTGGCGTGCTTTACGTTCAGCACGTGCTTCAGCATTAAGACGCTGTTGTTCACCATCCCACCCCTCATAAGCTTCAACAATTTTTTGAACAAGTTGATGGCGTACTACATCGCGGGAATGGAAACGGGTAATATGAATTTCTTTAATGTTCTCAAGTACGCGAAGGGCGTGTGCCAAACCAGATTGTTGGCCTCGAGGTAAATCTACTTGGGTAATGTCACCTGTAATCACTGCACGAGAGCCAAAACCTAAACGGGTCAAGAACATTTTCATTTGTTCTGGTGTAGTGTTTTGAGCTTCATCCAAAATCACAAATGAATGGTTAAGAGTACGACCACGCATATAAGCAAGTGGTGCAACTTCAATCACTTGACGTTCGATTAACTTGGCGACTTTTTCGAAGCCCAGCATTTCGTAGAGGGCATCGTAAAGAGGACGTAGATATGGGTCGATTTTCTGGGTTAAATCACCAGGTAAGAAACCGAGCTTTTCTCCTGCCTCTACCGCAGGGCGGACAAGTAAAATTCGCTGGATTTCATTACGTTCTAACATGTCCACTGCGGCAGCAACTGCTAAATAAGTTTTACCTGTACCAGCAGGGCCTACACCAAAAGAAATATCGCTTTGTAAAATACGTTGTACATAGCGTTTTTGATTGGCACCACGTGGATTAATGCGACCTTTTCGAGTCTGGAAATAGACATCCATGGGCGCATCATGCTCATCCATTTCTTCGCCAACTAGTTCGAAGTTTCGTTCAGTTTGCGAAGATTGAATCAAGAGGTGTAACAGGTCAGCACTGATTTGTTGGGACGCCTCTGTTTCTTCGTAGAGTCGTTGCAATAACGCTTCGGCTCTCCCAACAGCATCTATCTCACCATCTATGTAAAAAACATCTCCACGATGAGTAATTTTGACATCTAAACGCTGTTCAATTTGCTTAAGGTGCCCATTATAGGCACCCAAGATGCTCTTTAAACGTTCCATTGAAATTTCAGGAAATGTTACGGTACGTCGAATCGCTGCAGTCAAGAGAAAACCTTTCAGTAGACTTTAGAATACCTCTACATTACGCCACGTCAGGCTCAAGATTCAAGAGTTCACCGTAAACTAAATTTAAAGTTTTAATTTCAGTAATCTCAATCTCTGCAAACCGACCAACCCACGATGCATCGCCTACAAAAGTCACTAAACGTGTATTGTCTGCTGTACCTACTAAAATATTAGGGTCTTGATCAGATACTTTTTCAATAAGTACACGTTCAATTTTGCCAAGCATTGCGTCAGTTTTTTCAATACTAGATTGCTTAATGACTTGTTGAACTTGTGCTAAACGTTCTTTTTTAACGTGTTCAGGGGTTGTATCTGGTAAGTCAGATGCTGGTGTACCCGGGCGTTTTGAGTAAACAAAGCTATAAGAATGATCAAAGTCTAAGTCTTTGATAAATTGCAATGTTTCTGCAAAATTTTCATCCGTTTCACCAGGGAAACCAATGATAAAATCGCTCGATAAATGCATATCAGGGCGTATTTTGCGTAACTTGGCAATCTTATCAATGTATACATCAATCGTGTGATTTCGCTTCATTGCTTTGAGTACATCGTTAGATCCACTTTGTACTGGCAAATGTAAGTGTGAAACCATTTGAGGTAAATCTTCATAACACTGAATAAGTTCATCAGAGAACTCAAGTGGATGTGAAGTTGTATAACGTAAACGGCCAATACCTGGAATTTCTGCAACGAGTCGTAACAATTCAGGGAAGGTACAAATGCCACCTTCGAATGTTTCGCCACGATATCCGTTCACATTTTGACCAAGCAAGCTGATTTCACGGACACCTTTTTCAGCAAGGCCTGCGATTTCTGCAAGAACATCATCAAGTGGACGTGAAACTTCTTCACCACGAGTGTATGGAACAACACAGAAAGAACAGTATTTAGAGCAACCTTCCATAATAGAAACGAATGCTTTAAAACCTTCTACGCGTGGTTCAGGTAAGAAGTCGAATTTTTCAATATCAGGGAATGAAATATCAACGAGCTTAATTTTTTCTTTTTTCGGCTTTTCCACTTGTGCGTGATGTTGATCAAGCATTTGCGGTAAACGGTGTAAGGTTTGTGGACCAAAAATCATGTCGACATAAGGTGCACGTTTTTGAATATTGTCACCTTCTTGAGAAGCAACACATCCACCCACACCAATAACAAGATCAGGATTTTGTTCTTTTAATTTGCGCCAACGACCTAATTCACTAAATACTTTCTCTTGTGCTTTTTCACGAATAGAGCAAGTATTCATGAGCAGAATGTCTGCTTCATTAGGGTTATTCGTTAACACATAACCATGAGAATCCCCCAAAAGGTCTGCCATACGGTGACTGTCATACTCATTCATCTGACACCCTTGAGTTTCAATATATAGTTTCTTTATTGAAACATCAGTGGTGTGCGTTGGCTGGGTAACAGTGTTTTCTGAGGCAGCTTTGGCACCATTGGGAATGAAGGTTTGAACCGTCATGCAGGCTCCTAACAGATCGATCTAGTTAAATAATAAAATGACCCAAAACGGGTCAAACCAATCATTATAGCAGTATTTTGAGCAGAACAGATAACAATAAACTCCCATAAGCTACACATGATTTATGGAGACAAATGACATGAATTTTAATGATGTTGAATCAGATAGTTACATAACACAACAAAAGAAAGCATGAAGAATAATTAAACTATGCCTAAAGGTGGATAGTCAGGATTTAACGCATTTATGAGACCAGGTAAAAAGAGCTCATCAAACAAGAGTCGTGTGATGAAAAATAAATATGCACATCGTAGCTGGTTAGGAGCTGTGTGTTTACTTGGTTGTTCATTATCTTATGCCGCAGAAGAACAATTTAACGATGCACTAAATGCCGCCAATAGTGGTAATACTGCATTGTTAGATCAATATCAGCTTGCAATGCAAAATGATGTGTTGGGCTACTATCCTGAATATTGGAAATTAAACACGAATTTAGGCTTTCAATCTCCGACATCAATTGTAAGCTTCGCACAGCGCTATCCACAGTCTGCTATGGCAGAAAAGCTGGCCGCGGATTATGTCGAAGAAAAAGTTAAACAAGCTGACTTTGCGTCTGCACAACCAATCTTGCCTTATGTTTCGAATCCTGATCAGGCCGAGAATTGTGCTTTAGCGCAGGTGAGAGCTAAAAGTGGTGATGCGTTAGTTTTTGCTGAATATAAAGATGTATGGTTAGCCACTGAATCGCAACCAGAATCATGTATTGGACTCGGCCGTATGATGCTGTCTAGTCCATTAATGAGTACACAAGACAAGCAGCAGCGCCTGTGGGTACAGTTACGTGCAGGTTTATCTGGACAGGCGCTTGCTACAGCACAGACTTTGGGTTTGAATTTGTCTTTGGCTCAGCTCAATCAGATTCAGGCGAATCCACTGAATTACTTGTGGTCAGCACCAAAAACCAATGACGTAGATTATGCCTATTTGATTTTTGCACTAGGCCGATTAGCAAATAATGATTTAGGAAATGCTTTTGCAAATGTACAGCGAGTAGCGCAAGGCACTCCAGAGAGCGTGCAAAAGTATCTCTATCGAACCGTAGCCTACATTGGTGGAACTACGGTAATGAAAAACAACTTTAACCGTGAAGTCCTTCAATATTTTGACGCAAGTTATGGCTATCCGTTAAGTCCTGAAGAAGCTGAAATTTATGCACGACAAGCTATTCGTTTTAGTGCCTGGGAAAGTTTAATTCGTGCAATTGATAGTATGTCGGTTTCACAAAAACAAGAAGATCGCTGGCAATATTGGTTAGCGCGTGCGACAGAGCAACGTGGCGATAGTAATTCTAAAAACACGGCACAACGTATTTATAAAAAATTAGCTGAAAGTGGGGATGATTATCACAACCTTCTTGCAAAAGACCGTTTAGGCTTACGATATAATCATCAGCCATATAATGATGAGCCAACTGCAAGTGATTTACGCCGTCTAGATCAAAATATTCACTTTAATCGTGCATTTACTTTAAGACGGATTAATGCCAACCCAACCTATACTAACCGAGAGTGGAACTGGGCTGTTCGTCAAGCATATCTACAGCATGATGATGGATTACTATTAGCGGCGGCAAAACGTGCTCATGATATGGGATGGTATGACCGCGCGATTTATGCGGCAGATCGTACAACGAATAAACATAATGATACGTATCGTTATGTGACCCCGCATAAGACCAATGTCGTAAGCCATAGTTACAATGCTGGAATTGATCCTGCTTGGGCTTATGGTTTAATGCGTCAAGAAAGCCGATTTGTTACCTCGGCACGCTCTCATGTAGGTGCTGGTGGACTTATGCAAATTATGCCGGATACGGCAAAGTTGATTGCTCGCCAGATGGGAGAAACATATAATCCGGCAGCGTTAAGTGAAATGAACACCAATATTCGTTATGGGACATTTTATTTATCGATGATTCAAGGGCAGTTAAGTAATAACCCTGTTTTAGCAACGGCAGGTTATAATGCTGGGCCGAATCGGGCAAGACGTTGGCAACCTGATTACCAACCGATTGAGGCTGATCAATATACAGAAACCATTCCATTGCTTGAGACCAGAGATTATGTCAAGCATGTCATGACGAATGCGACGCATTATGGAGTGATATTAGGTCAAGGTGCTCAATCATTAATACAACGTATGAAAGTCATTCCAACGCGATCATCACCTTAGTTTTAGATGATGAATGATGGAACATTCTTTTAATTGGCATAACCAAGTTTTAATTAAATGAAATATAGAGACCTAGGACTTCAATCAATATCGCAACTTGCATGGTGGATCATCTGTGCAAGCGTTGGTTTGTTGAGTTCTGTTTTACATGCGGAACCTGTTAACGTGCAAGGTTATGTTATGCATGTACAGATGACGCCTGCTGTTTGTGCGCTAGATCCTTCTAAACAAAAGCAGCGTAAATGTCTTGAAGGATATTCGCTTACGATTACTGGTTTAATGCCTGAAACCACCAGAACTGACTGTTCAACACAAAGCTCAGCTACACTCTCACCACTGCAAGCTAAGGTGGTCGCTCGGGTGATGCCAGACAATAATGCTCGTGTGCAACTCTGGAGAAGTGTGGGTGGCTGTGTGCCTATGAATGCAAGTCAATATTTCCGTACGATTATTAACTTCGCTGAACGTTTAAAAATACCTGCTAATCTAACCAGCTCTACTAATGTGGAAATGCAGCAATCTACATTACGTCAACAATTTACCAAGCTTAATCCGAGCTTACCTCAAAATGGTATTCGCTTCACTTGTCAGCTCTCACGCTCTGATGTCGTACTAACAGAAGTTAAAGTTTGTTACACGGTAAATGGTCAATATAAGCAATGCTCAAATCACGTTGTCTCTAATTGCCCAAGTGAAATTACCATTAAAGGCAGTTATTAAGAGCAATAACCATTTCATAAAAAAATGCTGACCATACATTGAATCTATTTGTAAAGGTTAATTTGTATTTTCTATCAGACTTTTGGTGAAAATGAGTCGCTTTTACATGCATCTGCCACTTCTTTAGAGTACAATCTTTGCCGTTTATGATGATTTGGTTAAGTAGAATCGCTACTTAACCCGATTAAGGACACTCATTGGAGACAATTACATGAAGCAACCCGTTCGTGTTGCCGTGACTGGCGCTGCAGGTCAAATTGGTTACAGCTTATTATTCCGTATCGCAAGCGGTGAAATGCTAGGTAAAGATCAACCTGTTATTTTACAATTGCTTGAAGTTCCAGTTGAAAAAGCACAACAAGCGCTTAAAGGCGTAATGATGGAACTTGATGACTGTGCTTTCCCTTTATTGGCTGGCATGATCGGGACTGATGATCCTAAAGTTGCATTTAAAGATGCTGACTATGCGTTATTGGTAGGTTCTCGTCCACGTGGTCCTGGTATGGAACGTGCTGACTTGTTAAAAGTTAACGGCGAAATCTTCATTGGCCAAGGTCAAGCATTAAACGAAGTTGCTAGCCGTGACGTTAAAGTATTAGTTGTAGGTAACCCTGCAAACACGAATGCTTACATCGCGATGAAATCTGCTCCAGATCTTCCAGCGAAAAACTTCACAGCAATGTTGCGTCTTGACCACAACCGTGCGTTGACTCAAGTTGCTCAAAAAGCTGGTGTTGCTGTAGCTGACATCGAAAAATTAACAGTTTGGGGTAACCACTCTCCAACTATGTATGCTGACTACCGTTTTGCAACTGCAAATGGTGAAAGCTTAAAAGACAAGATCAACGATCCAGCTTGGAACAAAGACGTATTCCTTCCAACTGTTGGTAAACGTGGTGCTGCGATTATCGAAGCACGTGGTTTGTCTTCTGCTGCTTCTGCTGCTAACGCTGCAATCGACCATATGCGTGATTGGGCACTTGGTACTAACGGCAAATGGGTAACTATGGGTGTTCCTTCTGACGGTTCTTATGGTATTCCTGAAGGCGTTATGTTCGGTTTCCCTGTAACAACTGAAAACGGTGAATACAAAATCGTTCAAGGTTTAGAAATCGATGAATTCAGCCGTGAACGTATCAACTTCACTCTAAACGAGCTTGAAGAAGAACGTGCAGCAATTGCTGACATGGTAAAATAATTCATCAGTTTGATGAGTTGGAAAGCACTCTCTTGTAGGGTGCTTTTTTATATGTGAAATTTAATAAGAACACACAAAAAACAACAAGAAAATATAGGCATAGATATGCAACTCACATCTATTGTTGTTAGATTATTGAAAAGAAGCCATGGGAGAATAACAATGTTTGAACAACAACCGACATTACAACTTTTATTTGAGCAATTGGGTTTAGATTCTGATGAAGCAAGTATTGAAAATTTTATCAGAACGCATCAATTGCCGGCTGAACAGAAGTTACATGAGGCCTCTTTCTGGTCCCAAGGTCAAAGTGATTTTTTAAAAAGTCATTGGGAAAAAGATGATGAGTGGATTGTAGTTATTGATGAGCTGAATGAGCAATTACATGAAGATAGTGTGAAAAAATAACAAATGAAAAAGGCCTGTTATAGTTAACAGGCCTTTTTCATTAATAAGTTAGTGAGTTCTTAACTTAATTAAATTTTTATACCATAGTTCATGACGTACCGGATTAAATATAGGATGTTCATGAAGCAACTCAAGATCACATTGAGCAGTTGATAAATATTTTGTGAGCCAATGACGAGTTAGTGCAGACTCTTGCTGTGCTGCTGACGCATAAGCCAAGAAAAAATATATATCGCCATGTTGATGATGAGCTAGAGGTTTCAAAATTTGCTGAGCAATCAGCGCAAAGCGTTTTTCCTTATTTAACTCAAAATAAAGCATATAAGCTTTAGCTAAATGCAGCGATAGGTTTAAATACAAACTCATTGGCATTTCTTCATATTCCATACGAGCTTGTTCCAGCAAAACAATGGCTTCTTGCAAGAAGTGAATTTGTTCTTGGCGAACACGGCTTAACGTAACGAGCTGCATACGTAATTCTGCACGCTCCAAAGCAAGCTCGGGCGTATTCTCAGTTAAATAGAGTTGGTCTGTTTCACCAATTCTGGACACAATCGCTTTTGTTTCAATAGACATACGCCTTCGCCTTTTTAATCAATATCTTTTATATCGGGTCCGTTTAAGAAATTTAAAGAGCTTTCTTTTAAACCCAAATTGAGTTTCCGCTACGAAGCCAAGCAGTAATAGAGAGGCGCTGCTGTTTAGAAACTAAAACCTCATGAAGCAAATTGCTCTGGAATATAACTAAGCGATTAGGCTCTGGTGTAATAATGTGCCAAATATCATTTTTATCTTGTAAGCGTAATTGGCCACCCCAGTCATCTTGCCATTCAGGGTGTAAATAATAAACGGTAGACATAATACGATCATTTTTTTGCTGAGGGTTATCTCGATGTAATGCGTAGAATTCACCCGGGTTATAACAGGCAAAATGTGCTTCTACTTCTTTAATCCCTAAAAAGAAAGCTTGATTTAGATGCTGGCAAAATGAAGTTAATGTTTCTACATGCTGCTCAGCCACAGGAAGAGATTCGTTAATCCATAAAATATGATCGCTTCGGATCGTACTCACCACACCATTTTGAATACCCGCTTCTCGAAACTCATCAAAGTGATGGCTACACTCTTTGGCAACTTGAGTATGATATTCAGCAGAATAAGCTTGGTTCACAATTGCGAAACCATGAGCATTTAAGTCATCTAAAATCTGGTCCAGATTCCAGCAGTCAGGAAGCGGTTGAGAGTGCATATAACCTCATATCGATCGTAAGAAAATCAAGCAGCCTTATTTTAGATGATCACAACCTTACGAAAGAATATTTTTTTCATGTTAAACTAATCGTTGAATTGAGGAATTAAAGTCAACATGAATTACCGTCACCATTTCCATGCGGGCAACTTTGCAGATGTTATGAAGCATGTGCTTTTGCTACAGCTTCTCAACCGTTTAAATGCTAAAGATAAACCTTATCGTTATATCGATACGCATGGAGGTGCAGGAAAATATGATCTATCTCAGGCACCTGCACAAAAGTCAGGAGAATTCCTAACAGGTATTCATCGTCTTGTACAGCTTTCGGACATGGAAAAGCGCCAAGCTCCTGAAGCCATCCAGCAATACCTAAAACTTGTAGAAGAATTACGTGCTCAAGAAGGTAAGGGAAGTTATCCGGGCTCTCCGTGGTTTGCTTTGCAAGGTATGCGTGAAATTGATAAGGCTACAATATTTGAAATGCAGCGTGATGTATTTCAGCAATTACGCCATAACATTCATGATAAACGTGCGGGCTTGCATGAGCGTGATGCATATGAAGGCTTGCTTGCCGTAATTCCACCAAAGGAAAAGCGTGGTTTAGTGATGATTGATCCGCCTTACGAATTAGAGCGTAAGGATTTCCCGCAATTGGTTGAACTTTTACAAAGCGCTTATAAAAAATGGCCAACAGGTGTCTTCGCGGTTTGGTATCCAATTAAAGATCGCGCAATGATTGAACGTTTTGAAAAGAAAATGTTTAAAACTGGAATTCGCCGTCAATTAATCTGTGAAATTTGTGTTTGGCCAGATGACACACCTGTAGGTTTGAATGGTTGTGGATTGTTAGTAATTAACCCACCTTGGCAGTTCTCCGAACAAGCAGATCAAGCCCTACAATGGTTATTCCCTCACTTACGTATGCAAGAAACAGGTGGTCATGCCGCTGTACGCTGGTTAGTGGGTGAGTAATAATTAATCTAAATCAATGCACATGTTTGGAATAGAAAATAATGACAAATGCGCCTAAACCAGAGCAAGATTTAACTCATAATGAACATTCTTTTGATGGGATTACGTTCGAAGTGGTTGAAGAAGAAGATAATCCGGAAGGACAAAAAGTGAAGCGCAGAGGTATTTACCTTTGGCCTAACTTAATCACGACAGCCGCTTTGTTGTCTGGTTTCTATTCCATTATTGCAAGTATGAATGGCGAATTTGCTCAAGCGATTTATGCCATTTTTCTTGCAGCATTATTTGATGGGTTAGATGGACGCGTTGCCAGAGCTATTGGTGCCCAAAGTGCTTTTGGTGAGCAATATGACTCTTTATCAGATTTGTTAGCATTTGGTGTAGCGCCAGCAATGCTAATGTATAGCTGGAGTCTACATGACTTAGGCCGTATCGGTTTGGCATGCTGTTTTGTTTATACCGCTTGTGCCGCGTTCCGTTTAGCACGATTTAATGTTCAGATTGGAGTGGTTGATAAGCGCTATTTTATTGGTATTGCTAGTCCACTCGCCGCGATTATCATTATTTCACTCGTATGGGTAGCTCGTGATTATCCGTTCATTTTTGATTTACGCGATATTGCTATTCAAACCATTAACGCGGTCATCATGGTGGTTGTAGGACTACTTATGATTTCTAATATTAAATATTATTCATTTAAGCAAATGGATCGTAAGCGTGTTCCTTTTGTAGTTATGTTGCCAGTAGTACTGATTTTTGCAGCAATCACTTATAATATTCCAATGGGTATTTTGATTGTATCAATCATCTATGCTCTATCAGGTTTTGTTACCACACTTTTAGCTAAAAAAAATAACGAGACCATCAAAACATAAAATTAGATGAGGTTCGGTATGCCTAAGTTGATAAGTGAAAAAAATCAATTACAGCAACTGAGCCTCAACTCAAATGGGGGAGTTGTCTATCAGCCCGCCAGAGGTTTTTTTAAAGTTGTCTATCAAGGTTTAATTCTTCCTAACCTGCCTGCACCACTTCGTTACTTTAATTACATTAGTCTGATCGGACAGCCTAGAATCCCTCTTTGCTATAACGCAAATGGTATTGTGACTTCTGCAGTTGATACAGCAACTGTACTGGTTAGCAATAGCTTACATAGTGTAGGGCACTTAAAAACTTATTCCATTCGACGCCAATGTCAGCTTAATCCTAGTCGGTATCAATTCGATAAAACTGATCTTATTGAGTGGCAAATCCCAAGAGTTCAGCTTAGACGAATCGATTCTGAAATGAGTTGTGATTTAATCGTCCAAACTCCTTATGATATTTCGAATTCATCAGCATTGCAGTGGGGAATATCTGACTACTGGTCTATTTTGTGCCACTGTGAAGGTGAGATTTTATATAAAGGACAGAAATATGAGGTCAATGGATTAGGCCGATTTAAACATGCTCGAGCCTTACATTTACCTTTTTTATCTTTATGTTTTTATACCTGCCACATTATTAATTTGAATGAATCAACTCAAGTTACACTTTCTCAAATAAGAAATCAGTGGAATATCATTCTATTTTCACGTTTAGATATTCAAGAACTAGGAAAGCAGCCCGTCACGTTTACCGAAGATGTTAATTTTCACATCCACCGGGTTTATCCAAAAGTTGAAACACCGCATGGGCGAGAAATGTATTTACCACGAGAGTTTTCTTGGCAATGTAAAAAAAATGGAAAAGTTATTTTTGAACTCTATGGTGAAAGTCGTGGTGATTACAAATTTGGGTTAGCTGCTGGATACATAGGAAGTTTTCGTTATCAATTAAGTTGGAATGATCAATGTCTTCAAGGAGAAGGTGGATATTGTGAATACATTGATTGTCGACCTTTAAGATGGCAAGAAAAGAATCAAAACGAAAAAATGCTCGATA
This sequence comes from Acinetobacter sp. BD54, assembly GCF_044778325.1. Taxonomy (NCBI): domain Bacteria; kingdom Pseudomonadati; phylum Pseudomonadota; class Gammaproteobacteria; order Moraxellales; family Moraxellaceae; genus Acinetobacter; species Acinetobacter sp. BD54. Next base: position 185 of record NZ_JANJEP010000003.1, on the reverse strand, counting down.
AATTGCTGCTTTTACAACCGTGTTTATATAAAAAATGAATATTTTTATTATTTTTGGGTAAAAAACGACCGCTTGATATGAATTGCTATAAAAAGGGGTTGCAAAGGGTTATTAATGGTCTATAATGCACATCCATCGGCGGTGATGCAGATATAAACTTGTTGAAAAACAGTTACTTGTGATTA